>NZ_JBAPRN010000747.1:0-3618 GCF_049281135.1 Mycobacterium sp. | reverse complement strand
CCTCAGCATGGAGCTGGCCTCACCGGACGCGGCGCTGCACATCGGGCCGCAGCACGTGGTGCTCGAAACTGCCGCGATCGATCTGGCCGCCGACGCGGCCGGAACTCGCAAGCTGCAGGTGGTGAGTTGGCATGTGATGTTCATGTCACGCGGCAAGGTCGGGCCGTTCCGGGTGGACGGCACCGCGCACGTCGGCGGTTCGGGCAAGGTGGGTGTGCGCATGTTGCTGCACGACGAGGGCAACTCCGACAAGGCGGTGACGTCGGCCGCAGCGGTCTTCGAGATCGTCGGCTAGTTCAAGGAGTGAATAATGGCTAATGCCAAAGACGCTCGTCAGTGGGCGCGCAATGCATTGCACGGCATCGGCGATTCGCTGTACACCCCGTTCAGCGGCCGCGACGGCGACGACATCGACTGGGATGCCTACCGCGCCTTGGTCCGGCATTGTGTGGGCACGCTCGGGCACCCGATGCTCTGGGTAACAAGCGGTCTCTCGGAATTCTGGTCGCTGACCATCGCGGAACGAAAAAAGCTGCTGGAAGTCGCTATTGACGAGGCCCGCGGTATCGACCCGGACGTGATCGTCCAATCCTGCACCGCGGCGATGTCGGCCAAGGACTGCCTGGAGCTCACCCGGCATGCCCAGGACGCGGGCGCCGACATTGTCTACATTCAGACGCCGATGATGGAATTACACGGTGGCGAAGGGGCATTGAACTACTTCAAATACGTCGCCGACCGCACCGACATCGCATTGGGAATGTTCAACTCGCCCAGTTCGGGATACGTGCTGTCCGCTCAAGAGGGCGCGCGCATCGTCGAGGAGATCCCCGCGGTGTGCGCCACCAAAGAGGGCTCTTTCCGACCGCATCAGAGCCGCTTCCTACACGAGCTGGCACCGGATCTGGTGATCTGGGAGTGCGACACGACGGTGTACCGGGCCGGCTGGCTGAAAGCGGGCATCGTCGGCCCGGGGCAGCTGGGTACCGCCGGGTACCTCTTCGAGACGCCGAAGAAACGCGCTCTGTCGGAGTATTGGGACTTGGTCTGGAACGAGAAGCTGGTCGAGGCAATGGATTACGCGCAGGAGTCGGGGCTCGACCAGTTCGAGCTGGACATGCGGGGCTGGTTCACGCGGTACCCCGGACGACCCGACTACTTCACCCACTGGGGCGGGGCGTTCAAATACGCCGCGTCGGTGATCGGGCTGCCGGTCGGCTCGTACCCGGAATCCCGCCCGCCGCAGGCTAAGTTGCCCGAGCAGGCGCGTATCGACATCCGTGCCGCATACCGCCGATTCGGGCTGATCGGCGAATAGTCCGAAAATGACTCTGATACAGGAGGACTCGTTATGACCGACGCCAAACCACTTGCCGGCATCCGCATCTTGGAAGTCGCGGCGTGGACGTTCGTTCCCGCGGCCGGTGCGGTGCTGGCCGAGTGGGGAGCGGACGTGATCAAGGTCGAGCCACGCGAAGGCGGCGACCCGCAGCGCGGCCTGGTCACCATGGGCCTCATTCCGGGCGGTCCGACTGCGGTCAACTACATGATCGAAATGCCCAACCGCGGAAAGAAATCCATCGGCATCGACCTGCTGAAGCCGGGCGGGCAGGAGGTCGTGCACGAGCTCGCCAAGAGCAGCGACGTGTTCCTCACCAGCTACCTGCCGAGCCGCCGCGACCGTTTCGGCATCGGCGTCGAGCAGATCCGCGCCGCCAACCCCGACATCATCTACGTGCGCGGATCCGGTTACGGCCCCGAAGGTCCCGACGCCGACCGGCCGGGCTATGACGGTGTCTCCTTCTGGTCACGTGGTGGCATCGCCGACGCGCTGACCCGCGAGCTGCCTGAGCCGGTGATGCAGACTGCGGCATTCGGCGACCTGATGGGCGGGTTGACGATTGCCGGCGGGATCGCCGCTGCGCTGTACAAACGCAAGGCGACCGGTGAGAGCTCGATCGTGGACGTCTCGCTGCTCGGGCTGGCGGCGTGGGTGATGACCCCGCAGGTGACCGCGGCGAATCTCTATGGCGGCGACCCGATCCCGACGTTCACTCACCGCGAGATGCCCAACCCGCTCGTCGGCAACTACAAGACCAAGGACGACCGGTTCATCACGCTGATGATGTTGCAGGGTGACAAGTTCTACCCAGAATTCATGACGGTCATCGGTCGCACCGACCTGATCACCGACGAACGCTTCGCCGAGGGTCATTCACGTTTCGAGAACCGCGGCGAACTCATCGACATCATGGACGAGGAGTTCGCCTCGAAGACCGTCGACCAGTGGCGCGAGATCCTCAAGCCACTCTCGGGAGCTTGGGCCGTCCTGCAGAAGACCAGTGAATTGCACGAAGATCCCGCCGTCATCGCCAACGGCTACATCCCCGAAGTGAAAGCGATGAACGGTAAGCCGTACATTCTGCCGACCAACCCGGTTCAATTCGATGGCCACCACGTCCACCCGACCGGCGCACCCGAACACGGTCAGCACACCGAAGAGATCCTGCTGGAAGCAGGGGTCGACTGGGACAAAATCGAGCAGTACAAGCAGGACGGGTCGATTCTGTGAGTCCCGACCCGTCCTGACTAGGACTAGGCGCTGCGGCGGATGCCGCGCGTTCTGCCGATGTCCCGCTTGAGCAGCAGTTCGCGCTCGGTCTCCGACAGGCCGCCCCAAATTCCGTACGGCTCGCCGACGTCCAGGGCATGCGCCCGGCACTGGGCCATCACCGGGCAGGTGCGGCACATCTCCTTGGCCCGGCGTTCGCGCTGCAGACGGGCCCGACCGCGCTCACCATCTGGGTGGAAGAACACTGAGGAATCCACGCCGCGGCAAAGGCCGTGTAATTGCCATTCCCAAATGTCTGCATTGGGACCCGGTAGTTGCTCTGGTTGCGGCATTGATGTCCCTCTCTTCAAGCCAGTTCGCGATCATGTATGTCGTCAACTGAATCGAGCGGGTCGTCGGTGACTACTCGTCTAGGCAAACGTAGAGGTGCTAGGGAATTTCCGTCAACAGGCTGTAATCTGCCGAATGCTGAAGTGCGGCTTGGGAATTTACCCCGAGTTCATCGACGCAGTGAGTCCGCTGAGCCAAGGAGTGCATGTTGACCCCGGGATCCGTGGAAATGTCGCAGCTCGCGACCGAATCGCAGCGCAAGCACAACAAATATGATCATCGACGGATTTAATACCGGTGTAACTCAGAAACCATGAAGTTTTAACGGGTAACCCGCCGTGATACATGTCTCTCACCGCTCATCTGTCGAGTCAGAGCTTGCCGCCGTGGCATTCGGCGACCAGCCCGGGCGATGGCCGCTACCTGCGGCCACAACACCCCATCAGCAGTGGTTACATGCGGTCGGCGCCGGGGGACAGGGCCGCTACGGCACTGCGTACGCCGACCTTGCGGGGCTGCGGACAACTGCGCCATCGGACCGGCTTTCCTCGCTGGCTCATAGCGCACACGCGTCGTTTCTGCGCCAGCTGGGTTGGCACGGTCTCGCCCGCGGTTGGGACGGTCGCGCATGGGCGCTTGCCGGTGACGATCCTGAGGCGGCCGGCGACGCGTTGACCGGGCTTGCCGCCGACGCGCTGGGTGTCGGGCGGCTGGCC
>NZ_JBAPRN010000746.1:0-11433 GCF_049281135.1 Mycobacterium sp. | reverse complement strand
CTCCTAGCGCATGCTGCACAACAGCGACGGGTGACGGCACGGCAGGCGAATCGTGAGCCGACTAGTGCAACCTGAGGCGCATCCTTCCGTGGTGGAGAAGTTGTCGCGGCTCGATCAGCTCCTGCCGGTGTGGATCGGCATCGCGATGGCAGTCGGCTTACTGCTCGGGCGACTCGTTCCTGGGCTCAATGTTGCTCTGAATCATGTTCAGGTTGAGGGGATCTCACTGCCCATCGCGCTCGGTCTGCTGGTGATGATGTATCCGGTGCTGGCCAAGGTTCGTTATGACCGGCTGGACACCGTGACCGGCGACCGCAAACTGCTGGCAAGCTCACTCGTGCTCAACTGGTTAGTCGGCCCCGCGTTGATGTTCGCGTTGGCATGGCTGCTGCTGCCCGATCTCCCCGACTACCGCACCGGCCTGATCATCGTCGGTCTGGCCCGCTGCATCGCGATGGTGATCATCTGGAACGACCTTGCCTGCGGTGACCGCGAGGCCGCGGCAGTGCTGGTCGCGCTCAACTCCATCTTCCAGGTGGTCATGTTCGCCGCACTGGGCTGGTTCTACCTGTCGGTGCTCCCCGGTTGGCTCGGCCTGCAACAGAGCGCCATCAACACCTCGCCGTGGCAGATCGCCAAATCCGTGCTCGTCTTCCTCGGCATTCCCCTGCTTGCCGGCTATCTCACCCGACGCTTCGGCGAGAACGCCAAAGGGCGCGACTGGTACGAGTCGACCTTCCTGCCCAGAATCGGACCGTGGGCGTTGTACGGCCTGCTGTTCACCATCGTCATTCTCTTTGCGCTGCAGGGACATCAGATCACCAGCCGCCCTCTCGACGTGCTCCGCATCGCGGTGCCACTGCTGGCCTACTTCGCCGTCATGTGGGGTGGTGGCTACCTGCTGGGCACAATCCTCGGTCTGGGATACCCACGCACCACCACCCTCGCGTTCACCGCTGCGGGCAACAACTTCGAATTAGCCATCGCCGTGTCCATTGCCACCTACGGTGCCGCCTCGGGACAGGCGCTCGCCGGCGTCGTGGGCCCGCTCATCGAAGTGCCGGTGCTCGTCGCCCTGGTCTACGTATCACTGGCCCTGAGAGGACGATTCGCTCCTGCCGCCCACGAAAGCCTTGCCTGATGTCCGGCGTCAAGCCCGCCGTGCTGTTCCTCTGCACCCAGAATGCGGGCCGCTCCCAAATGGCTATGGGATTCTTCAAACACCTCGCGGGTGACCGGGCCGATGTCTACTCCGGCGGGTCTGAACCTGCCGGCGAACTCCACGCCGCCGTCGTCGCAGCGATGGCCGAGAAGCGTATTGACATCACCATCGAACAACCGAAGCGGTGGACCATGGACATGCTCCAAACCGTGGATGTGGTGGTCACCATGGGGTGCGGTGACTCCTGCCCGGTCCTGCCGGGGCGCCGCTACGAGGAATGGGTTCTCGCCGACCCGGCCGGCCAACCGCTCGAGGCGATACGACCAATTCGCGACGAGATCGAACAGCGGGTACGCACACTGCTCGACCAATTAGCACTGAGTGCCGAGCCCGGCGAATGACGCTCTAGGCTCGGCACTCAGACTTTCGGGCACGGTCTCGGTCCGTGGAAACCGTGGCACCACAACGAGTTAGCCCGCGTGCGGCCCCATCATCTCGGGCCCCATTGCACCCGGCTTCATGTCACCTGGCTTCATGTCGCCCATCTTCATGTCGGCGCAGCAGTCCTTCTGTTCGTGGGACATCGCCGCGTGGCCCATGTGCATGTGCATGTGCTCGCTCCAGTTCAAGAAGAAGCCGGAGAAGAAAATAGCGCCGACGACGAACAGTCCGCCGGCGACGATGCCCACCCATGCCAGCGCCTGGTTCAGGCGGCTAGGCCTGGTCGGTTGTGTGGTGCCCGGATCGTCAGTTGTATCGGCCATGGTGAACCTCTCTGTGTTGGACTAACGACGGCCATGCTACCCCACCCTGGGTGGGGTGGGGTGAGGTAAGCTGGGAGTCGTTCAGCCCGGCACGGGGTTGGTACGCGCCGCTGGAAGGAAACGGTGATGTCAGAGGAGTTGACGGCCAAAAAGCGTTCCGCGCTCAACCGGCTCAAAACAGTCCGTGGCCATCTCGACGGGATCATCCGAATGCTGGAATCCGACGCGTACTGCGTGGACGTGATGAAGCAGATTTCTGCGGTGCAGTCGGCGTTGGAGCGCACCAACCGGGTGATGCTGCACAACCACCTGGAAACCTGCTTTTCGGAGGCCGTCGTCGGCGGGCAGGGCGAAAGGGCCATAGCCGAACTGGTGGACGCACTCAAGTTCAGTCCCGCCCTGACTGGCCCAGATAATTGCCTGAACGGCACGACAACCGGCGAGGCTGTGAAAGTCGGTAGCTCGTAGCGGCGCTGTAGACGCGTCTTTTTCAGCTGCCGGATTGGCGGTCCGGCTTAGGCAGTACCTCACGCCCGACGTTGCGGGCCAACGTCGCTGCCGGAAAGCCCACATAGCCAGTCAGGTGATAGACCACCTCTTCGAGCTCTTCGGCGGTCAGCCCGTTGCGCAACGCAATCGGGAAGTGAAACTTCAATTCCTCTCCCGCACGCAGCGCGATGAGCGCCCCGAGTGTGACGAGGCTGCGGGAGCGGCGATCCAGCCCGGGTCGTGTCCACAGCGCACCGAAGACATGCTCGAGAGTCAGTTCGCCGAGTTCGCCCGCGAAGCCATCGTCGCGCATGCTGGTGACGTCGTCGGGGATCAGGCCGGGCAGCGGGTCTTTGAAGACTGCGAGGCCATCGGTGCGGGCGTCGGTCATGAGTTGTCGCCTTTCGGTGCCAGGGGTTCGCGGGAGATTTGGTAATCCAAGTAGGCATCCCAGTTTTCGACGCGGCGACGTAGCTCGTCGGTGACTTGGGGATGGGTCGGGACGAAGAAGCGGTTCTGCAGGATCGCGTCGGCAACCAGTTCGCCGACGCGTGCGGCGTCGAACAATTCGAACTGCTCGCCCGGTGTACGCAGGGCCGCGCCGCCGCCGAATGTCGGCATGTTCGATGCGATGTTCGTCAGTACGGGTCCTGGGCAGAGCAGGGTGACGCCAATGTTCTTGGGACGCAGATAAAGAGCGAGTCCTTCGCTGATCTGGACGATTGCGGCTTTGCTGGCCGCGTAGGGCATGCGGTCGTACGAGTAGGTGAACAAGCCGGCGAACGATGCGGTGTTGACGATATGGCCGCTGCCCTGGTCGAGCAGCATCGGGACGAAAGTGGCGTTACTGCGCACCACCGACATCAGGTTGATGTTGAGAATTCGCTCCCACTCGATCGCTGGGATGTCTTGCGGTAGGCCATTAGTCAGCACACCGACGTTGTTGACCACGATGTCGACCTTGCCGAACCGCTCCACTGCGGTGTCTCGGATGCCGTCGAAAGCTTTTGCGTCGCCGATGTCTGTGGTTCGGGGGGCGACGTTCACGCCAAGCTCCCGCAGGTCGGCAACCACCGCCGCGACCCCGTCGGCATTGATGTCAACGGCAACGATCTGCGTTCCCCGGCGGCCCAGCGAGTGCGCGATCGCGCGACCGATCCCACTGGCCGCACCGGTGATGACGGCGACCTTGCCTTCGAGAGTGTCCATGCGTTGTCAGCCCGTCGACTACCGGCAGATGCAATCGGGGCAAACGATACGCCGGGGCTGAAAGCTATCGGTTAGATGCTCGCGATCGACTTGCCTGCGAGTCCGTACATCGCCTCCGCCGGCACAGGTGCGATGCCGAGCTCGGCGGCGACGGTGTCGATGGCCTGTTGCGCCATGTCGAGATCAGCCGTCCGGCCGGGGACGAAGTACGGCCCGACATAGTCTTCGTAGTAGTGTTGCGCTTCCTCGCGCGTGAGTCGGTCCAAGAACCAGGCAACGTAATCGACTGCTCTGCTTGGTTTTTCGACGAGCAATTGCAGTGCGCGCTCATTGGCACGCGCCAGGGCCTGCAAGGCGGGGCTGTCCAGCGGAATGTGGGTGGGGTCGACCACCACGCCCACAGTGGGAATCTGGAAATGGTCGCCGACCCAGGCCAGCACATGGAATCCCTCTTCTGCCGCCACCTGTTCGGGCGAAAGGGTGCTGCCGACGTAGGCGGCGTCGATTGATCCGTCCCGCAGCCGTCGCAGATCCATCTGATAGTCACCGGGATGCCCGACGATGCATTCCAGGTCTTTGTCGGGGTCCAGACCGTGCTTGCGCAGGACGATCCGGGCGAATGTACCCGGAGGATCGGACGGTCCGTGCACGGCTAACCGTCGCCCGCGCAGATCCGCCATGCACTTCACCTCAGCGTTCCCGAGAAACCAGAACAGCGGGTGATCGGTGCTGAAGCTGACCGCGGTCCACTCGATCCCGTCTTTGAGCCGCGACACCAGGGTCCTGCCCAGGCCGATCACCGCGCCCCGACGTAGACGCTCGGCCGGCCAGCTCACCCCGTCGCGGATGGCGACGTGGACACCCTCGTCTTCGAAGTAACCCTCTTGGTCGGCCACATGGGCGACCAATTCCTCGTGCAGGCCTCGCCCGACGTAGGCGAGATCGATTGTCTCCACGGCCGACAACCCCTTTCGTCAATCCATCGCCAGGCCGCCGTTGACCTCCACGCAATGTCCGGTGATGAAACCCGAATCCTCGCTGGCGACAAAGGCGATTGTCTGCGCCACCTCGTCGGGGGTGACGAGGCGGCCCATGGGGTTACTGGCGCCAAGACGGCGTACGTCGTCGGAGGCCAAGAGCTTGTCGGACGTGGCGCCGGCCACCGTTGCCGGCGAAACAAGGTTGGCGGTGATCCCGTGCGGCGCCACCTCCAATGCCACATAGCGGACGAACTGGTCCATCGCGGCCTTGGCAGTTCCGAGGTTGATCATGCCCGCACGCGGTCGGCGCGACAGTATCGTGGTCATATAGATCAGTCGGCCAAAACCACGCGAGATCATCCCCGGCACAACAGCTTTGGTCACAAGAAATGCGGCATGCAGTTCGCGGTCCAGCTTGCCGCCCAGCTGCTCCCAACTCAGATCGGCGAACGATACGACGTCGTATGGGATCAAAGCGTTGTGCACCAGCACGTCGACGCCCCCCCAGTGCCGTTCGGTCTCGGCGAACATTGCCGCGACGTCGTCGGGGTCGGTGACATCGGCCCGAATCGCCGACGCCTCTCCGCCGGACGCTTTCACCGCGCCGACCACCTCGTCTGCTTCCTCGGCGCTGGAGCGGTAGTTGACCACTACCCGGTATCTCTTCTCCGCAAGAAGCACAGCAGTCGCCGCACCAATGCCTCGACTGGCGCCGGTGATCACCGCGACACGATCCATCGGCCTCTCCTCCGCCACTTCAGGTCACGTGGGCCTGGGGATGAAACCCGGCACGCCGGTCTGCACTACCGAGTTGAATCGGATGTTCGTGGTGATGTGGTCGCGCATCTCGCGCATGGCGTCGTCGGGTAGCGGGGATATCTGATAGTTCTCCGAAATGCGTTGAGGTTTGGTTGAGGTGGTCAGGAAAGCGCTGCCGCGCTGCGCCGCCCACGAAAGGGCCACCTGAGCCGGCGACATCTGCAAACGCTTCGCGATGTCGGTAATCACTTTGTCTTCCAGGAGGTTTGGCTGCATGCCGTGCCCCAAAGGAGCGAACGCCAGTAACACAATCCCGTTGTCGCGGCAGAAGTCGAGCAGTTCCCATTCGGGTAGGTACGGGTGCGATTCGACCTGCACGACCGCCGGCTTGATCCGCGCCACGGCGACGAGTTCGTGCAGCATATCCAGCGAGACGTCCGACAAGCCGATGGCCCCGCAGGCACCGTCGTCGACGAGCTGCTCGAGGGCCTGCCATGTCTGAGCTAACGTGACCCCCTCGTCGTAGATCACATTGCCGTGCTCGTCCCGAGGATCCTGATCGTCGCCGGGCGCGAACGCGTACGGCGTGTGGATCAGATAGCAGTCGGCGTGGTCGACCTGCAATCGGCGGCAACTCGCTTCGTACGCGGGCCGGACCCGCTCGGGACGGTGATTGCTGTTCCACAGCTTTGTGGTGACGAACACGTCCTCCCGCGCAATCGTCCCTTCGTCGAACGCTTCGCGCAGAGCTTCACCCACCGCCTGTTCATTTCGGTAGCGCTCCGCGCAGTCGAAATGTCGATAGCCCGCTTCCAGCGCTGTGCTGGTGGCCTGCTTGGTCGCCTCGAGATCCGGAATCAAGGTGCCGAACCCGACGACCGGGATCGCACCCGATCCATTGGTGAGCGCAATACGAGACTGACGGAGCGCTTCGGATGCAGTCATGCTGAAACCTCCGTAAGCACCCGGGGGCGGGTGACGATGGTCCGATGATGCCACTGCGTGTCGCCGGGGAGCCCTTCGCTGAGAAATCTTTACGCGAATATCCGTGTTCGTTCAGCCGGAACGGGTCACTGCGTTCGGCTGAACAACGACTTCCGAACGTTCAATAGCGTGTAACGCTTTCACAGAAACTTCAAAATCTTGGCCCAGTAATAACAAGCGGACTTACGCGTGGCTCGAATGGACCATAATCGGCTCGTGGAGCGACGCCGTAACGTCCAGACGAGTCTTTCGCCGATAGCCACCCTCAAGCAGTTGCCTGCTCTGGTTGTGCTGGAGCGGATTCCGGTTCCAGTGCTCGCGATCGCGAACGACGGCGCGGTGGTGTTCGCCAATTCCGCGTTCTCCGAAATGGTCGGTCGGGACCCCGCCGACGTGGCGTCGCTGAAGTTCGACGAGATCTTCCACCTCCCACTTACCGCGGACTCCGCGGTCACGGTCGTGCAATCCATGGCGAACGAGGTAGTCGAGTTGGCCCACCTGGACGGGTCGAGTGTGCGCGCGCTGATGAGC
Organism: Mycobacterium sp.; assembly: GCF_049281135.1. Lineage (GTDB taxonomy): Bacteria > Actinomycetota > Actinomycetes > Mycobacteriales > Mycobacteriaceae > Mycobacterium. The sequence continues at coordinate 4,555 of NZ_JBAPRN010000746.1, read as the reverse complement.
AGGTCGGCGCTGATCCGCGCCGATGACGACATAGCGCTCGCGACGTTTCAAGACTTGACCGAGCAGCTGTGGCTTGACGAGCGCTAGCCGCTTCGGTTGTCCTGAATCTCCAGTGGAGAGACGGCCTTGATCGCCAGACCCGTGCGACGCTTCAAGAATTGCGCGAAGTAATCGATCTTGTCGGGTTGCACGATTCCGCGCAGCACCGTCGACAAGGCTTTCTGGTAGTCACCGAGCAGTACCGCCGGGTCGTCCAGGTTGCTGGCCTGACGCAGCCCCATATAAATGGACACCAGCAAGCGTCCGATGTCTTGTGGATCGCCGCGGTCGACGATGTCGCCCTCACGGATTCCGCGTCCGGCGATCTCGCCGAGCATTTCGATCCACCCGCCGAGCAGCCGCTCCTGCAGCTTCTCGGTGCGACCGACCGATTCGAGAAGGTTGAAAGCCGCCCGCGAGATGTCTTCGGTCATGTCGGCCATGGCGATCAGGAACGAGACGTCGATGAGAGTTTCCAGCCCGGACAGCTTGCGGGTGAACAACTCCTGGAACGCGGCGCCGGACCTGACGGTCTGCTCGTCGACGATCGCCAACGCCAGCGCATGCTTGGAGCGGAAGTGGAAGTACATCGCGCCCTTGGTCAGCTGCGCCTCGGCCAGAATGTCGTCGAGACCGACGGCGTAATACGGACGCTGGGCGAACTGGTGCGCCGCGGCTCGCAGGATTTGCTCGCGCGTCGTATCGGAACGCCTGTCGGTTGCTTCGCTCATATTTGTTGTCAGATCGTCGTCGCGGATAGGGCCTGGCTGTCGGCCAGGAACGGCATTGGCATCCAGCGCGACGAGAGTAGCGACTCCATCGCGTGGCTGGGCAGCGGGCGAGACAACAGGTAACCCTGCGCTCGGTGGCAACCGTGTCGCATCAGGGTCAATGCGGCGGCCGGGGTTTCCACACCCTCGGCCACCAGCTGCAGGTCGAACGCTTCGGCCAGGCCGATGATCGCCCGGACGATCGCCAGGTCGCGGCTACTGGTGCCCAGGTCGCGAACGAAGGACGTGTCGATCTTGAGTGTGTCGACCGGCAGCGACTTCAGATGCGACAGAACGGCATAACCGGTGCCGAAGTCGTCGATGGCGATCTGGACGCCGACTTCCTTCAGCGCCTCGAGGGTCTTGCGAGTGGTGTCGATGTCACGAACCACGGCGCGTTCGGTGATCTCCAGACACACCGAGCCACCGTCGATGCCGAATTCGTCGATGGTCTCGGCGACGCTGCTGACGAAGCCTCGGCTGACCAGTTGGGCGGGGGACACATTGAGCCGCAACGTGGTGTTCTGCCCGACGCCGCGCGAACGCCACCGGCTGAACTCCCCGATCGCGGTTCGCATGACCCAACGGCCCAACTCCCCGCCCAGGTTTGCGGATTCGGCGACGCCGATGAACGACTCGGGCAGTAGCAGTCCCCAGGTCGGATGCCGCCACCGGACGAGCGCTTCGACGGCCACAATCGCGCCGGTCCACAGGTCGACCTCGGGCAGATAGTGCAGCAGCAGCGCATCGTTGTCGATCTCGCCCCGCAGGTGGAGCTCGATGTCGTTGCGGAAAAGCCGCTGCAGCGATATGTCATCGCTGGAGACCGCGACGTGGTTACCACCGGCTCGCTTGGCCGTCAGGACGGCTTCGTCCGCGCGATGCAGAAGGTCGCTGGTGTTGTCGCGGCCCGGTATGCCCACTGCGACACCGACGCTGACGGTGCGGGTGATCATGTGACCGCCGAGGGACATCCGATCGCGCAATTCCGCGCACAGTTCCTCGGCGGTCTTCTCCGCTACCTCGATCGACATCGACCGATCGGGCACGACGACGAACTCGTCTCCGCCGAGGCGGGCGGTCATGCTTTTGGCGCCGGCCTTCATCTGTAGCTGTTCGGCGAATGTCCGGATGAACCAGTCGCCGGCAGTGTGGCCGAGATAGTCGTTGATCGACTTCAGCCGGTCCAGGTCGAGATACAACACCGGGACGGGGCCAGGTTGACCTGCCGCCAGGCGTTCGGACAGATGCGCCATCAGCGCGCGGCGGTTGTGCAGGCCGGTCAGATCGTCGTGTTCGGCGAGGTTGCGAAGCTTCTCCTCGGCAGCGATACGGGCCTGGAGCTGCGCCAGCAGGGATGCGACCGTCTGGATGGTGTTGAGCTCATCGGGCCGCCATTTCTTGCGACGAAATTTCACGCAGACCAGCTGGCCGGTGGTCACGCCCCCCGAGATCAAGGGCGCTGCCGCAGCCGACGGCGCGGTGATCTTGCCGGGTTCGACGCCCCACCGCTCCTGTGAGGCCGCTATCCAGCGCGCGCAAACCGGGTCGGAGGGCTCCAGTCTGATCACCGTCAGTTTCTTGCCGTGCTCGCACAACGAGAGAACCGGGTCGGCGCTACTGAAGTGGGCAACCGCCGCCGAGTCGGGGACTGAGGGGTCGCGTCGGGGCGGCCATATCGCGACCAATTTCGACACCCGGATCTTGTGGTCGTTGTGGCGTAGGAAGGCGCCATCGATGTCGAGATGCTCGACGAGTTCGGCGAGCACCTGCTCATTGACCTCGGCAACCGTCGACGCCGTCGTCTCCATCAGTCTGGTGGCGACGCGGGTGACCAGGTTGCGTGGCAAGGTCTCCTCCGATGTGGGGCGTAACTCGGGTGCCGCGTCAGAGTCTGGTCTGGCGTACTAAGCGTCTGTTCGAATTGAGGGGCGCAGCAGTTCGGCGAAGTATATACGCCGAGCATGCGCAACGTCGCTGTTAGCGACACGCGGTACGTCATGTTGGAAAATGCCCGCCAAGATCGATGGTTTTAGGACTTCCACTATGGGTTCGACGGTGGAATGTCTGGCAGTTCGGCTCGCATCGACCAGTTAAATAAACTGCTTGATTTAGCTCATTCCCCGGTGTTCACTGAGTCGGTGACCGCAGCCAGAGTCCTGCGTAACGATCGGTCCACCGGTACGCGAGAAGCGATCTTGTCCGCCGCTGAGCGGTTGTTCGCCGAGCGCGGAATGTATGCGGTGTCGAACCGGCAGATCAGCGAAGCGGCCGGCCAAGGCAACAACGCGGCGGCGTGCTACCACTTCGGCACCAGGACCGATCTGCTGCGCGCGATCGAAAGCAAGCACCGAGTGCCCATCGAGGAACTCCGTGCCCAGATGCTGGCTGGTATCGAGAGCTCGACGGAGCTGCGGGACTGGGTGGGCACGCTGGTGCGCCCGCTCACCGATCACCTGACCGCGCTGGGCAACCCGAGTTGGTATGCGCGCTTCGCCGCGCTGGCGATGGCTGACCCGACCTATCGGCAAGTCGTGACCAAGGACGCACTCGGGTCGCCGGTGCTCGTCCAGGCGATCGACGGTATCAACCGCTGCCTGCCCGATCTGCCGAAGCGGGTTCGCTTCGAGCGGATGGTGATGGCCCGGAACCTGTTGATGCACACGTGTGCTGAGCATGAAGGTGAGCTCGCCGAACACGGACCGCGCTCGCGGTCCAGCTGGCCGATCGCGGCCGAAGGGCTGATCGACGCGATCGTCGGCCTCTGGCAATCGCCGGTTCACCGCGCGCAGGCCTCGCTACCGCACTGATCTGAGTTCGCGATTGGAGAAGGAGCCTATGTCTGACACCTTGACTGGACATCCCGTTGCCTCGAACATTCCGGACTATCCGATGGCCCGCGCCGCGGGTTGCCCATTGGCCCCCGCTCCGGTCGCGTTGGAACTCAACGCCGTCAAACCCCTTAGCCGAGTCCGAATTTGGGATGGCAGCACGCCGTGGCTGATCACCGGCTACGACGCGATCCGCTCGTTGTTCAGCGACTCGCGGGCCAGTGTCGACGACCGCAAGCCAGGTTATCCACACTGGAACGAAGGCATGTTGGCCACCGTCGACAAGCGTCCCCGCTCGGTTTTCACCGCAGATGCCGAGGAGCACACCACGTTTCGGCGCATGCTGTCCAAGCCGTTCACCTTCAAGCGGGTCGAGGGCTTGCGTCCCGCTGTCCAGAAGATCACCGACGACCACATCAACGCGATACTGGCGGGCCCGCAGCCGGCCGATCTGGTCGACGCGCTGGCACTGCCGGTCCCGTCGCTGGTGATCAGTCAGCTCCTGGGCGTGCCTTATTCGGATGCGGAGTTCTTCCAGGAGCAGGCCAGTCGAGGCATGGGCCGCTACGCGAGCGCCGAGGAGTCTGCCGAAGGAGCGACCGCACTCGCCAGATACATCGCCAAGCTGGTCCGCGCCAAAATGGAGAACCCGACCGAAGATCTGGTGGGTGACCTCGCCGAGCGGGTCAACGCCGAAGAGCTCAGTGTCCGGGAAGCGGCGCAGTTGGCCACCGGCGTTCTGATCGCCGGACACGAGACCACAGCCAACATGATCAGCCTGGCGATCGTTGCGCTGCTGGAGCACCCCGACCAGTTGGCACTGCTACGCGAAACCGACGATCAGAAGGTGATCGCCGTGGGCGTCGAAGAATTGATGCGCTACCTCAGCATCATTCAGACTGGGCAGCGTCGAAT
>NZ_JBAPRN010000745.1:0-1733 GCF_049281135.1 Mycobacterium sp. | reverse complement strand
GCAACCACCCACATCAGCGAGCGATCACTCCATACGGTCTAAGCGCAGGCGGGTGTGCCCTCGCCCTCAGGTTTGCCGCTCGATCGCCGCTCGGCTGGAGGCGCCGTCGCAGAGCGCGGTGGCGGGTCCGTAGAACCGCACGGTGAGCACAAACGGACGTTTGGGCGTGGGCAGCGAGTTCGCGACCGTGGTTGCCTCGTCGGGCCGGGTGATGCGTCCACTGCATGTGCCCTGGTGGACGTTGAGATGCGACCGGGCTCTGCTTTACAGCCACGGCAAGCCTGTGAGATGGTCAACTCCCGAGGAGACATGGCGGGGGTCTATGACGTCTCGACCTGGAAGCAAACTATTTCGTCTATGCGCGATTACGCTTGTGTCAACATGCTGCTGTTTGCTGGCAATAAGCGCGCGTGACGGGCGGTCGGGCGCCGCTGCAACGGCCGGACTTTCCGTCGATGTAAGCGTAAGTACGCATTCGACAAGCACATCAGGCCAACTTCAGTCGCCGATACTTTCTACGAGCGCTCCGGCCGAGCTCCTTCTCGCCTTCGCGTCCTCGGATGGCCCGGATGAACCGGCCAGCCAATCGTTTACATCCGTTGTCGGCGCCGGCTTGAGCTGGATTCTGCGACAGCGCAGCAATGGTCAAGCCGGGACCGCTGAGATCTGGCAGGCAGTGACGACATCGACACTGTCGAATGTCGCGGTCACGGCTACCCAAGCCGTGAGCGGCTACAGAGGGTCGATCGCCGTCGTCAGTTTCTCTGGAGCAGATACATCCTCCAACGGCGCAGTCGGCAGCGCCGATGCGCCGGCTGGAGCGCCGACGGTGTCGCTCACAACTACGCAAGACAACTCCTGGGTCTGGGGTGTCGGCAAGGACTGGGATCAAGCGGTTGCGCGCACGCTCGGCGATGGGCAAACGATGGTCGACCAGTACATAGATGACGCGGTAGGCGACACCTACTGGACCCAATACGTGAGCTCGACAACACCGGTGGCTGGCACCGCAGTCATCCTCAATGACACTGGACCCATAGATGATCGATGGGACTTCGCCGCGGTCGAGATCGTGCCGGCCCCGGTTGCCGTTTTGCCAACCGCGACCGACTCGCCCAGTTTGAGGGCCTCGACGACCCCAACCTCCTCAGCGTTCCCAAGTGACTCGCCCACACCGAGTGATTCGGGACCTTCCCCCAGTGAATCGGCCAACTCCAGTGATTCGGACTCCGCCAACCCGTCCACGAGCCCGTCCGCGTCAGTTCCATCGAGTGCCTCGGCGGCGCCACCCAGTCCGACTGATTCAGCGACGGCCGGGCCGCGGGTCGTGTTCTCCGACGATTTCGGTGGAGCGAGCCTGGGGCCGGCTTGGACGGTCATCTCGCGCCACGGCGAGTACGCCCAGGATGAGACAGAATGCAACGTGCCCCAGCAGGTGGGCGTTGCCGGCAACGTCCTGACTATCTCGACCATTGCCAAGCAGACTTCATGCGGTGACTTCAATGTCGATGGAAGCGTTCGCCATCCCGCTGCCTCGTGGCCCTACGCAACCGGCGATGTTCAGTGGGCAAACACCAGCTTCACCTACGGAACGGTCAGCATCCGGGCCAAGGTCCCACCGCGGAACACATCGACCTGGCCGGCGCTGTGGCTGCTCGGCAGCAATTGTCAGAACACGAATCCATACACCGCTGACACTGGCTACGACACATGTCCCCAAATCGGCGGCGACG
>NZ_JBAPRN010000744.1:0-1848 GCF_049281135.1 Mycobacterium sp. | reverse complement strand
CCGGGACCCAGCCCCTGCCTTCGCCGTTCCAGTACTGGTACCTACCGAGATCCGGCAAGGCGCCGGGCTGGACTCGGGACAGGAAGGCCGCGCCGCTGCGGCCCGGCGGGGTTCCGAACGAGTACAGGTAGCCGTCCTTGCCGGGCATGAACGCACCCATCTGAAAGTTCTCGTTACCAGGGACGAACCGCCCGCCCGGCACGGTGTCCGCCCCTGCAAGGCGGACGCTGCTGGGGTAGACACCCCAGGTCTGACCGTTGTCCAACGAGCGCGCGATCCCTGAGTAGTTGGTCGACCACTCGCCGTCGCGGCCCCAGTTCTTGATCGACATGAAGCTCATGTACTGGGTTCGCCCGAGCGAGAGCGCGGACGTCGGGATTATTCCGGTCTCGTGCCCCGCCTTGTGGATGCTGTTGAGGACCTGCTTGGAAAGCCCCGGTGCCCATACCGGTGAGCCGGAGTAGGGGTTGTTGGGCACGCCCTCGGCTACGTGAATCCCGTGCGACAGGTCATGGTCCTGGCTGCGGAAGAGCACGTTGTATCGCCACTGCTGGCCATGCATGGCGCAGTAGCCGAAGGTGTCACCGAACGCCATCAGCACCTGGCGATTAGCGGGATCACCATTGTCCCAAGGAATTCCGAGGTCGGTTCCGGAGATACCGAATCGTTCGAGGGTACGGTTCGGACTGTTCGGCCCTGTCACAAAGTCGACGAGTGACGTCGGAGCACCCGCGATGCCGGCCGGCGGAGCGGGCGGGACCGCAGCGCCGTCGGGGACAGCCTGGTTGACGTTCGGAGACTGCGGGACGGCCGCACCGGGAACCGGGGGAACAGGCGTCACCGCCGCCTGGAGTTGCGTGGTCCCTGGTCGCGGTATCGCCTTGAACAACGAAGAGATCAGCGGACCCAGCTTGGGTAGCGGCGCGTTATCGTTCGTACCCCGCGGCCTGCGGCCCGTCGGCGGCGCAACCGGACCGGGCGAGGGGATATTCGGCATGCCGGCGGGCGGCGGGACGTTGGCCTCCGGGGAGCTGCACGCCGCGGCCCTTGCCGGCGGTGCATCGCCGACCGGCACGATGAGTCCTACGATGGTCGCCGACGCCACCGCTGTTGAAACGAGTCGACGCATCGGCGCCATATCTCACCTTTCCAAGGGCGATCCGTCGCATTGACGTCCGCAGTTGGCTTATGTGACGATAGTGGCGGATGTGGTAGTTGAAACCTCTGAGGTTTCAATAGGTACGAGTCTGTGACCGTGTCGCAATCAGGGCAGAGTCGCGTTGTCAGGGCAGAGCTACTGCTCGCCCGAGGCGCTCAAAAGTTATTACAGGTGGCAGCCACTTGTTGGACGATTCCAAATTGCTGAGCGGCCCCCGGCGTGGCCATGGCCTGCTGCGCCATTGCCTGGCGTTGGGGCGGCGGCGCAGCGAGGAACTGCCGCAAATAAGACTGCGCGATCGGTGACGAGTTGAATTTCGCGGCGGCTGCTGGGTTTTGAGCATTGAGCGCCGCCATCACCTGCGAGTAATTGCAGGTTGTGTTCACGATGGGGCCCATATCAGGATCTGCGGACGCGGCCCCTGAGCCAACGGTCAACGACAGTGCCAGACCGGCTACCGCGACAGCGAGTCCGGTCAATCGCAGTTTGATCAATTTGGATTCCTTCCAACTGACTGAACCGAGCCAATTCGGTCAGCCAGAACGATTCTCGCATCCAAGCCTAACCAGACGCGGGGGGTGCGACGTAGTTACCGCCGGGGGCGCCGTCTGCACCGATCGCGCCGGTCTGGCCCAGAGCGCCGCTGGCGGCCTGCCCGATCCCGCTGGAGCCGCCGGCCCCACCAGCAC
>NZ_JBAPRN010000743.1:0-16351 GCF_049281135.1 Mycobacterium sp. | reverse complement strand
GCCGCGGATTTTATGGCCGCCGCCCACGGAAGCGCCCCGCCAGCAAGAGCAACCGGCCTGGCAGCCGGTCAGCTCCGAGGGACAGTGGTTGCCCGCCGGAGCGCCCGGCAGCCACTGGAACGCCGGCCAGGCCGACAGCGGCGCGCCGACCTCGTGGGCCTACCACAACGCGCCGTCACGCGAGAGGTCCTCGCATCGTTCGGGCATCGGCGAACCGCCGTCCTCGCCGGTCGAACGACGGGGACGCCATTCCAGTGGACCCGGCGAATCGTCGGCGGGCCAGTCCGGCGAAGCCGCGGCCGAATGGGGCGAGTCGGGCCGTCGCGCCCGGTCCCGCCATTCCGCGGAGTACCCCGACCCCAGCTTTGGCGGATCTGCGACGCCGGCGCCGGCGATGTCACCGCCTCCGCCGCCTCCGCCGCCGCCGTCGCCGCCATCATCGTTGGACAAGGAGCCGGCGATGTCACCGCCGCCCAGCGCCCGTCATCGCAGCACCGACCTGTACCCCGAGGCCGAGGAGCCGCCGTCTGGTGGCCAGTCGGTCGCCGAATTGCTGGCGCGGCTGCAAACCGCTCCGTCCGAGGGCGGCGGTCGTCGCCGTCGCCGCGAAGACTGAGGCGAATACCACAGCGTCGTGGCTGCATCTTCGCGGTAGAGTCTTTACGACCGTCCGGTACCCGCTACGCGGGACTGGAACGAACCAAGAGAGTTGTGAGGGTCGTCTGCGATGGTGCAGTTCGACGGGTTGCGCCCCGCTCGGCTCAAGGTGGGGATCATCTCCGCGGGCCGGGTGGGAACCGCATTAGGTGTGGCGCTGGAACGCGTCGACCATGTCGTCGTCGCGTGCAGCGCCGTGTCGCGCGCATCCCGGCAGCGGGCCGAGCGCTGGCTGCCCGACACCCCGGTCGCCCCGGTGCCCGACGTCGCCGGGAACGCCGAGCTTTTGCTGTTGGCCGTCCCGGACAGTGAGCTGGCGGGCCTGGTTTCGGGCCTGGCTGCCACATCCGCGGTGCGGCCGGGCACCATCGTCGCGCACACTTCGGGCTTCAACGGCGTTGACGTGCTGGCGCCGTTGAGCGCTCGGGACTGCGTACCGCTGGCCATTCATCCGGCCATGACGTTCACCGGATCCGACGAGGACATCTCCCGGCTGCCGGACACCTGCTTCGGGATCACCGCCGCCGACGAGGTCGGTTACGCGATCGCGCAGTCGCTGGTGCTCGAGATCGGCGGCGAGCCGTTTCGGGTCCCCGAGCAGGCCCGCACGCTGTACCACGCCGCACTGGCCCACGCCGGTAACCACATCGTCACCCTGGTCGCCGACGCCCTGGATGCGCTGCGGGCCGCACTGTCTGGCACCGAACTGCTCGGTCAACAACTCGTCGACAACCAACCCGGCGGCATCGCCGAGCGCATCCTCGGACCGCTCGCCCGTGCGGCGCTGGAGAACACGCTGCAGCGCGGGCAGGCCGCACTCACGGGACCGATCGCGCGCGGTGACGCCGGCGCCCTCGCCGGTCACCTCAACGCGCTGGAGGCGGTCGATCCGCAACTGGCACAGGCCTATCGGGTCAATGCAATGCGCACTGCGCAGCGGGTGCACGCACCCGAGGACGTGCTCGAGGTGCTGGCGCGATGAGCATTCAATGGCCGCCGAAGTTCAATGCCGGCGAACTGAATGTCTACCCGAACCCGGGCGATGTCCGCGAGGTCAGCCGCGCTCTGCGCCGCACCGGTCGACGAGTGATGCTGGTGCCGACCATGGGCGCGCTGCACGATGGACACCTCGCACTCGTCCGCGCCGCCAAGCGGGTGCCCGGTTCGGTGGTGGTGGTGTCGATCTTCGTCAACCCGTTGCAGTTCGGCGCCGACGAGGATCTGGACGCCTACCCGCGCGTCCTCGACGACGACCTCGCACTGTTGCGCGGTGAAGGAGTCGAAATTGCCTTCACCCCAAGCGCTGTCGCGATGTACCCGGACGGCCAGCGGACCACGGTGTATCCCGGCCCGCTCGGCTCCGAGCTCGAGGGCTCGGCCCGGCCCACCCATTTCGCCGGCATGCTGACCGTGGTCTGCAAGCTGCTGCAGATCGTGGTGCCCGACCGAATCTTCTTCGGCGAGAAGGACTATCAGCAACTGGTCCTGGTTCGCCAGATGGTCGCCGACCTCAACATCGATGTTCAGGTCGTCGGTGTGCCGATCGTGCGCGAGATGGATGGCCTGGCGATGTCATCGCGCAACCGCTACCTCAACGCAGCGCAACGCGAGCTGGCCGGCATCTTGTCGGCGGCTCTGCTGGCCGGGTCGCATGCCGCCTACAGTGGCGCAAACGAAGCGCTGCGCGCGGCCGGTTCGGTGCTGTCGGAGGTGCCCGCGATCGACGTGGACTACCTCGAAGTGCGCGACAGCGCGTTGGGGCCCGCCCCACTCAGCGGCGCCGGACGCCTGCTGGTCGCGGCCCGGCTGGGCAAGACCAGGCTGCTCGACAACGTCGCAATTGAAATCGGAACCACCGTCGGCGCCGACGGGCGCGTGCCCGTCGCCGCGGCTGAATCCCTCGAATCACATTGGAGGAATTGATGTTACGAACGATGCTCAAGTCGAAGATCCACCGGGCCACCGTCACGCAGGCCGACCTGCACTATGTCGGCTCGGTGACGATCGACGCCGACTTGATGGACGCGGCCGACCTGCTCGAGGGCGAACAGGTGACGATCGTCGACATCGACAACGGTGCGCGGCTGGTCACGTATGCGATCACCGGTCAGCGCGGCAGCGGCGTGATCGGAATCAACGGCGCTGCCGCGCATCTCGTGCATCCCGGTGACCTGGTGATCCTGATCGCCTACGCCCAGATGGAAGACGCCGAGGCGCGCAGTTACCAGCCCAAGATCGTCTTCGTCGACGCGGAGAACCGGGCGATCGATCTGGGCAACGATCCGGCGTTCGTCCCCGCCGACGCGGGCGAGCTGGTCTCTCCGCGATGAAGGACGCCTAGTCGTGCTGCTGGCCATCGACGTCCGCAACACACACACCGTCGTCGGGCTGATCTCGGGCTCCAAGGAGCACGCGAAGGTCGCGCAGCAGTGGCGGATTCGCACCGAACCCGAAATCACCGCAGACGAACTCGCGCTGACCCTCGACGGCCTGATCGGTGACGATTCGGATCAGCTCACCGGCGCGTCCGCGCTGTCTACGGTGCCGTCGGTGCTGCACGAGGTGCGGCTGATGCTCGAACAGTACTGGCCGACGGTGCCACACGTGCTGATCGAGCCCGGTGTTCGCACCGGCATCCCGCTGCTGGTCGACAACCCGAAGGAAGTCGGAGCGGACCGAATTGTCAACTGTCTCGCGGCTTTTCAGAAATACGGGACCGCGGCCATCGTGATCGACTTCGGCTCGTCGATCTGCGTGGATGTGGTGTCCGCCAAGGGTGAATTCTTGGGCGGTGCGATCGCGCCTGGGATACAGGTCTCCTCCGACGCCGCGGCGGCGCGCTCGGCCGCGCTGCGGCGGGTCGAGCTGGCCCGTCCACGTTCGGTTGTCGGTAAGAACACCGTCGAGTGCATGCAGGCCGGTGCCGTGTTCGGTTTCGCCGGCTTGGTGGACGGCCTGGTCGGCCGGATCCGCGAGGACGTCGACGGGTTCGCCGGCGACAACGTCACGGTGGTCGCCACCGGACACACCGCCCCCCTGCTACTGGCCGAGCTGCATTCGGTCGATCACTACGACCAGCACCTGACCCTGCAAGGGCTGCGGCTGGTGTTCGAGCGCAACCGGGACAGCCAGCGCGGACGGCTCAAGACGGCACGCTGACTGCCCCGGAGGCTTGTCGCAGAGTTTCCTTTAAGCTGGCTGGTCGTGACCGCCGGCGACGCAGACATCCCCGAGCAGTTCCGGATACGCCGGGACAAACGCGCCCGCCTGGCGGCCGAGGGCCGCGACCCGTATCCCGTCGAAGTCGGCCGCACCCACACCCTGGCTCAGATTCGCGCCGCATATCCCGACCTGCCTGCAGATTCGACCACCGGTGACATCGTCGCTGTTGCCGGCCGGGTGGTGTTCGCCCGCAACTCGGGCAAGCTGTGCTTTGCGACACTTCAAGAAGGCGACGGCACCCAACTGCAGGTGATGCTCAGCCTGGCCGGCGTCGGCGAGCAAGCGCTGGAGGAATGGAAAGCCGATGTCGATATCGGCGACATCGTCAGCGTCCATGGTGAGGTGATCAGTTCGCGCCGCGGTGAGCTGTCCGTGCTCGGTGACAGCTGGCAGATGGCGTCCAAGGCGCTGCGACCGCTGCCGGTGGCGCATAAAGAGATGAGCGAAGAGTCGCGGGTGCGGCAACGCTACGTGGACCTGATAGTGCGTCCTCAGGCACGCACGGTTGCCCGCCAGCGGATCGCTGTCATTCGTGCAATACGGAATGCGCTGGAGCAACGCGGCTTCCTGGAAGTCGAAACACCGATGCTGCAGACTTTGGCGGGCGGCGCGGCGGCCCGGCCGTTCGTCACGCACTCCAATGCGCTCGACATCGATCTCTACCTGCGGATCGCCCCGGAACTGTTCCTGAAGCGCTGTGTCGTCGGCGGGTTTGACAAGGTGTTCGAACTAAATCGGGTGTTCCGAAACGAAGGATCCGATTCCACGCATTCCCCCGAATTTTCCATGTTGGAGACCTATCAGGCGTATGGAACCTATGACGATTCCGCTGTTGTAAGCCGCGAGCTTATTCAACAGGTGGCAGACGAGGCCATCGGTACTCGACAACTCCCACTACCCGACGGCAGCATCTATGACATCGATGGAGAATGGGCCTCGATTGAAATGTATCCGTCACTATCGGCGGCTCTTGGCGAAGAGATCACACCAAACACCGGTGTCGATCGCTTGCTCGCTATCGCGGCAGGACTCGAAGTCGAAGTCCCCGCCGATCGCGGGTATGGCCACGGTAAGTTGGTCGAGGAACTCTGGGAACACACCGTCGGCGCGGGGCTGACCGCGCCAACGTTTGTCAGGGATTTTCCGGTGGAGACAACCCCTTTGACGCGTCAGCATCGCAGCATCGCCGGTGTTACCGAGAAGTGGGACCTGTATATTCGCGGGTTCGAACTGGCGACCGGATATTCGGAATTGATCGATCCGGTGGTGCAGCGGGAAAGGTTCGCTGAGCAGGCCCGGGCCGCAGCGGCCGGCGACGACGAAGCGATGCTTCTCGACGAGGATTTTCTCGTTGCCCTCGAGCACGCTATGCCGCCGTGCACCGGGACCGGAATGGGGATCGATCGGTTGCTGATGGCTTTGACCGGCCTGTCAATAAGGGAAACAGTACTATTTCCTATTGTGCGACCGCATAGCAACTGAGTGACCCTGAGGGTTCGTATTGAATTACCCGTCTGGATATGGCAGATTGATGCGTCGGGGGCGGTCCGAGCACATGTCTACTATGGCAAGTGTCTAAGAAGAAAGCAGAAGGCTCAGCCAATGGCGAAGAAAGTGACCGTCACCCTTGTCGATGATTTCGACGGCGAAGGTGCCGCCGATGAAACGGTCGAATTCGGCCTCGACGGCGTGACCTATGAGATTGACCTTTCGGCAAAGAATGCGACAAAACTCCGCAACGACCTGAAGCAGTGGGTTGAGGCCTCCCGCCGGGTCGGCGGTCGCAGGCGTGGACGTTCCAGCTCGGGCCGCGGCCGTGGAGCCATTGATCGCGAGCAGAGCGCGGCAATCCGGGACTGGGCCCGTCGCAATGGCCACAACGTGTCGACTCGGGGCCGTATCCCGGCCGACGTCATCGACGCATTCCACGCCGCGACCTGAACCAGAGCGCGGGGATACGCGCTTTCGCTGGTGGCGAACTGATCGACCACCAAAGTTGGGCAACGATTCGTCGTTTTCCTGCGTTGCTCAGTTGCAACTGCGTTATTGCCGGGTGGCTGCGCAATGGGTGTTCGGACCGCAAGGTAGGAAGCCCGGCCGGTCGCCCACTACAGTGGAAGGCAGGTACCGCGGTGTCGGCCCCTGTGCCGAGAATGACGAAGTACCGATGTGAGGGAGAGCAGGTAACCGCCAATGTTCGAACGTTTTACGGACCGTGCCCGCAGGGTGGTCGTCCTGGCGCAAGAAGAGGCCCGGATGCTCAACCACAACTACATCGGCACCGAGCACATTCTGCTGGGCCTGATCCACGAAGGCGAAGGGGTAGCGGCCAAGTCGCTGGAGTCACTGGGCATCTCGCTGGAGGGTGTCCGCAGCCAGGTCGAGGAGATCATCGGCCAAGGCCAGCAGGCTCCGTCGGGTCACATTCCGTTCACCCCGCGCGCAAAGAAGGTCTTGGAACTGAGCTTGCGCGAGGCGCTGCAGCTCGGCCACAACTACATCGGCACCGAGCACATTCTGCTCGGTCTGATCCGTGAGGGTGAGGGTGTTGCCGCTCAGGTTCTGGTCAAGCTTGGCGCCGAGCTGACCCGGGTGCGCCAGCAGGTGATCCAACTGCTGAGCGGTTACCAGGGCAAGGAAACCGCCGAGGCCGGTACCGGTGGCCGTGGTGGCGAGTCCGGCAGCCCGTCGACCTCGCTGGTGCTCGACCAGTTCGGCCGCAACCTGACGGCGGCCGCGATGGAAGGCAAGCTCGACCCGGTCATCGGCCGCGAGAAGGAAATCGAGCGGGTCATGCAGGTGCTGTCCCGACGCACCAAGAACAATCCGGTGCTGATCGGTGAGCCGGGCGTCGGTAAGACGGCGGTGGTGGAAGGCCTCGCGCAGGCGATCGTGCACGGCGAGGTTCCCGAGACTCTGAAAGACAAGCAGCTGTACACCCTCGACCTGGGTTCGTTGGTGGCCGGCAGTCGCTACCGCGGTGATTTCGAGGAGCGCCTGAAGAAGGTGCTCAAGGAGATCAACACCCGCGGCGACATCATCCTGTTCATCGACGAGCTGCACACGCTGGTCGGTGCGGGTGCCGCCGAGGGTGCGATCGATGCGGCGTCGATCCTCAAGCCGAAACTGGCTCGCGGCGAACTGCAGACCATCGGAGCGACCACGCTCGACGAGTACCGCAAGTACATCGAGAAGGACGCCGCGCTGGAACGCCGCTTCCAGCCGGTACAGGTCGGCGAGCCGACAGTGGAGCACACCATCGAGATCCTCAAGGGCCTGCGGGACCGCTACGAGGCGCACCATCGGGTTTCCATCACCGACGGCGCGGTGACAGCTGCCGCTACTCTGGCCGACCGCTACATCAACGATAGGTTCTTGCCGGACAAGGCAATTGACCTGATCGATGAGGCCGGCGCCCGGATGCGGATTCGCCGGATGACGGCTCCGCCAGACCTGCGTGAGTTCGACGAGAAGATCGCCGATGCCCGCCGGGAGAAAGAGTCCGCGATCGATGCGCAGGACTTCGAGAAGGCGGCCAGCCTGCGCGACCGCGAGAAGCAGCTGGTTGCCCAGCGTGCTGAACGTGAAAAGCAATGGCGCTCAGGCGATCTCGATGTTGTCGCTGAAGTCGACGAGGAGCAGATCGCCGAGGTGCTCGGTAACTGGACTGGTATCCCGGTGTTCAAGCTCACCGAGGCCGAGACCACCCGGTTGCTGCGCATGGAAGACGAGCTGCACAAGCGGATCATCGGCCAGGAGGACGCGGTCAAGGCGGTCTCGAAGGCGATCCGTCGTACCCGCGCCGGGTTGAAGGACCCGAAGCGCCCGTCCGGTTCGTTCATCTTCGCCGGTCCGTCCGGTGTCGGTAAGACCGAGCTGTCCAAGGCGCTGGCCAACTTCTTGTTCGGTGACGACGACGCGCTCATCCAGATCGACATGGGCGAATTCCACGACCGGTTCACCGCTTCGCGGTTGTTCGGTGCCCCACCGGGATACGTCGGTTACGAGGAGGGCGGCCAGCTCACCGAGAAGGTGCGGCGCAAGCCGTTCTCGGTGGTGCTCTTCGACGAGATCGAGAAGGCGCACCAGGAGATCTACAACAGCCTGCTGCAGGTGCTCGAAGACGGCCGTCTGACCGACGGGCAGGGTCGCACCGTCGACTTCAAGAACACGGTGCTGATCTTCACCTCCAACCTGGGTACGTCCGACATCAGCAAGGCGGTCGGACTCGGCTTCACTCAGGGTGGCGGAGAGAACAACTACGAGCGGATGAAGCAGAAGGTCAACGACGAGCTGAAGAAGCACTTCCGCCCCGAGTTCCTCAACCGCATCGACGACATCATCGTCTTCCACCAGCTGACCCGCGAAGAGATCATCGAGATGGTCGATTTGATGATCGGCCGGGTGGGCAAGCAGCTCAAGGCCAAGGACATGGCGATGGAGCTCACCGACAAGGCCAAAGCGTTGCTGGCCAAGCGCGGCTTCGACCCGGTGCTGGGTGCTCGTCCGCTGCGGCGCACCATCCAGCGGGAGATCGAGGACCAGCTGTCCGAGAAGATCCTGTTCGAAGAGGTCGGCCCCGGCCAGATTGTCACGGTCGATGTGGACAACTGGGACGGCGAGGGTACCGGCGAGGATGCCGTGTTCACCTTCACCGGAGCTCGCAAGCCGGCCGAGTCGTCGGACCTGGCGAACGCCGGCGCTCCCGTGGCCGGTGGTACGCCGCCCGCTGCGCAGTAACAAATCACACGGATGGGCGGTCACCGATCGGGTGGCCGCCCATTTGTTATTGCGTGGGTATCAGCGCGAAGACCTGCTTGGCGATCTGCAGCATCCAACCGGTGATGCTCGGCCCGTGATCGCGCGGCCAGTTCAACTGGAAGCTCACCACCCACGGCTGCCCGGCCCGGTTGACCGCATACCAGCTGAACGTCAGGTCGCCCGGCAGGCCGCCGGCCTTGGCGGCGATATACGGCCACTGCCCGCGATCCAGGCTGACACCCGGAGAAGCATCCAGGATCCTTCTGACGGGTGCGGCCGCACCCACCGCGCCGGCCTGCAGAGCCACATGCACCCGACAGATATCTTCAGCGTTGCCATACCATTCCGCGTCGTATTTCGAAGCGGGCACATGGGCGTGCCATGGATCCGGTTGATAAGTATGGGAATTCGCTTCTTCCAGCATCTCAGCGCGTTCTTGCGCTGTGCTTCGCTGCCACTGCTCGCGGACATCCGGCCGGCCCCAGGCTACCGAAAACAGTTCGTACATAGTCGGGAACGGCGTCATCGCGGCCGGATCGTGGTGGCCGGTGTTGGCCAGCGCGTTGTCGACAGCCTGTGGGCCGACCCTCGCGATCAGCATGTCGGTGGCCATGTTGTCGCTGGTGGCAATCATCTTCTCGGCGGCGGTGCGCACCGAAATGTTCGCTCCAACCGGCAAATCCATGCTTGAACCGACAGCCTTGCCTTTATCAGTCACGGTCAGCTGATCGTCCCAGGAGACCGTTCCGGCCTTGATGGCATCCGCCACGGCATAGAGCACGTACAACTTGAAGATCGACGCCAAGGGGAGTGACAAATCGGGGTTGGTGCCCGCTATCCGATCGCACTTGCCGTCGTTGACCTTGGTGACCTGCCATGAGTAGCGGGCGCCGGTCTTGCCCAGCACCGCGTCGACGTCACGCCATGACGAGATCTTCGGGGCCAGCGTGGTGAGATCGAAGCCATCCACCAACGTGTCATCGGCGGTGTGTATCCGAATCTCTTGCTGCGCACCGTAAGACGTCGTCAGCTCCAGAGTGGCCGCGCCCGCTTTGAGGTCGACGCCGCGGAATGTGAACGGCCGGTCCCACCACAGCTTTTCCATCATGGTCTGTATCTGCGTGACCATCTTCGGCGCGGCGAGGGTGCCGACTCCCACGGGGCCGATCGGCCAGTCAGAATTCAGCATGTCCAGGGTCTGTTGAGCTCGCAGTCCGGCCGGCGTGCTCATGTTGATCTGCCGAACGGCGCCCGCTGCGTTGGCGGACGGCGCTGGTGGTGGTGCGCAACCCGGGCTCAGGGCGGCGACCAGAACGGCGGCGGAAGTCAGCGCCGCGACGCGGAGTCGGCCCTGGCGCGGACTACGCCGACTGTCCGGATCCGGCAACGTCTAACACAACCTCGAACTCCAGCAGCGACGCGCCGGTCGCGACCGGATTGTTCCGGTGGCCGGCGTGCGCCTCGATGGCAGGTCCGGTCGCCCACGCCTGGAATGCCTCTTCGGACTCCCACTGCGTCACCACGAAGTACCGGTCTTCGCCCTTGATCGGGCGAAGCAGTTGAAAGCCGAGGAAGCCGGGGGAGTTCTCGACCGCGTGCGCACGGTGGGCGAACCGCTTCTCCAACTCGGGGCCTGCATCCGGGGGCACCTCGATTGCGTTGATCTTCACCACTGGCATGGCGCAAGGCTACCGTGCCGACCGAAGGCGACGATGCGGACCGCGAGCGGACCGAGGAGGAGCCGAGCAATCAACCCAGTGGTGACCCAAAGCGCGCAAAGGCAAAGATAGGTGCATGGCCGCTGATCTGCTGACCCATCGAGGTGGACGAGGTGGACCGGTGGTCTTGGTGCACGGCCTGATGGGCCGTGGCACCACCTGGTCGCGTCAGCTGCCGTGGCTGACTCAGCTGGGTGCCGTCTATACCTACGACGCGCCTTGGCACCGCGGTCGCGATGTCGCCGACCCGTGTCCGATCAGCACCGAACGCTTCGTAGCCGACCTCGGTGACGCCGTGGCCGCGCTGGACGCGCCGGTCCGGTTGGTCGGGCATTCGATGGGCGGGCTGCACTCCTGGTGTTTGGCCGCAGAGCGCCCCGAGTTGGTCTCGGCGCTGGTCGTCGAGGACATGGCGCCGGATTTCCGCGGTCGCACCACCGGTCCGTGGGAGCCGTGGCTCCATAACCTGCCGGTCGAATTCGATTCTGCCGAAAAGGTATTCGCAGAATTCGGCGAACTCGCCGGCCAGTACTTCTTGGAGGCATTCGACCGGACCGCGACCGGGTGGCGGCTGCACGGACACACGTCGAAGTGGATCGAGATCGCGGCCGAGTGGGGCACCCGCGACTATTGGGCGCAATGGCAGGCGGTGCGCTCGCCGGCGCTGCTCGTCGAGGCCGGGAATTCGGTGACTCCCACTGGCCAAATGCGCTCTATGAGCGAAAGCGGCTACCGCACAGAGTATTTGTATGCGCCCGATGCCGGGCATCTGGTTCACGACGAGGCACCGCAGCTGTATCGGCAGGCGGTGGAATCGTTCCTGGCTGCGGGCTAGCCGTCTTCGCCGGCCAACGCGAATCGCCCATCGCTGGTCTTGGCCACCAGCCCGTCGGCAAGTAACGAATCCAGCGCCCGGTCGCGCTGCACGGTGTCGGTCAGCCATGCGACGTCCAATTGAGCGCGGGTGACCGGGACCTCGCTGTCGCGCAGTACATCCATCAGCCGGCCCCGAACCTGTCGGTCGGTTCCGGCGTAGCCCTGCGGCCGACGAGCCGGACCTTGCGAGGGCGGGAAGCCTGCTGAACGCCATTGGCACACGCTGAGCGGGCACAGCCCGCACCGCGGCGTCCGCGCGGTGCACACCGTGGCACCCAGCTCCATCAGCGCCGCGGAAAACGTATGTGCAGAAGAATCCTCGGGCAGCAGCGCCGACACGTCGGCGTGATCGCGGACGGCAGACGCCGCGGCGGCGTCGGCGCGGCCGTGCATGGCCCGCGCCACCACCCGGCGCACGTTGGTGTCGACCACCGGGACCGCCTGCTGGTAGGCGAAGCACGCAACCGCGCGGGCGGTGTAGCTGCCGACTCCGGGCAGGGTGAGTAGAACGTCGACGTCGTCGGGAACGACGTCGCCGTGGTCGCGGGCGATGACGGTGGCGCACTCGTGCAGGCGTTTGGCCCGCCGCGGATAGCCGAGCTTGCCCCAGGCCCGCACGATGTCAGCAACGCTGGCCGCGGCCGTTGCCGATGCCGTGGGCCAGCGCTCCACCCAGTTCCGCCAGATCGGCTCCACCCGCGACACCGGCGTTTGCTGCAACATGAATTCGCTGACCAGAATCTGCCACGGCGTCACCCCGGAGTCGCGCCACGGCAGGTCACGCCGCGACCATGCGTACCAGTCCAGAAGTTCACGCTGCGTTGGTGAGAGCTTCATAGCTTGCTACGGCAGAATGAGCGGCATGCCGAACACCGATCCCGTAACTGCTTGGAAATCACTCAAAGAGGGTAACGAGCGGTTCGTTGCCGGCCAGCCCGAGCACCCGAGCCAGAGTGTGCAGCACCGGGCCAGCCTGGCCAAAGGCCAGAAACCCACTTCCGCGCTGTTCGGCTGCGGCGACAGCCGGGTGGCCGCCGAGCTCATCTTCGATGTGGGCTTGGGGGACATGTTTGTGGTCCGGACGGCCGGGCACGTGATCGACTCCGCGGTATTGGGATCACTGGAATTCGCAGTGGGTGCGCTCGGTGTGTCGGTGATCGTGATCCTCGGCCACGACAGCTGCGGTGCGGTCAAGGCGACGCTGGCCGCGCTGGATGACGGCGCGTTGCCAGGCGGCTATGTGCGCGACCTGGTCGAGCGGGTGGCGCCGTCCATCTTGCTGGGCCGTCGTGAAGGCCTCAGCCGGCCCGACGAGTTCGAGGCACGCCACGTAGTCGAGACCGGCACGCAACTGCTCGAGCGCTCGGCGGCCATCGCCCAAGCGGTCGCCGCCGGAGACTTGGCGATTGTCGGCGCCACGTATCACCTCGATGACGGGCGAGTGGTGCTGCGCAACATCATCGGCGACGTCGGGGACAAGGTCGACGCCTAGCCCTCAGTCGAATACCGCCCAGTCTTCAGCTAACTGGGCGACACGCCGAGCTTGGTCGGCCAGGTCAACGTGACCTGGCCTTACCGTGTGAATGTGCTGGATCTGGAACCGCGAGGCCCACTGCCGCCGGAGATTTACTGGCGTCGCCGGGGATTGGCGGTTGGCGTTGCGGTCGTCGTAGTCGCCATCGTCGTCGCGATCATCGTCGCCGTCATGAGCGGAAGCGCCGGCGCGCACACCTCCGACGCAGCCAAGAAGTCGGCCCAGGCCGGGCAGGGCGCACCAGGAACCAACCCCGAGGTCAAGACTCCAGTGGAGCCGCCCGCCGGTCAGAACACCGACCAGCCGGCCGAGACGCCGACGGCCGCCGTGCAGCCGCCGCCGGTACTCAAGGAAGGCGACGACTGCCCCGATTCCACGCTGGCGGTCAAGGGTCTGACGAACGCGCCGCAATACGCCATCGGCGACCAGCCGAAGTTCGTCATGGTGGTCACCAACATCGGGCTGGTGGCCTGCAAGCGCGATGTGGGCGCCGCAGTCCTGGCCGCCTACGTCTACTCGCTGGACAACAAGCGGTTGTGGTCGAACCTGGACTGCGCGCCGTCCAACGAAACACTGGTCAAGACCTTTGCACCCGGCGAACAGGTGACCACTTCCGTCACTTGGACCGGCATGGGATCGGGCCCACACTGCCCGCTGCCTCGGCCGGCGATCGGGCCCGGTACCTACAACCTCGTCGTGCAGCTGGGCAATCTTCGCTCGCTGGCGGTTCCGTTCATCATGGCTCCGCCGCTACCTCCCGGCGCCGCGCCTCCTCCGCCGCCAGGACTGCCCGGCCCGCCGGGACCTGGACCGTTGCCCGGTCCGCCGCCCGCCCCAGGCGGCTGAGCTAGCTGATCGGATCGCCGATGGTCGATTCGGCCAACTGCGACAGTCCTTCTCGCACGTGGCGGGCCCAGATCTCGCCGATGCCTTCCACGGCTTCCAGGTCACCCGCACTGGCCGCGAGCAGACCCTGTAGGGAGCCGAACTCGCGGACCAGCCGGTCGGCGTGGGCGAACTGTAGCCGTGGGATCTCCGACATCGCCCGGTAGCCGCGCGAACTCACCGCGGAGTCTTGAGCCTCCGCAGTCGACGGGTAACCGAAAACTCTTGCCATCGTCGTGAAGTCGAGCAGCTCGGCGTCAGACATGGCATCAAGCTCGTCCAGCGTGACCGCGACCTCGGCCTTGGACAACGGCTCGGGGTTGGCATGGTAGTCGCGGACGACCAACTCGCGGGAAGCCTCGTTACCGCCGAGCAGCTCTTCGAGCTGCAGCCGCAGTTGGCGTCCGTCGGTGCCCAGCTCGACGACCTCGTAGTCCAGTTCTACGCCGATGCGGCGGACCAATTCGAGCCGCTGTACCACGGTCATCACGTCGCGGAGCGTCACGAAGTCTTCGATCTCGGCCCTCGACAGCTGCCTGCTGACCTCGTCGAGCCGTGTTTTGTACCGCTCCAGGGTGGCGAGGGCCTGGTTGGCCCGAGACAAGATGGTGGACGAGTCGGCCAGTACATGGCGCTCACCGCAGTAGTAGACGGTCACAATGCTCATCGAGTGGCTGACCGAGATCACCGGATAGCCAACCTGGCTGGCGGCCCGCTCGGCCGAGCGATGGCGGGTACCGGATTCGTCGGTGGGTATCGACGGGTCCGGCACCAGTTGCACGTTGGCCCGCAGGATTCGGCTGCCGTCGGTGGATAACACCACCGCGCCGTCCATCTTGCACAGCTCACGCAGCCTGGTCGGCGCGTAGCGCACGTCGAGGGAGAAGCCGCCGTCGCAGATCGCTTCGACGCTGTCGTCGTAGCCCAGGACGATCAGCGCGCCGGTCCGGCCACGCAGGATGCGTTCCAGGCCATCGCGCAGCGCGGTGCCCGGCGCAAGCTGCGCCACGGCCTCACGCAAGGAGGGCCGCTGTTGGGCCGCTGACCCGTTCGTCGCCGATTTGCCGCCTGTCATCACCAGTCATTCTGCTCCGTGGATGCGGAGTCCGGACCATGTGGTGGGATCTGGACGTTGTCGCGGTGTCCGGCGATGTCGAGCACGTGCTCGAGCGCAGCGGCGATGGTGGGCGCCTGCAGCGTCTTCAAACCCGGCGGCACAGTGTCACAGCCCGATGGGATCAGTGCCGTGGTGAACCCCTGCCGGGCCGCTTCGGCCAGCCGCCGTTCCATGCCGCTGACCCGCCGCAGATCACCAGCCAACCCGACCTCGCCGATCATCACCGCGGTGGCCGGCAACGGCAGGTTCACGTACGCCGACGCCAGCGCGACCGCCACCGCCAAATCCGACGACGGGTCGGTCAGCCGCATGCCGCCGACGGTGGACAGGTACACGTCGTTGACGGCAATCCTGAGCCGGGCATGCTTTTCCAACACCGCGGCGATCATCGCGGCGCGCGCGTGGTCGATACCGCTGACGGCGCGGCGCGGTGAATTGCCGGTCGGCGCGGCCAGCAACGCCTGGATCTCGCCGACCAGCGGACGCTTCCCGTCGAGCGTCACGGTGATCGCCGTGCCAGCGACGGGCTGCGGTCGCTGATCCAGAAAAAGCCCGGACGGGTCGACGACACCCTCAATCCCATAGTCCTGCAACAGAAAACAACCGACCTCGTCCGCGGCGCCGTAACGGTTCTTCACGCCGCGGACCATGCGCAGCAGCGAGTTCCGGTCGCCTTCGAAATGCAGCACCACGTCGACCAGATGTTCCAGCGACCGGGGACCGGCGATAGCGCCGTCCTTGGTGACGTGGCCGACGAGAATCAATGGCACGCCAGTGGTTTTCGCCGCAGCGGTCAACGCGCTGGTCACCGCCCGCACCTGAGTGACACCACCGGCGACGCCGTCGGTCTCGGCGCTGCACATGGTCTGCACCGAGTCGACGACGACCAACGTCGGCTGTACCGCCTCGATATGACCAAGTACCGCATGCAGATCCGACTCGGCGGCCAGATAAAGCTCGTCGTGGCCGCAACCGGTCCGATCGGCGCGCATTCGGATCTGGCCGCGCGACTCCTCGCCGGATACATACAGCGCGCGCCGCCCGGATGCGGCCCATTGGTGGGCAACCTTGAGTAACAGCGTCGACTTGCCGACTCCAGGGTCGCCGGCGAGCAGCGTGACCGAGCCGGGCACGACGCCCCCACCGAGCACGCGGTCGAGTTCGTCAATTCCGGTGGGACAGTGCCGGGTGCCGTCAGGCTCGACCGAGCTAATCGGAATGGCGGCCGAGGACGGGCCGAACGAGGCCCGAGTGCCCGCCCGTACGGCACTGAGCACGGCCACCTCGTCGACCGAGCCCCAGGTGCCGCATTCCAGGCAACGTCCTACCCATTTGGCGGTGACATGGCGGCATTCCGAACAGCGGTACTGCGAACGTGCCTTGGCCACCCAGTGACGGTATCCGGCTGGTGTGACAGATCAGCGGAGGTTAGTTGTGCCCCGGCGATTCGTGGTGCGGTGCGCTTTCCGGTGCTGAAATCGGCACGCCCACGCTGACGCTGCCGGCCTTCTCGAAATTGAAGGTGAAGTCGTAGTTCGGGCCGTTGGTGATCGGCTTGCTCAGCGCGACAGTGGCCTTGAC
>NZ_JBAPRN010000742.1:0-9229 GCF_049281135.1 Mycobacterium sp. | reverse complement strand
GTCTGAGCGCGGTACGAGGCGCGAGGGCCTTTGCCCGAGACATGCTTTCGAAGCCCCGGGTGCCCGCGATGATCGAGCCCGACGCGTACGCGGTGGGGGAGAATCTGGCTGTCACCAAAGGGGCCGTCGTACTGCAAACCTCGGTGTTCGAATTGATCCAGTACGCTCCGCAGACACCCAAGGTGCGCGCGATTCCGTTGCTCATGGTGCCGCCGGTGATCAACAAGTACTACGTCATGGATCTCGCGCCTGGGCGCAGCATGATCGAGTACTTCGTGCAGCAGGGCCAGCAGGTCTTTGTAATTTCGTGGCGGAACCCGCAAGCCCGCCATCGGGATTGGGGCTTCGACGCCTATGGGGCGGCGATCGTGGAGGCGATGGACGCGGCGGAGAAAATCACCGGGGCCGACAGCACGCACCTGTTGGCCACCTGTTCGGGCGGCATCCTGGCGGCGATGACGGCGGCCCATCTTGCCGACATCGGCGAGGGCGACCGGGTCGCAGGCCTCAACCTGGCGGTCACCGTGCTGGATGAGACCCGCGCGGGGTTCGCGGCCGCGGCGATGAGCGACCGCGCGGCGCAGGCGGCGATTCGAGTCTCCGCCAGGAAGGGGTTCCTGGACGGGCGCGACATGGCGGAGATGTTCGCGTGGCTCCGTCCCACCGACCTGGTGTGGCGGTACGTGGTGAACAACTACGTGCAGGGCCGCAAGCCGGCGGCGTTCGACGTGTTGTTCTGGAACGCCGACACGACCCGGATGGCCGCCGCGCTGCACCGCGACCTGGTGCTGATGGGGCTGCAGAATGCGCTGGTCACCCCGGGCGGGGTCAGCATGCTGGGTAGCCCGGTCGACCTGTATAAGATCACCGCGGACGCCTATATCGTCGGCGGCGTCGCCGACCACATCTGCCCGTGGCACGCCACCTATCGCAGCGCGCGCCTCCTGGGCAGCAAGGACAACCGCTTCGTGCTGTCCACCAGTGGTCACATCGCGGCGCTGGTCAACCCGCCAGGCAACCCCAAGGCGTCGTTCCGTACCGGCCCGGTCGACGCGGAGGATCCCGATCAGTGGGTGGACACTGCTGAAAAGCACGCGGACTCGTGGTGGCCGGACTATACGGCCTGGCTCGCTGAGCGCAGTGGCTCCGAGGTCGACGCGCCGAAAATGCTTGGTGGGGAGGAGCTTCCGCCTCTGGGCCCCGCTCCGGGCAGTTACGTGATGGAAAAGTGACGAAGTGACCGCACATGTGGTTACCGCGCCGCCCGAACTTGCCGACCAAGTCGCCACCATCCGTGGCGTGTTTGCGCGCGGACGCACCCGGACGGTCGAGTGGCGACTACGCCAACTTCGCGGCGTCGAGCGACTCCTCGACGAGAACGAGGATGAGATCGCCGCAGCCCTCGCCCAAGACCTCGGCCGCGAACGAGCAGAAGCTTGGCTGGGTGACATCGTGTCCTCAAGGGGCGAAGCGGAATTCGCGCGTAAGCACCTGAGCAGCTGGATGAAGCGGAAAAAGCAGCGGGTGCCGGTGAGCCAGCTCCCCGGCTCGGCGTGGGTGCAATACGAACCGCTGGGCGTGGTCCTCATCATCGCGCCGTGGAACTATCCGGTCTACCTCTCGCTGGGCCCGCTGGTGGCCGCCGTCGCGGCCGGCAACGGCGCCGTGCTCAAGCCGTCGGAACTGGCCCCCGCCACCTCGTCGCTTCTTGCCCGGCTGATCCCGCAGTACCTCGACACGGACGCGGTCGCCGTGGTCGAAGGCGCTGCCGACACCACACAGCAGCTGCTCTCATTGGGTTTCGACCACGCCTTTTTCACCGGCGGTACCGCGATCGGCAGCAAGATCATGGCCGGGGCGGCCGCGACGCTTACCCCAGTCACCTTGGAGCTCGGCGGCAAGAGTCCGGTCATCGTCGCCGCCGACGCCGATCTCGATGTGACGGCACGCCGGATCGCGTGGGGAAGGCTGTTGAACTCCGGGCAGACCTGCGTCGCGCCGGACTACGTGTTGGCCGACAAGTCCATCAAGTCAGAACTCGTTCGGCTGATCGTCGATAACGTGGCTGCTTTCCGCGCCGGAAATGACATGGGTATGCGAATCGTCAACGAGCGCCAATTCGACCGGCTCGTCGGCTATCTCGAAGCCACAAAGGGCGACGTCGTCATTGGGGGACACAGCGACCGGGATTCACTCACGATCGAGCCGACGGTCATCGTCGACCCAGATCCCGACGAGCCCGCGATGACCGACGAGATCTTCGGCCCGATTCTTCCAGTGATCGAAGTGGATTCGCTGGATCAGGCGATCAGCTTCGCCAATGGTCGACCGAAGCCGCTCGCCCTCTACGTGTTCTCCAGCTCGAAGGCCACCGGCCGCAGGATCATTGATTCGGTTCCGGCCGGCGGCGCGGTACTCAACCACGTCGCGATGCACCTGTTGGTGCCACAGCTGCCATTCGGCGGCGTGGGGTGCAGCGGTATGGGCTCCTACCACGGTGAGTGGGGATTTCAGGCGCTGAGTCACCGGAAGGCGGTCCTCGCCAAGACCACGAAGCCAGACCTCAAGCTGCTCTACCCGCCATACACCGACAAGGGACTGAAGATCATGCGCAGGATACTGGGATGACCCCGTATAAGACACAAGCTGCCGAGAAGCGTCAAGCGGCCCGAGATCGGCGTCGCCTTCGTGCTCTGCCCGTGAGTCAGTTCGGCGAGGAGTGCTACGTCGCCACCGGCGGGCAGCGGATTCGGGTGAACGTGCGGTGGGGAACCGGTGTGCCGCTGGTGTTGTGCAATGGCATCGGGGCCAGCCTGGAAGTGCTGGACCCGCTGGTGGAGCAGCTGGATCCGGAGACCACGGTGGTCAGATTCGATGTGCCGGGAACCGGAGGATCGCCCACATCCCTTGCGCCCTATGGGTTCCCGTACCTTGCCTGGGTGCTCGGCCGGGTGCTGTCCGAGCTGGGAATCGGCGTGGTGGACGTGCTCGGGCTGTCCTGGGGCGGGGCGCTCGCACAGCAGTTCGCCTTTCAGAACCCGCGCCGGTGCCGTCGCCTGGTTCTGGTGGCGACAGGTACCGGTGCGCTGATGGTGCCCGCGCATCCGCGCGTGCTGGTGAAAATGGCCACCCCGCGCAGGTTTTCGGATCCGGACTACGCCGCATCCATTGCCGGTGAGCTATACGGCGGCACGGTCCGCGCACACGGGGAGGATGTGGCGCGACTGTTTCTTCAGCAATTGCACGCCGGATCGAAGATGGGCTACCTGCACCAGCTTCTCGCGGGTTCGGTGTGGACCAGCCTGTTCGCGCTGTTTGCTGTACGGCAGCAGACGTTGATCGTGGCGGGCACCGATGATCCGATCATCCCGATGGTCAACGCGCGCATCTTGAACGCATTGCTGCCCCATGCGCGGCTGCACCAACACGGCGGCGGCCATATCGATCTGGTGCACAACGCCGTCGAGATCGTACCTGTCATCGAGGATTTTCTGCACGAACATGGAGATCGGCCATGACAACGATGCCAAAACCGCTCAGCTCATTTGAGACACGAAGCGCCAAGGACGCCGATCCAGCTACCGCGTCGCTCGTCGAGGACATCGGCGTGGCCCGGGAGACCGACTACTTCCTGATGGCCGATCAGCTGACCGACCCGGAAAAGGAGATCTTTGCCAAGGTCCGGGCGTTCGGCGAGGCCGAGATCCTGCCGATGGTCAACGAGTATTGGGAACGCGGCGAATTCCCATTCGACCTGATACCGAAACTTGCCGCGCTGAACGTTGTCGGCGACTACAACCTGGGCGACCACGGGTCCACGTCGATGAGCGCGGTCGCCGCCGGCCTCGTCACTTACGAGCTGTCCCGCATCGACGGGAGCATTGCCACGTTCTTCGCCGTACACGTCGGGTTGGCGATGCAATCAATCAACATCCTGGGCTCCCAGGAACAGCGGCAACGCTACCTGCCGGCGATGGCGCGTCTGGAAAAAATCGGCGCGTTCGCCCTGACCGAGCCCGAGCACGGTTCGGACGCCGTGATCCTCGAGGCCACCGCGGAGCGGCAAGGCGACGAATGGGTACTCAACGGCCGCAAGCGCTGGCCGGGCAACGCCGTGTGGTGCGACTACATCGTCGTATACGCCCGCGACACCGCGGACAACCAAGTCAAGGCGTTCGTCGTGGAGAAGGAGAACCCGGGCTACGCGGCGACCAAGATCGGCGGCAAGATGTCGCTGCGGATGGTTCAAAACGCCGACATCACTCTCACCGACTGCCGCGTGTCCGAAGACGCCCGGCTGCAGAACTGCAACAGCTTCAAAGATGTCGGCAAAGTGCTTGCGGGCACCCGCAATTCCGTCGCGTGGGGGTCGGCCGGACACGCCGTCGCGGCCTATGACATCGCCCTGAACTACGCACTGCGGAGAAAGCAATTCGGCAGGCCGATCGCCAGGACCCAGGTCATCCAGTCGATGCTGGTGGAGATGCTCGGCGATCTCACGTCGATGCAGCTGTACGCCATCCGAATGGCCCGGCTCATCGATGACGGCAAGGCCGAAGAAACGATGGCCGCGCTCGCCAAGTACTACTGCACAGTCAAGGGCCGCAACGTGTGTCGACTGGCCCGCGACGTATTAGGCGGCAACGGCGTCCTGCTCGACTTCCATGTCATGCGCCACCTGTGCGATATGGAAGCCCTGGTCACCTACGAAGGAACTGCCGAAATCCAGTCCCTCATCGTCGGCCGGCACATCACCGGGCAGAGCGCGTTCGCCTGACCCCGTAACCGAGGATTCCTCGGTAGAAGTAGAATATTTCTCGTGCCGAGGTCAGCGCCGGGCGAAGCGCGGGACCGATTGATGCAGACCGCCCGCCGCCGGTTCGCGGCCGATGGCGCCATCGCCGCGACGCTGGACGAGATCCGGCGCGACGCCGACGTCAGCGTCGGGGCGCTCTACCACCACTTCCCGGACAAGCCCGCGTTGGCGGCCGCCGTCTACGCCGAGGTGATGAGCGAGTACCAGGGGAGCTTCGTCGCGATGTTGCGCAGGCAGGGCACCGCGGAAGACGGTATTCGCGGCGGCGTAGCGCACCACCTGCGCTGGGTGGCCGCCAATCGCGGTGAGGCCGCGTTGCTGCTGGGAGACCGACTGGACAGCGCGGAGTTGCGCGAGGCGAACGCGGCGTTCTTCGCCGCCGTGCGGGATTGGTGGCGCCCGCACCACAGCTACGGAGTCTTGCGTCCGATACAGGCCGGAGTCACCGCCGCACTGTGGTTCGGTCCGGCCCAGGAATTCAGCCGGAATTGGATTGCCGGCGACGAGCCCCGACTGCCGCGCGGGGTGATCAAGACGTTCGCAGACGCCGCATGGACGGTGTTGCGGGCCGATGCTAGTGAGGAGGACAAGTGATGAGCTCAACACAATCGTTGTATGCCGGCATGGTCGCCGACGGCGACGACCCGGACGCACCGCGTCGGGTTCGGGTCGAGGACCGCGGTGACCGGGCGGTGGTGACCCTCGACGAGCCGAACCGGCTCAATGCGCTGTCGGCGCCGCTGGTGCGCCAATTGCGCTGCGCGATTGAAGCTCTCGTCGCCGACAGCGACATTCGCAGCGTGGTGCTCACTGGCGCCGATCCTGGCTTCAGCGCGGGTGGCGACTTGAAGATGATGCGTTCGGCCACCGAACAGCTGAGCAACCCGGAGGGTGTCGCCGACGTGTGGCGCTGGATTCGTCGCGAGTTCGGCGGTATTGCCCGGCTGATCGCCGGGGCGGACACGATTTTCGTCGCCGCGATCAACGGACCGGCGGCCGGCGTCGGATTGGCCTGGGCGCTGACCTGCGACGTCGCCATTGCCAGCGAGCGCGCGGTGATCGTGCCCGCGTTCGGCCGTCTCGGCCTGCTTCCCGAGGTCGGCACCAGCTGGGCGCTGACCCGCCGACTGGGCTATCAGGGCGCGCTTGCCTACTACCTGCGCGGTGAGCACATCGACGCCCGCGAGGCGCTGCGGCTCGGACTCGTGCAGCAGGTTGTCGCGCACGACGAACTGCTTGCTGCTGCCGACGAGTGGTGTGGGCGGGTGGCGGCGATGCCGCCGCACGCGGTCGCGATGACCAAGCCGTTGCTGCGTGCCACCGCCGACGCCGGCTGGCACGAGGCGTTGACCATGGAGGAATTCGCCGAGCCGATCTGTTTCACCACGGCCGCGTTTGCCGACAGCGTGAGCACGATGTTGGGACGGTGATCCGCTACGACCGGGCGGGTCGGACGTATTCGCTTACCCGTCAACCTGATCCACGGATCGGGGCCGTCATCGAGCAAGCGCTCCGCGATATGGCGACAGTCGCCAACATCGGCGCCGGGACCGGTTCCTACGAACCGTCGAACACCGTCGTCGCCGTGGAACCCAGCCCGGTCATGATCGCGCAACGCCGAGCCGACGCCGCTCCTGCGGTGCGGTCCGTGGCCGAACACCTGCCCATCGACATAGATGCCGTCGACGCGTCGATTGCGCTGCTGACCGTGCACCACTGGTCGGACCTCGCTGCCGGAGTCCTCGAGATGGTCCGCGTCGCTCGTCAGCGTGTCGTGATCTTCACCTGGGATGACATCGTCTTTCGTCAATTCTGGCTGCTGCGCGAGTATCTGCCCGCTGTAGCTGACACCGACGCGCGTCTGGCTGTGCCGATCTCCACACTGATGTCGCTACTGGGCACCGCGTCGATCTACACGGTGCCGGTACCGCACGACTGCGTCGACGGATTCGGCGGAGCCTACTGGCGCCGCCCTCGTGCGTATCTCGAAGAGACCGTGCGAGCCGGGATGTCGATGTTCGCGCTGACACCGAAAGCGTTGCTAACAAGGGGATTGGAGCGGCTCAGCGCCGACCTTGCCGATGGCGCTTGGGCGCGTCGGCATGCCGATCTTGTCGGCATGTCAGAGCTTGATCTCGGATACCGACTTCTCGTCTCGGATCTCAGGCCCGAATCTCCGCGGTCACGGCATCGGTGAGCATGATCAGGTCGCCGGGTGCGACGGCGACATCCCAGCCGCGGCGGCCCGCGCTGACGTACATGCGTTCCCAGGCCCTGGCGCCGGAGTCGACGACGGTCGGCAGCCGCGTGCGCTGCCCGAACGGCGAGACGGCACCCAGCACGTAACCGGTCGCCCGCTCAGCGGCGCGCTGATCGGCCATGGTGGCTTTGCCCGCACCCAGCGCTGCGGCGGCCGCCTTCAGCGACAACCGCGCCAGCGCCGGGAGAATCGCGACCGCCAAGCCGTCGGGAACCGCGATGATCAGCGTTTTGTAGATCTGCTCGGGGTCGACGGCGCCGGCACTGGTCAGCGCCCGAACGGCCTCGCCGCCGAACGAATGGTGCCGCCGGTCCCGATGAGCGCTGTCGAACTTCACCACCTCGTGCGGCACGCCCGCGTCGATCAGCACCGCCAGCGCCGGAGTCGCCGCGCCCGCCACCACTATTGCCCGTCGTGACCTGCTGCGCCCGGCTTCGCCGCGCGTGCCATCACCACCTAGGGTCCGGAGTATCCCGGCGGGTTGACGCCGTCCACCCAGAAGTCGACGCCGAGTGTGCCGCCCGGGATGCAGTTGTAGGTCGACAAGTCGCTGACGCCGGAGTCCAGCAGCACGTCTTCGCAGAGCAGGGTGTTGCCGGTGTAGTCGCGGGACGGCTTGTTGAGGATCACGTAGGCCGCGTCGGAATAGATCTCCGGCTTGCGTGCCCGACCCATCGCCTCTTCACCGCCGAGCAGGTTCTGCACCGCGGCGGTGGCCACCAGCGTGCGCGGCCACAGCGTGTTCGACGCGATGCCGTCTTCGCGCAGTTCCTCGGCGATACCCAGTGCGCACAGCGTCATACCGAACTTGGCCATCATGTAGGCCGTCGGCTTCAGCCATTCCTTCCCGAGCAGGACCGGCGGGGACAGCGTCAGGATGTGCGGGTTCTCCCGGCCTTTCATATGCGGGATACACGCCTGGGACACCGCGTACGTGCCGCGCACCTGGATGCCGTTCATCAGGTCGAATCGCTTCATCGGCACCTCGGAGATGGACCCAAGGTTGATCGCCGACGCGTTGTTCACGCAGATGTCGATGCCGCCGAACTGCTCGACGGCCTTGGCCACCGCCGACTCGACCGAATCCGGGTCGCGGACGTCGCCGACGATCGGCAGCGCCTGACCGCCGGCCTCCTCGAGCTCCTTGGCCGCGGTGTACACCGTGCCGGGCAACTTGGGGTGCGGTTCGGCGGTCTTGGCCACCAACGCGATGTTGGCGCCGTCCTGTGCGGCACGCTTGGCGATGGCCAGTCCGATTCCGCGGCTGGCACCGGAGATAAACATGGTCTTGCCCTTGAGTGACATGAGCGCCACAGTAACGCTGCTCACAGTGGCTCCGAATAAGCGGCCCGGATTGGGTCCGACGCCCACCCGGAAATAGCGCGGTGATCGTTGCTGTTGACCATGCGGAGCAGACAGTGTCAGTCGCAGCCTTTAGATTGGGAAAGGGGATCTCTGTGTCAACGGCGACAAGCCTCATTGGCGAAGAGCAGTTGGCCGGGTGCCAGACGGGTCCGGTGTTAATGGACCTGTTCACCGGCATCGCGACAGAAGGGACTGCGTTACCCACTATGGCCGACATAGATAGCGCGACCGAGCCGGAGACCGCGGACGTCGGTGACGTCTCTGACGGTTCCGCGCGCCGCCGCTCGAACGAGACCGACGCGGCGCTGACCGCGCGCTTCGAGCGCGACGCGATTCCGCTGCTGGATCAGCTCTACGGTGGCGCGCTGCGGATGACCCGCAACCCGGCCGACGCCGAGGACCTGCTGCAGGAAACGATGGTGAAGGCCTACGCGGGCTTCCGGTCCTTCAAAGAGGGCACCAACCTCAAAGCGTGGCTCTACCGGATCCTGACCAACACCTACATCAACAGCTATCGCAAGAAGCAGCGGCAGCCGGCCCAGTATCCGACTGATGAGATCACCGACTGGCAGTTGGCCGCCACCGCGGAGCACTCCTCGACCGGGTTGCGATCCGCGGAGGTCGAAGCGCTGGAGGCGCTGCCTGACACCGAAATCAAGGAGGCCCTGCAGGCGCTGCCTGAGGAATTCCGGATGGCGGTCTACTACGCCGACGTCGAAGGTTTCCCTTATAAGGAAATCGCCGAGATCATGGACACCCCGATCGGGACGGTGATGTCGCGACTGCAC
>NZ_JBAPRN010000741.1:0-4006 GCF_049281135.1 Mycobacterium sp. | reverse complement strand
CTTGATCAGCTTTGTCCCATGACCCGTGCTGACGACGCATGGAATCCCCAGCTCCCGTGCGACCACGGCCGCGTGGCTGAGCGCGCCCCCGATGTCGACGACCAGCGCCGAGGAGATGAACATGATCGACGACCAGCTGGGATCGGTGGTCTGCGCGATGAGGACCTCGTCGGGTTCCACCTCGGCGAATGATGGATCGGTGACGACGCGCGCCGTCCCCTCGACCACACCACCGGAGACTCCGACGCCGTTGATCACGCCGTCAGTGCCGGCCGGGCCCGCGGCGCCCGCCGGCTCCGTCTCGGGCAGGCCCACCCAGTGGGTGCTCGTCAGCCTGAGCGCCTGGTAGCTTGCCCGCTTCAGCCGTCGCCGCTCGATCAGGCCCTCGAGGTCGGTGGGCGGCGCCGCCAGCAACTCCTCGCCGGTGAGCAGAAATACGTCCGAGGCGTCCCGAACGCGCCCGGCCTCCACGAGCAGATCTCCCACGCGACGGGCGGAGGCTCGGGCCGCGTCGATTGATTGCAGGAATGCGCGTTTGCCGACGCCACGCAGCGGGATCCGGCGGGCCGCCAAACGCAGTATGAGCTTGGCCCCGGGACGCGCATGATGTGGCAGCGCCGCCAGCAGGGCGGCCTGCATTCGGGCCAGCTCCTGGGTTCGCGCACGCTCTCGGGCGATCGGGCTCTCGCTCTCGGGGCGCTCGGCGTAGCGGGCGATCAGGTCGCGCAGTGGCGTGTCATCCTGGCGCCACACCGCGCTGGAGATCTCACCTTCGCCCGGACCGTGGAAGCCGTGGTTTGCGACCACCTGCTCGATCGTTGTCTGGTGCCGCGATGCTTTCCAGATGTCAGCGATGACGGCCATTTCGGCGCCGCTGAGAACACCGATGTCACCGACCCCGGTCCGGGCGATCAGCCGTTCGACGGCATCGTAGAGCGGCTGGACGCTGCACAACGTGCCGACCATCTGGAGACAGCTGGTGCGCTCGAAGCGGCGCACCGCCTCGGCGAACACCCTGAGTGCGTCGTCCCGGGTCATCGCGTCCACGCGCGCCACCAAGTCCCGCCACCACATGTCCGTTTCTGAGGCCAGCCTGCCCAGGGTGGCGGGGAACCGCAGGAACATGCGGGGCAGGCGCCACGCGATCGACGCGTAGTAGCGCCGCGTCGGGCTGAACGTCATATCCGGGGGCGCCTCGCCAAATAGTGAGCGGACCGCGTCCTGCCCCGTCGTGCCGGGCACCCGATCGCCCATCGCGGCCATGTACTCGACCTGGCACGACAGTCGTCCGTAGAACACGCGCAGGTACCAGTCGGCGGGATCTGCCGGCAACTTCAGCTCGGCGTCGTGCATCATTCCGACCATCCACGGAGCCCTCCGCGCAGCGCGCTCGGCCGTGGCTCCCCACAGGGCCGTGCCGAGCGGGGTGAGCACACCAGGAGCGGCCTCGCCGAGGTTGGCGGTCGTCCAGTGATGGACCGCTCGCATCGAGGGCATCAGCGGGTCGAATTCATCGGAAGCAACGCTCACAACAACTCCTCAACTGGTGCGAGCGCGGTCGCTGCGCGGGCGGCATGAGCTTTCGGTGACAAAGATCAAGCATCTGTTTGGTCGACGTCCGCTGCGCCTCGCAGCCGTACGCCGCGCCGGTGAACGGTGATCGGGCCGTTGATCTGTAGTTGGCACGCCAGCCGGGCCTTGCCGTCGACGGGCTTGTTGAGCGCGACAATTCGTTCCTGCTCGAGACTTGCTATTTCGGAACAGTTTTCGAAGCCACTAACAACCTGAGCCACACAAACGCCACACGAAGCGTTGCCGTTGCAGACGGTCGGCCATCGGTAGCCGCACCGTTGGGCGGCGCGCAACAAATTCTCCCCGGGCTCGAGTTCGATCACGACTCCGGCTGGCTCGACCGACACGGTCCGGCTCACTTAGCCATCCCCTTGCGGGGGAGTGGTGGAGGTGCAGGCATCTACTCCGCGCCCCTTGGCGGCGGCCAGGGACGCCGAATTCATCATGGAAATCAAGATAACCCCCGCGATTTCTGCATCGCCGAAGCGCGCCGCCGCGTCGGTTGGGACGACTTTCCGGTCCTGGCAATGAACCACGAGGGCGACCAACCCGCTACGACTCGACTGGTTTCAGCAGCTCGATTGTGCCGGTCACGCCGTCCACCCGGATCAGGTCGCCGGTGCGCAACAGCCGACTGCCGTCGCGAGTGTTGACTACGCACGGAATGCCCAACTCTCGGGCAACCACCGCGGCGTGGCTCAGCGCCCCGCCGATATCCACCACCAGCGCCGCAGAGATGAACATGATCGACGACCAACTCGGGTCGGTGGTCGGGGACACCAGGATTTCGTTGGGCTCGACTTCATCGAACGCCGGATCGGTGATCACCCTGGCGAGCCCCTCAACCACCCCGGGGCTTACTCCAACCCCGGTGACCGACCGTACCCGGGCGGTGCTGACCGGCTGCTCGACGATCGGGCTGGGCACGCCCACCCACGCCTCGGGCAGGCGCAACGTCTTGTAGTGCGAGTGCCGCTCCCGGCGGAGGGCGACCACCTCCTGGACGTCCGCGGTGGGACAGCCGAGCAGCTCGGCGTCGGTGAGGAAGAAGACGTCCTCCGGGTCGGCCAGTATGTCGGCATCGGCCAGGAGCATGCCGGCCCGCCGGGCGCACGCTCGCACGACGTCAAAAGCCTGCAAAAACGCCGTTTTGGACACCCCGCGTAACGGGATGCTGATTTCGGCGCGGCGCAGCACCAGCTTCACTAGCGGCCGCTGCACTGCTGGCACGGCCGCCACCAGCTCCTTCTCCAACCCGAGCCGCTCCGCCTGCCGTTCGCGGTCGCGCAGTCGGGGATCGGCGTCATCGGGCCGGGCCCCGTAGTCGGAGGCCAACCGTCGCAGTGGGGTGTCATCCTCCCGCCACACACGCCCGGACAGTTCACCCTCGGACGGCCCGTGGAACCCGTGCTTGCGCACTACCTCGGCCAGCTCGATCTCGCCGCGCGAGGTACGCCACAGGTCGGCGACCACCTCGGTCTCCGGTACGCCGCCATACCCTCCGGCCAGCGCGGTCGGCTCGCCGATGCCAGTGCGAGCGGTCAGCGCGGTGAGTGCGTCGTACATCGGCTGCACCGCGCAGAACAGCGCCATCGATTGCAGGTAGACACACCAGCGGAATTGCGCGGCGGCCTCGGTGAACACCCCGAGAGTTGCAGGCAGGCTGAGTGCGCCTATCCGTCGAGTCTGGCGTGGCCAGAACTCTTCGCTGACCGCCCGCGCCGCGCGCAGTCGGCCGGCAATCCGCAACATCTGATACGGCACCGCGACCGCGACCGCCGGATAGCGCCTGATCGTCGGACGATAGTCGATGGTGTCGGGGGCGTCGCCGTAGACGCCGGTGGCCACCTGTTGGCCGGTGGTGCCCGGCATCCGGTCACCAAGGCGAGCCAGCAGCTCCACCGAGAGTGCTCCGCGGCCGTAAAACACCTGGCAGAGTTGGCGCCCCTTCGGTGGCAGCGTCGACTCGGCGCGGCTGAACGCGCCCATATCGCGCATGCTCAATCGCATGCCGGCCTCGATGGTGGGCCCCCACAAGCTCCAGCTCAGCGGAGTCTGCACCCCCGGTACCGCCTCGCCGATGTTGCCGGTGGTCCAGTGCAGCCCGGGGTCACTCGGATCGTTCAATACGTCCCAGCTCTCCCCGGCGTCCGTTCTAGCACCCATCATGCGCCGCTGACCTGGGGCCGGAGTATCGAAGCGGTCATCGTAAAGCCCCTTCGGCGAGGTGTCATCGCAGTTCAAAACAGGTCCGGCGGACGACCCCCGAGTTGCTTGCGGGCCTCGTCCCAGACTAGGGCCCGAAACGCGAAATTAGCAAGCGGTCGCTAGCTACTTCGACGCGCACAAGCCCGATCGCCTGTTCGGGGATCTTGATCGCTTCCGCCCCGCCCAGCTTTCACATCGACGCAGCAGAAACCGGATAGCCGGGCAG
>NZ_JBAPRN010000740.1:0-8109 GCF_049281135.1 Mycobacterium sp. | reverse complement strand
CGGCCGGATCGTGCTCGGCGGCGCGACGCTGGCCACGGGCTATCGCAATGCACCCGACCCCGACCCGTTCGCCGAGCCGGGCTGGTTCCGCACCGACGACATTGGTGTCGTTGACGATTCGGGCGTGCTCAGCGTGCTCGGCCGAGTCGACGACGCGATCAGCACCGGTGGGTTGACGGTGATGCCGCAGCCGGTCGAGGCGGCGTTGCGGACCCATCCCGCAGTAGCCGACTGCGCGGTGTTCGGACTGGCCGACGAACGCTTGGGCCGGCGGGTGGCCGCCGCCATCGTGGTGGCCGATGGTTGCGCCGCACCCTCACTCGACGCGCTGCGTGCGCACGTGATGCGAACCCTGGACCACACCGCCGCGCCGCGTGAGATGCACATCGTCGACGCGCTGCCGATGCGCGGCATCGGCAAGGTGGACCGGTCGGCGCTAGTCCGGTTGACCGGAAACAGCTTGTCCTAGCGACACTTATGCGCGGCGCCGCTCACACCGGATGACATAATGCCCTGATGAACCGGCCTGACGTCATCGAGTATTCGATATCGGTCGGGCTTTTGAGCAACGGACGAGAAGATGCATCGCCACATCATTGTCAGCGGTGACGATGCGCTGGCGACCACAATCGCCGACGAGCTGAAACGCGCGGGCACGACGGTGGTCCGGATGGCGGCCGGGGAGACATCCGAGGCGGGCGTCGCCCGCGAGCTCACCCTGGCCGACGTCTCCCATGCGCTCGCGGTGGTCTGCGCCGGTGACGACGACGCGGTAAATCTTGAAATCGCTTT
Organism: Mycobacterium sp.; assembly: GCF_049281135.1. Taxonomy (GTDB): domain Bacteria; phylum Actinomycetota; class Actinomycetes; order Mycobacteriales; family Mycobacteriaceae; genus Mycobacterium. Next base: position 7,317 of record NZ_JBAPRN010000740.1, on the reverse strand, counting down.
GCTGGCAAGGAAAGCCAACCCGAATCTACGCGTGGTGTCGCGGGTCGCCAACGATGTGCTGCGTGAAGCGGTCAACAACGACAACGGTCCTGGGGCGATCCTCGACGTCGCCGATCTCGCCGCGCCGGCGGTGGTCGAGGCCTGCCTGTCGCAGACCACCCATGATTTCGATGCCGCCGGAATGAACTTTGTCGTCGCGGGCAAAACAGCATCGCGCGAAGCGACCCTGCGCGAACTCTACGGCGACCTGCCGCCGGTGGCGGTCATCCGCGGTAACGACTCAGCCAACCCCGGTGAGCTGGAGATATGTCCTGGTCGCGATCAGCGGGTGCACGCCGGTGACTGGACGATGATGATCGGTACCGGCAACGAGCTCGCCGCCCAGGGCATCAAGGTCCCACGCTCGACGCGAGCGCGCTCGCGGCGGCCGCTGTTACGGCGTGCGGTCGACGCCGTCCGCGGCGTGCTCAACGACGTCAACCCGACGTTTTACCCGGTCTTCGCGGCGACGTTGGTCGTGCTGATCAGCGCCACCATCATCTTGCGGTTCGGGTATCGTCCCCCGCCCAGGATGGGCTGGGTCGACGCGTTCTACTTCACGGTCGAAACGATGACCACGACCGGCTACGGCGACTTCAGCTTCGTGGACCAACCCACCTGGCTGCGCACGTTCTCCACGCTGCTGATGTTCAGCGGCGTGACCACGACCGCGTTGCTGGTCTCGTTCGTCGCCGACGTATTGCTCTCGCGCCGTTTCGTTTTCGCGTCGGCACGCCCCCGGGTGCGGCATCTGCGCAACCACATCGTGGTGGTCGGGCTCAGTGGTCTCGGCATGCGGGTGGTCAGCGACCTGACCGCGGCGGGCTACGACGTCGCGGTGATCGAGCGCAACGAGGACAACCGCTTCCTGTCGGCGGTGCGCGATCTTGATGTACCGGTCGTCTTCGGCGATGGCACCTTGCGCCAGACGCTACAGGCCGCGCGGGTAGATCGCGCCCGCGCGGTCGCGGTGCTGACCCGCGACGACATCATCAATATCGAGACCGGCATCGTGCTGACCGAAATGCTGGGCCGCAGGACTGCGACCAGAGAGCACTGGACCGATATCCCACTGGTGTTACGGGTCTACGACCGCGCGTTGGGCTTCGCGGTGGCGCAGCGGTTCGGCTTTGAGAACGTGCGCTCCACCGTCGAACTGGCCGCACCGTGGTTCATCGGCGCGGCGATCGGCCTGCAGGTGCTGGGCACCTTCTCGGTGGGTCAGAACTCATTCGTGGTCGGCGGAATGCAGGTGGCCGCCGGCAGCGAACTCGACGGACTGCGCATGTTCGAGATGTCCAGTCAAGCCCGCGTCATCGCGATCGTGACATCCAACGGCCTGGTCAAGCTGCACCCCCGCCGTGACGCCCGGCTGCACGCCGACGACACCGTCTACCTGGTCGGGCCGTATCGGGAACTGATCGACACCCTGCGCAAAGGCCGGCCGCCCCGCTCGGCCCCCGACGAGGAGCGCAAGCGCGAAGCGAAGACCGGCTGAGCTGTCAGGGCTCGTCGAACGGAAGCGGGACCCCGGCGTGCGATAGGCACTGGGTACAGGCATGTTCGGTGTCCACCCGACCGATCGCTTCGCGCACGAGATTTTTGAACGGCTCGATGTTCTTCGCGAATTCACTGATCACGTCGTCAACTTTCACCCCGCCGCCCACTTCGATGCCGGCGTCCAGGTCGGTCACCAAAGCAATTGCCGCATAGCAGATTTCGAGCTCACGGGCCAGCACCGCCTCCGGGTAACCGGTCATGTTGATCAGCGTGAACCCAGCGGCGGCGAACCATTGACTCTCCGCGCGGGTGGAGAACCGCGGCCCCTCGATGACGACCATGGTGCCGCCGTCGACCACCTCGGTCAGGCCGGTGACCGCCGAGCGCAGCGTCGGGCAGTAGGGATCGGCGAAGGACACGTGCGCCGCGCCGGAGTCAAAGTAGGTGTCGGCGCGACGACGAGTCCGGTCCACAAGTTGATCAGGCACCACGATGGCGCCCGGCCCGTGATCGGTCGTCAGGCTGCCGACCGCGCACGGGGCGAAGATCTGCCGCACTCCCAACGCTCGCAGCGCCCACATGTTGGCCCGGTACGGCACCTTGTGCGCCGGAAACCGGTGGTCGGCGCCGTGCCGGGGCAGGAAAGCCACCTCGTGCTCCCCGATCGAGCCGACCGTGACCGCAGCGCTGGGCTCGCCGTAGGGCGTGTCCAGGTTGACACTGCGCGCTGCAGAATCGAAGAAGGTGTAGAAGCCGCTGCCGCCAATCACTCCCAGCATCTACGCCACTCCTTCCCCCGCAAGCGGGTGGGGGTCCCCCCAGTCGCAGAGCGGCGAGGGGGCCGTGCCCCCACATCGCTCTGTTGCTCTGCATCGTCGTTGGCGGGCACGGTGATCATTCTTGTGCACGCGCATGGAACGATCGGGGGGTGGCCAGTCTTGCGCAGTGGATCGCCGGCGCGCGACCGCGAACACTTCCCAACGCAATCGCACCGGTGATCGCCGGTACCGGCGCCGCCGCCTGGCTGCACGCCGCGGTTTGGTGGAAGGCGCTGCTTGCGCTGGCCGTCGCGCTGGCGCTGATCGTCGGGGTGAACTTCGCCAACGACTACTCCGACGGCATCCGCGGCACCGACGACAACCGGGCGGGGCCGGTGCGCCTGGTCGGTTCGCGACTGGCGACGCCTCGGGCAGTGCTGACGGTGGCGCTGACCAGCCTGGCGGTCGGCGCGGTGGCCGGACTGGCGCTCGCGCTGACCAGTGCGCCGTGGCTGATCGCGGTCGGCGCTTTGTGCATCGCCGGTGCGTGGCTGTACACCGGCGGCTCGAGACCGTACGGCTACGCCGGCTTCGGCGAAGTCGCGGTGTTCCTGTTCTTCGGTCTGGTCGCGGTGCTCGGCACCCAGTACACCCAGGCACTGCGGGTCGACTGGGTGGGTCTGGCGTTGGCGGTGACGACGGGTGCGTTGTCGTCGGCGGTGTTGGTAGCCAACAACTTGCGAGACATCCCGACCGATGGGGAGTCCGGCAAGATCACGTTGGCGGTGCGCCTGGGCGACAAAAGAACACGCATTCTGTACCAGGCGTTGCTGGCCGTCGCCGCCATTCTCACGCTGGCGCTGACAGCCGCAACGCCTTGGTGTGCGGCCGGATTGGTGGCCACTCCGCTGGCGGTGCGGGCCGCGGCTCCGGTGCGCACCGGGCGGACCGGACCCGAGCTGATCCCCGTCTTGCGCGATACCGGCCTGACCATGCTGGTCTGGTCGATCGCGATGGCAACCGCGTTGACGCTGACGGCGTGAGCGGCGCTTATCGGTCGGCCAATTTCGCGACAGCGTTGCCGACGTCGAGCTGCGGGTCGAGTCGGGCCGCGCAATGTAGCGACGTGACGAGCAGTTCGACGACCACTTCCACCATCGCGCCTGGATCAAACGGCCGCTCGTTTTTGAGCCAGTACGTGGTGGCCTCGTCGAGGGCCCCCGCGCAGGAGCGCAGCATCAATCGCAACGCCGGGCGGGCGATGTCGAGTTCGAGTAGCTGGCAGGTCCATTCGATGGTGTGCCAGCGTGACTGATCGAAGATGTGCCACGCTTCGGGGTCGCCGCCGCTGCCGCCGAGGACCAATCGCAGCGCCAGCTCGTCGTGCTCGCTGAGGTATTCGAGGTGGGCGCGCAACATCTGTCGAAACTGCTTCCCGGGAGAACCATCACCGGACGGCGGCGTGGTGGCGGCGTTCAGCCTGTTGGCCGCGTCGCGCAGCGCCTCGAGATAGATACCGCGCTTGTTCTCGAAGTAGTGGAATAGCAGACCCTGGGCTACACCTGCGGTTTCGGTGATGTCGCTGGTGGCGACGTCGTCAAAGTGACGGGCCGAAAACTGCTCGACAGCAGCTTCGAGAAGCTTGCGTCGCGTCAGTTCAGCCTGCGCCTGCCGTTGCGTTGCGGGTCGCGGCGTCAATGCGGCGTTGTGGCCGGTCACTGGTCGATCGTGCGCCCAGAGAACGGGTGAGCACAACTCAACGAAGAAAACTCGTAGAGCCATACTCATTGACACATACTCAATGAACGCTAATGTTGCCTGCGTAGGGACGCACCGACCAAGGAGGCCGCTCATGCCCGAAGTCAATGCGTTCGTCGTCGTGCAAATCGCGATCAACGATCGGGATGGCTACCACAGCTATGAAACTGCCGGGCACCAAGAGATCTTCGACAAATTCAGCGCCAAGGTGGTCGGCCTCGACGAGGACGTGGAAACCGTCGAGGGGAGCTGGCCCTTCACCCGAACGGTGATCATCGAGTTTCCAAACAAGGAGCTCGCGCGAGCCTGGTATGACTCCGACGAATACCAAGCCGTGGTTGGTTTGCGCCACGACTCCACGACATCGAACCTGGTAATCGTTGCGGGCTATCCCGGATGAGACGTGGTACCGCGTGACGGAACCGCGAACTACGCGGCTTTATCCAGCAGCTTGAGGACCGCTGCGCGCAGCTGCGCGGTGTAGACGTGCTCGGTGATCAAGGCAATGGCCGCTCGATCGCCGCTTCGCAGGATGCCCAGCAGCAGATGTTCGCAGCGGATCTCGTCGTCCTTGTGCGCCAATGCTTCTCGTAGCGCCAGCTCCAAGACTTTCTTGGCATCGTGACTGAACGAGATATGCCCTCGCCGCCTACGGCGGCGACCCGAACGGGACAGTGCGTTGTCGAAAGCGTCGGCGCCGAAAGTGCGGGCCACGCTGTCGCGAACCGCCCGCAGATCGATGCCGATAGTGCTGAGTGCCTCGGCATCCTCGTCGAACGACTTATCGCCAGTTGATGTTTCGGCCAACCGGGCCCGCATCACCTCGGCGGTCAAGCCGTATTCCGTCAATACCGACGAGAGGTCCCCGCGAGCAGTCTGCAGGATACCGAGAAGCAAGTGCCGCGAACCGGTTTCACGGTCGCACAGTTCGCGGGCCTCTTCCTGAGCCAGCATGACCGCGACCCGGGCATTGCGGGCGAACCTCTCGAACGCCATTGGTCATCTCCTCCGGTTGTATTTCTGGTGCACCGCCTGCCTGCTCACGCCCAATGCGTTGGCGATGGCCTGCCAACTCCAGCCCTGCTCGCGGGCATTGGCGACGTGGATGGCCTCTAACCGCTCCTGCAAACGCTGCAGGGCGCGCACCGAACGCAAACCCTCAGCCGGGTCGGCGCTGCCCGCGGCATCGGCGGCGGAGTTTGGCGACAGGTCGGGCAACTCACTCACAAGCGTCAAGATAACTTGACACTCAAGACGTGTCAAGGAACATTGACACTGGCGTTCAGCCCGAGGTGTCGGCGCCGTCGTCGGGTGAGGTCTCACCACGCAGTCGAGCCCGAAGTTGCGCTCGGTCGTGGCGACGGCGTTCGGTGGCGGCATCGATGCCCGCAGTGGCCCGGCGTCGCAACGGAGCGAACAGCCACATCCCCAGCGGCATCGCAATGACGAGCGCGAATAGCAGAGCGACGACGAGCGGGAAATCATGTACGCCAAGGCCTCGGCCGGTCTCATAGATCACCGCGGTGAGTGCGATCACCAACACCAGGCGGGCCGCCACGTACAACACAACGCTGACGACTGCGCGGCCGGCGGAGCTCTGTCCGTTTGACACACTGCGAGCCTAGGTCGCCGCGTATATTCGGACCAAGGAGGTGTTGAGTGCTGTACGTGCTGCTGGCCCTGATTGTCGCAACGGTTCTCTACGTTGGGTGGCGCGCGGCCCGTTCACAGATCAACCGCCCGAAGAGCCGCGTCATCGGACCCGACGACGATCCGGACTTCCTGTGGCGGTTGACCCACGGTGACAACAACCCGCGTTCCTAGCCTGATTGTCCCGATCCTCCCCGGGCCGGTTCGGCCCGAATCGTCGCAGGGCTAGATGAAGTGCTCGTTGGATCGGCGCTGATCGCTCGGAAAACCTTCTGCGACAACAGCTGCCAGCTCGATCAGCGCTTCCCGGGTCTCCCGCCTCAGCCGGTTCAGGTCGATCTCGGCGCCTTCTTCGAGGTGTGGATCGAACGGCACCAAACGCACTGCGCGGCAGCGTCGCGAGAAATGATCGACCACTTTTTGCATGTCGACCTTGCCTGACCGCGGCCGCACCGCGTTGATCACCGCGATCGAATTGCTGACCAGGTCCTCGTGGCCGTGCGCGTCGAGCCAGTCCAACGTGGCCGAGGCGCTGCGCGCGCCGTCGATCGAGCCCGAGCTGACCACGACCAGGGCGTCGGCCTTGTCCAGCACCGACGTCATCGCCGAATGCAAAAGCCCTGTGCCACAGTCGGTCAGCACCAGACCGTAGAACCGCTCGAGGATCTCCAGCGTCTGCGCGTAATCGTCAGCGCTGAACGCTTCCGACATTGCCGGATCGCTTTCTGACGCAAGCACTTCCAGACGGCTGGGCCCCTGCGAGGTGTAGCTGCGGACGTCGCTGTAGCGGTCGATGCCCTCAGCGTCGCGCAGCAGGTGCCGAACGGTGGCCGGTGTTTCCAGCGGCACCTTCTGGCTCAGCGTGCCGCGATCGGGGTTGGCGTCGACGGCCACCACCCGGTCGCCGCGGATCGAGGCGAAGGTCGCGCCCAGCGTCGCGGTGATGGTGGTCTTGCCGACGCCGCCCTTCAGCGAGAGCATCGCGATGCGGTAGCAACCCCGCAGCGGCCGGTTCACCTGGACGGTCAGGTCGTTGTACCGCATCGTTCGCGGGCTTTCGCCAACGTTGATCAGCTGCCCCGACAGGCGAAACAGCCACCGCCGCCAGCCCTCTGATGGCGGCGGCTTGACCTGGCGCAGCAGGGTGCTGGTGGACAGCTCCGGGTAGCGCGACGGCGGCAAGTTCGGTTGCGGATGTCCGGTGTCCCCCGACGGCGGCGGGCCCCCGTAGTTGCCGTAAACCCGCCGAGGCGCATCGCCGGACTCGACGACTCGCGGAAGTCCTTGGTACGGCGTCTCCGCCCAGGCCCGCGGTTCCACGCGTGTCTGCGGCAGAGGTGCGTTCTGCGTGGCGTTGTCACTGAACCGGCGTTCGGTGCGGAACCCGGCGAACACCCGGGTCGCCGGTTCGGCGGCGGGCGGCGGTGGCGGCTGGTGTGGCGGAAACTCGGTCGTCGGATGGTCTCCGCGGCCGCCGGCGTTCGCGTCGTGCGGATGGTCAGACACGTGAAAAATCCCCTCGTTGCAACACTCCGGTCGCTGGTTGACGAACAGAGCTCTTCATCGAACATATCGCAGCGTCGACCGCAACCTTCTGACCTGGGCTTATCCC
>NZ_JBAPRN010000739.1:0-2125 GCF_049281135.1 Mycobacterium sp. | reverse complement strand
GACTTCCACGCTTCGTCAACCGGCATGCCGCCGACCAGGGGATGCAGCACCAGCGGCCCGTAGTCGGGAGCATCGCGGACTTCAGCGATCAGTTGATCGGGGGTCAGGAAACGGTACCGTCCCGACTCCCGTACCTCCTCGAGCGTCTGAACACCGGGTAGGTGCATCAACGATCGTTGGTCAGCCGACCAGCCGCCGTAAGTGACTGCCTCCCAAAGGATATGCTCGCCGAGCTCGGCCCATGCCCGGTCAGGATCCTCATGCAGATAGATCATTCCGCGGTTGACCGGGCCGGGCATGATGACCATCGGCGTCAGACTGACTTCGGCGCACAGCTCGCGATAGTGAGCCGCGACGTCGGGCAGGTGGTCGGCGAGGCTGAGCGGCAACCGAAACCGCGCCGCACGCCGCGCGGTGACCCGGGCACCGCCGCCAACGTACAGCGGTGGATGTGGCCGGGTCCAGGAACCTATGTCTGCCCACACCGACAGCATCCGCTCGACCAGGCTGTCCATCAGTTGGCCGCGTTCGCTGAAATCGACTCCGAGCGAGTCATATTCGACCGTGCGGTAACCCAGTCCCACCGTGGTGTGCAGTCGACCGCGACTCATGTTGTCGACCAAGGCGATGTCTTCGGCGAGCCGGACCGGGTTCCACAGCGGCCCCAGCGCGCAGTCCACGCTGGCGATCAGCGTCGTCGTCTGTGCCAGAAACATCCCGGCGGCCAGTATCGGGTTGCAGCTCCATCCCTGTCCGGTGGCGTGGTGCTCGTCGATGCTGACCGTGAAGATGCCCCGCGACTCGCCCCATTGCGCCAATTCGAGTGCAGTGCGGATCAGTTCGCCTTGGGTCCGTGGTTCCCCCTGCGGCGAGGCGAAGTTGAAGCGCAGCACCGGAAGCACCATGTCAACCCTCCGGTTACGCGTCGGCCGGCGGCGCGGCCGACTTCAGGAACGCGGGAAAGTCTGGGAACAGCTTGCGGTCGACGATCTCGATACGGGTGCCGAACGCGTCGATGTAGTACGCGAACAGCGCCAAGTCGGGTGGCGAAATGTCGGCGGTCGCCTCGAAGGCAAAGCCGTTGGCCTCCAACGCTCGCGCGGTTTCGGCGAGGTCGTCGACGAAGTAGCCCAGGTGGTGCACCGAGTTGCCCGCCGCTGCCGTCCACGGACTTTCCGGCACCTGCTGGATCAGTTCCACGTGCGGGCTCTGCAGCGAGTAGACGAATGTTGAGGTGAGTTCCCGGGTTCCGTTCACGGTGCGAAACGGCAGCGTGTACGTCAGCGGGGTGATCCATTGGTAACCGGCTACCGCGCTGAGCCGTTCCATCGCGGCATCGAGGTCGGGAACGACGATGCCGGTGTGATAGTAGTCCTCCGGCTTGAGCACGAATGTCATTGGTTTCCTTACAGTTTCAGACGCAATCGGATGCGCCGTCGACGACGAAGACTGCGCCGCTGGTGTAGCTGCATTGCTCGGTGCACAGAAATGCGATGGTGGGCGCGATCTCGGCGACCGATCCGAACCGTCGCAGCGGGATGTGTGCCAGTTCGGCCTCGACCAGTTCGGCTGCGCCGTGCATCGGCGCGGTCATCGGGGTGTCGATCGCACCCGGCGCCACGGCGTTCACGCGAATTCCCTTGCCCGCCCATTTGACGGCGAGATTTCGGGTGATGTTGACGACGCCGGATTTGGCGGCCCCGTAGCCGGGCACCAGCGCGACGGAGCGCAGCGCAGACATCGACGCCAGATTGACCACGCTGGCACCCCCGGGCGCTGTCGATGCTTTGAGCGCGCCATACAGGCCGACCGTCAGGCGGTACGGCCCGGTCAGGTTGAGCGCCACCGAGGCTTCGAACCCATCTGGCTTCGACTCATCAAGGCCGCCCGGGAAATTCGCTCCCGCGTTGTTGACCAGGACGTCGAGTTGACTGAAGTTGCCCACCACCGCATCCACCGAGTCGCGGTCGGTGATCCGAAGCTGGTGGTACGCCATGCCCGACAGGTCCGCCTCATAGTCCGCTGCCGACGGTTTGGTACCGGTGATGGTGACCTGCGCCCCGGCGTCGCGAAACAACGACGCTGTCGCGTGTCCGATCCCGCTGGTTCCACCGGTGATCAACAC
>NZ_JBAPRN010000738.1:0-13667 GCF_049281135.1 Mycobacterium sp. | reverse complement strand
ACCTGGTGCTGTCGATCTCCACCCGGCGCCGCGGCCGCTCGCTAGGTCAGATGGCCCGCGACGAGCTCGGCGCCGTCGGCGGTGCTGCCGCTCTGGTCGGGACCTTCGTCATCATGGTGATCATCATCGCGGTGCTCGCGCTGGTGGTGGTGCGAGCATTGGCGCAAAGCCCCTGGGGCGTGTTCTCCATCGCGATGACGATCCCGATTGCCTTGTTCATGGGCTGCTATCTGCGGTTCCTGCGACCCGGGCGGGTAGCGGAAGTATCCGTGGTCGGCTTCGTGCTTTTGATGCTCGCCGTCGCGTCCGGCGATGCCGTCGGCGAATCAACTTGGGGCGCATCGTGGTTCAATCTGTCGCCGGTGACGGTGTCATGGCTGATTGTCGGCTACGGATTCGTTGCGTCGGTGCTACCGGTTTGGTTGCTGCTCGCGCCACGCGATTACCTGTCGACGTTCATGAAGATCGGAGCCATCGCCTTACTGGCGGCCGGAATCTGCATCGCGCACCCGGTCATCAGCGCACCGGCGGTCTCGCACTTCGCCACTCACGGTGATGGGCCGGTGTTCGCTGGGTCGCTGTTTCCGTTTCTGTTCATCACCATCGCGTGCGGCGCGCTGTCGGGATTCCACGCGCTGATCTCCTCGGGCACCACGCCGAAGCTGCTGGAGAAGGAAAGCCAGATGCGGCTGATCGGCTACGGCGGCATGCTCACCGAGTCGTTTGTCGCGGTGATGGCATTGATCAGCGCCGCAATCCTCGACCAGCATCTGTATTTCACCCTTAACGCACCGGTAGCTCGCACCGGCGGCTCCGCGGCCACCGCCGCCGATTACGTCAATCACCTTGGTCTGTCGGGATCGCCGGTAACTGCGGCCGAGCTGAATGAAGCCGCTACCAGCGTGGACGAGAAGTCGCTCGTGTCGCGCACCGGCGGCGCACCGACGCTTGCGATCGGCATGTCCGAAGTGCTGCAACGGATTTTGGGCGGCTCGGGCCTGAAGGCGTTCTGGTATCACTTCGCGATCATGTTCGAGGCGCTGTTCATACTGACTGCGGTCGACGCGGGCACCAGGGTCGCGCGCTTCATGCTGTCCGACGCACTCGGGAACCTCGGCGGCCCGCTCAGGAAATTGCGAAATCCGAGTTGGCGCCCGGGCGTATGGATCTGCAGCTTGGCGGTGGCCGCCGCGTGGGGCAGCATCCTGTTGATGGGCGTGACCGACCCGCTGGGCGGCATCAACACGCTGTTCCCGCTGTTCGGCATCGCCAATCAATTGCTGGCCGCGATCGCGCTGACCGTCGTCACGGTGGTGGTCATCAAGAAGGGCTATCTGAAGTGGGTGTGGATTCCGGGGATTGCGTTGCTGTGGGATCTGACGGTCACGCTGACCGCGTCGTGGCAGAAGGTCTTCTCTGCCGATCCCAACGTCGGCTACTGGACCCAACACTTCCGGTACGCCGCCGCCCAAGCGTCGGGTAAGACGGCGTTCGGGTCGGCGAAAACGAAGGATCAGCTGGCCGATGTCATCAGGAACACATTCATCCAGGGCACGCTGTCGGTCCTCTTCGCGGCAGTCGTGGTGATCGTGGTACTGGCCGCAATTGTGTTGGTATTCAGGACACTTCGCGGGGGTGGCATACGCCTGACTGAAGAGGATCCGGTGCCGTCGAAAATGTTCGCACCATCCGGCATGATCTCCACCGCGCAAGAGCGGAAGGTGCAACGACAGTGGAGCGTTCTGGCTCTGATGCACCTTCACGAGTGAGTCGGCGAGGCCTCGAATTCACAGCCGCCACATAGACACCCGCAGTACCGCGCTAAGGATGCGGTAAAGCCCTTCGCTTACAGCGTGTTTGGCTGATTTATTAGCTTGAATGCAAATCGCCGCGAGAATGAACGGATGGAAAACGGTCGGCAAAGGATAAGGTTGGACTGGTGGCAGTAATAACCGATCGCCGGGTCCGGCTGTTCAAGCGCGACCCACAGACCGAACCTGCTGGGCGCCGACGCCCCAGTCGGCCGTCCACCGCGGCTTCGCCGCCACCCCATTCCGCCGACAAGTCCGATGCGGCCAGCCACGGAGTCAGGCTCACCTGGGCGCGGCGCGTCGCCGTCAGCGCGTGGGCGCTGGCGGTCACCTACCGAACCGTGACGGATGGGGTCGCGTTCAACCGCGAACTGCTGCTGCTGTACATCGCTACCGGGCTGATCGCCGCGAGCATCGGCCGCGGGCACAAGGCGATCACGGTCCTGCGCGATTGGCTGCCTTTCGCACTCGTGTTGGTGCTCTACGACCTCAGTCGTGGTGCGGCTGACATGCTCGGCGCGCCCGCGCTCTGGCGATTCCAACCCGATGCCGATCGACGGTTGTTCTTCGGCACCGTCCCGACGGTGTGGCTGCAAGAGCGCATCAAGATGCCGCAGCCCCCGTGGTGGGAAGTGATCATCAGCAGCATTTACATGTCGTTTTTCATCCTGCCGTACGCGGTCGCCGGCGTGCTGTGGCTGTACAACCGGACCGACTGGGCGGCGTTCGTCCGTCGGTTCGTTGCGCTGTCGTTCGCAGCGGTCGCCGTCTACGTGGTCGTACCGGCGGCCCCGCCGTGGGCGGCCGCGCGTTGCACAGCCGCCGACATCGCCAGCGGCCCGTCGAACCCGCCATGCATGTACCGCGGCGCCGCAGGCGTTCCCGACGGCGGACTGCTGGGAGCTGTGCATATGAGCCAACCGGGTGCTCACCAATTCGTGGAGCGAATTTCCACCCGCGGTTGGGGCACGCTGCATCTGCAGTCGGCCGGCGCGCTGGTCAACTCCGGACAGGCCAGCGTCAATCTGGTCGCCGCGATTCCTTCGCTGCACGCCGCGTTGACCGCGATGATTTCGATCTTCCTGTGGCGGCGGGTCAAGCGCGGCTGGCGTCCGCTACTGGTGGCGTACCCGCTGGCGATGGCCTTCGTGCTGGTGTATTCGGCCGAGCATTTCGTTGTCGACATCTTGCTGGGCTGGGCGCTCGCCGCAGCGGTGTCAGCGCTCCTCGGCCTCCTCGACTCGTGGTGGTCGCGGCACCGTGCGTCGAAGTCAGCTGCTCTGGCTGAGCCAACGACCGATCTTGGTCGCAGACTCGCCGTAGAAGACCCGATAGACCTGCTCGGCGACGTAACCGATGTGCGGCGTGGCGACCACGTTGTCCAGCGATCGCAGCGGGTGCCCGGCAGGCAACGGCTCGACGTCGAAGACGTCGAGCCCTGCGCCGCCAAGTCGCTGCGACTGTAAAGCCTCGACGAGAGCCGACTCGTCGACAATCGGTCCTCGAGATGTGTTGACTAGCAACGCCGTCGGCTTCATCAGAGCCAACTCGGCGCTGCCGACCAGGCCACGAGAGCGCTCGCTGAGCACCAGATGGATGGTCAAGACGTCTGCGCGGCTGAACAATTCGTCTTTCGACACGTAGGTCGCCCCGGCTTGTTCGGCGGTTTCGGGTGTCAGGTTCGCGCTCCACGCGATGATGTCCATGCCGAATGCCTTGCCCACTTGGGCCACTCGGCTGCCGATGCGTCCCAGTCCGAGCACGCCCAGCAAGGTGCCGCCCAGCTGCGGGCCGACGGAAGTTTGCCAGCCGCCGGCGCGCACCGACTCGGACTCGTCGACGATCCGGCGGGCGGCGGCAAGGATCAGCGCCCAGGTGAGCTCGACCGTCGACTCCACGTAGCCACCGGTGGTGCTCACGTAGATGCCGCGTTCCTTGGCGGCCGCGACGTCGACGGCGGCGTTGAACGGCCCGGTCGAGGCGATCATCTTCAGCCGCGGCAGGCGCTCGATGACATCGCGCGGCAACGGTGTGCGCTCTCGCATGACGCACACCACGTCGAACGGCGCCAGCCGCTCAACGACGGCGTCTGGGTCGGCGAGGTGGTCATTGAACACGGTGATCTCGGCCCGGGAGGCCACGTCGGACCAGTCGGCCATGCTCAACGCGACGTTCTGGTAGTCATCGAGGATCGCGACCCGCATAGTGCCAATCTCGCATATCTGGTTTGGCCGTCGGTCGACGCGGGTAGACATCCCGACGCGAGGCAGCAGTGCCCCGAGCAAAGGAGCTGAAGCGCATGGGAGCCCACGACAAAGTGAGCAACAAGATCGACGACATCGCCGGCAAGGCCAAAGAAGGTCTCGGCAAGGCGACGGGCGATGACAAGACTCGCGCCGAAGGCAAGCTCGACCAGGCCAAGGCCAGTGTCAAGGATGCCGCCGAGCACGTGAAGGACGCCTTCAAGAAGTAATCACAACGATCCAGCGCAGAGGACGGCCACCGGTGGACCCGACCCCGGTGGCCTTCCGCGTTTCTAAGAGGCGGTCCAATGCTCGCCCGATGCGGCGCCCTCCGCAGGTTCATTGACACCGAAGACAAACGGTGCGAATACCACCTCGCGACCGTCCGGATCGCGATAGGTGACCGAGCCGGTTGCCGCCCAATATGGATGTGATTCAACGGGTTTTACCCCTGCCGCCACGAGCCGCGCGGTCGCTCGTTGCTGGCCCGCAGTATCGGGAAAGTACAGGCATAGCTGCTCATGACTATCCACCGCCACCGGTTCGACGGCCTCCACGATCTCGAAGGTGAGACTCGATCCAGGTAGGCCGAATATCGCCCCGTTGCTGCCATAGCTCTCGCCGAATGTGTCGCACAGTGGAAGGCCGACCAGCTCGCGGTAGAAGCTGACTGTTTCGTCGAAATGTGCCGAGCGCCGGGCGAATCGGAGTGCGCCGATTGTGTTCAATTCCTCAGGCCAGCGGCTGCCCGACGCGATGGTGGTTTGTGACATGGCTACGACGGTAGAACCTTAACCACGCTTCAGGTCAAGCGGTCGATGCGGTCAAGTCTTGGCGATACTGCCGGTGGCAGGCATGCTTACCGCTATGCATCAGATCAACGGGGTCCGCGACCCCGCGACAAGTTTCCCGCTCGACATCGCTACCGACGATGCGGACGAACGCCGGCAGGCGAACCGCGCGGTTGCCATCAGCGCCGTGGGACTGGCCGTAACCGGGCTCATCGAATTGTCGATCGCATTGGTGTCAGGTTCGGTGGCGCTGCTGGGCGACGCGTTGCACAACCTGTCGGATGTCTCGACCAGCGCCCTGGTGTTCGTCGGATTTCGGGCATCACGCCACCTTCCCACCGAGCGTTACCCGTACGGTTACGAGCGCGCCGAAGACCTCGCTGGAATCGGTGTGGCACTGGTGATTTGGGGTAGTGCCGTGGTCGCCGGGTTCGAAAGTGTCAGTAAGCTGTTGCGTCACGGCAGCACGGGTCACGTCGGCTGGGGCATCGCCGCCGCGGCGGCGGGAATCGCGGGCAACCAACTGGTGGCGAGATACAAACTGACTGTGGGCAGGCGAATTCGGTCGGCCACCATGGTGGCCGATGCCAAGCACTCATGGCTGGATGCGTTGTCATCGGCGGGCGCGATGCTCGGCCTGATCGGGGTGGCCCTCGGCTGGGCGTGGGCTGACGCGGTGGCAGGAATCGTCGTCACCGGATTCATTTGTCATGTCGGCTGGGAAGTGACGGCGGACATCGCCCACCGCCTTCTCGATGGCGTCGACCCCGAGATCGTCACGACCGCCGAGACCGCTGCCGTCGAAGTGCCCGGTGTTCTGCACGCGCATGCCCGCGCCCGCTGGACGGGACGAACGCTGCGCGTCGAGGTAGAAGGGTTCTTGGATTCCGACATATCGCTGGCGACCGCTGATCGGATCGGCCGCAGCGTCGCCGCACTGCTCACGTCTCGCATTCCCGAGATGCAGAGCTTCACCTGGTCGGCGCGAGCTTCCTGACGACCAATCATGACCCATCAGATACGCGTCGACGTGTCCGCCGACCACGTTGCCACGGTCGAGTTCGAGAATGGCGCACGCAACCATTTCGATGCCGCCCTCATCGCCGGGTTGGCCGATACCTTCGAACGCCTTGACGCCGACGGTGACGCGCGGGCGATCGTGCTCTGCTCGTCGGGCCGGCACTTCTGCGCGGGTGCGGACCTGGCGGGCGCGCTGCGTGGCAGCGAGCCGACGGTGGAGGCGTCCGCAGGGTCGCTGTACGAGGAGGCGGCGCGTCTGTTCGCGGCCCGCACACCGATCGTCGCGGCCGTACAAGGTGCGGCGGTGGGCGGCGGCCTCGGGTTGGCGCTGGTTGCCGACTTCCGGGTGGCCGGCCCGTCCACCCGCTTCGTTGCGAATTTCAGCCGACTCGGTTTGCACCAGGGATTCGGGATCACTGTCACGCTGCCGGCGGTCATCGGGTCGCAACGCGCTCAAGACCTGCTGTACACCGGCCGTGAGGTGCCAGGGGAAGAAGCGGCGAGCATCGGCTTGTGCGACCGTCTGACAGCCGACGGCGACGTGCGGTCGGGCGCGCATGCCTTGGCCGCCAAGGTGGCTGCCAGCGCGCCGCTCGCAGTGGTATCGATTCGCCAGACGTTGCGTGGCGATCTCGCCGATCGCGTGCGCGCGGCCACCGCGTTGGAACAAGCCGAGCAGATCAAGCTCGCGGCGACAGCGGACTTCGTTGAGGGCGTCTCCGCGACCGCCGAGCGGCGGGAGCCGCGCTTCACCGGCTCGTGACCGCCTAACCGGCGCCTTTGCCGTTGTCGACCCGATAGACGGCGCCGTGAATCGCGGCTGCATCGTCGCTGGCCAGGAATGCGATCACGTTCGCCACATCGAGGGGCTGCATCATGCCGCGCGGTGAGGCTGTGCGCATGATCAGGTCGTAGTTCGGGTTCTCGGGTGCGGTGAACTGCTCGATCTGCGGTGTCAGCATGCCGCCGGGGCAAACCGCATTGACGCGCAAGCGATCCGCCGTGTACTCGACTGCCAACGCCCGGGTGAGCCCGATCAAGCCGTGCTTGGCAGCACAGTAGCCGGCCGAATAGGCCTGGCCTTCAACGCCGGCAATCGAGCTGACGTTGACGATGTTGCCGCCTCGCTCCAGCAGATAGGGCAACGCGGCCCTGCACAACTGGAACGGCCCGTTCAGGTTGACCGCTAGATCTTGTGTCCACTCGTCGTCGGTCATCGACTCCGTACGTCGCATCTGGTGTCGCCCAGCGATGTTGATCAACACATCCAGGCCGCCCAATTCGCGGACGCACTGTTCGATCGCATCTTTACAGGCTTGCGCCGCTGCGATGTCCACCGATGCGTGTGAGCCCTTTTCGACGTCGCCGAAAACCTCGGCCAACCGCGAGGCGTCTCGGCCTATACCGAAAACCGTTGCGCCCCGGCGAGATAACAACCGGGCTGTCTCAGCGCCGAGACCCGACGATGCGCCAGTCACGAACGCGATCTTGCCCTCAAGCGTTGACATACCGTTGCCTCACCAACCGGGCGCACCTCGGTAGGAGCGCATCCGCGTAACGCTACCCCGCAGCACATCAAGTGGCGCAAGGATTCTCATCCCGAACAGCTCGACCACGGGTGCGGGTCGCAATCGCCGCCGAATATGACGGGCTGCGACCAGCACGAGCAGATCAGCCGCCCGCCTCCCCAACGCGATCCGACTAGTTCGCTTCCGCCAGGTTGACGGCGTCGACCCCGCGCGCCGACCGAAGTAATAGCCGACGCACGTTGCCACCGTCAGAGCGGCGACCGCCGCCAACACCGTCATGATGATGAGCGTTCTTGGTCACCATCGCGGTGAGGTCACGCCCGAGATACACCTCGGCCAACAAATGAAGCTCGGCGTTTAGCCGAGCTTGATGTTGACGGCGACATATCCGATCGGGATGCCGGTCCAGAGTGCGATGCATTCCCGTGCCGCCAATTCCACTGCTGCGCGGCGACTGGCGCGGGTGACCCTGCCAATCTCTGGGATCCGGATCATCCACCCGTCTGCGTCGCGAGTGGCTTCGATCTCGAAGCACTGGCCGACCGTTGGGCACTTAACGCGGGAAGCGAATCGCTGGGCGCTGCGCGCCTGTCGTGGGCGCACCAGCGCGGACTGAATGGGCATGGCCGCTTTCCTAAGTTGGGGACAAAACCGCGCGCTAGCGTATTGCGAATTGAAGCGAAAACCTAATCGACACCGCGGACCCCCGCATTGATCGAGAAATACACCGCTTCAGCTGCCGTTTCGTTGCGTGTCGTTACGCTTTTGGTCGCACTGGTCACCTGCAGTTTCCTTTCCGCCCGACGCGGACGGAATGAAGACCGCCATCCGGGGTGTTGCAAGCTGCTGAGTTTGACCACCCTGGTCCGGGATACCAAAATGACCGACGGCATTGACGCCGGAGGCCGCACTGCGCGGGAGTCTTCCACCGCATACGCTTCAAAAAGCATCCTCGCTCGACGAAAGGCATCAGCGTGCACGAGACAACCCGCTATGGCATATCGCCGCTGTCATGGTGTGCGCAGTCGACGACGAGGGCCCTGCAGTTCGCAGCTGTCCTGACGATGCTGTTCGCAATGGCGGTGGCGACGCCGGCCATCAGCAAGGCCGCCGCCGATGGACAGTGCGCCGACGTCGAGGTCATTTTCGCCCGCGGCACCATGGAGCCGCCCGGTCCCGGCACCGTCGGACAGCAATTCTCCGATGCCCTCACATCCCGTTTGCACGGGAACTCGGTCGACGTGTATCCGGTCAATTACCCCGCCTCGCTCAACTTTTCCCAAGCGGGCGACGGTGTCGCCGACGCCGCCAACAGGGTTGTCGACATCGTCAACACCTGCCCCGCCACCAAGATTGTTCTCGGTGGTTATTCACAGGGCGCGGCCATTGCGGCCTACATCACCTCCGACAGCGTCCCGCCCGGCTATGCGCTCCCCGAGGGCATCACGGGACCGTTGCCACCCAACGTCGCGCCGCACGTCGCTGCCGTCACCCTGTTCGGCAAGCCCTCCAACGGGTTTCTCAACCTGATCGACCACGACGCTCCGCCGATCAGCATCGGGCCGCTCTACGCCCACAAGACGCTCGACCTGTGCACACCTCAGGACCCGGTCTGCTCATCCGGCCAGGGATTCAGCCGGGCCGCCCACAGTGCCTACAAGACAAACGGCATGACTGATCAAGCTGCCGATTTCGCCGTTAACCGAATCCACGGTCGCTAAGCCCGACGCACACGTTTCTCACGTCGCGCAGCGGCCGGCGATCAGCACGTCGAGTTCCCCGTACCGTAGCGACTTCACCCGGATGTCGGGCTTTGAGTCAATCGTGCTGTCGTTCAACGTCTTCGGTTATACCGTCGCCTTCGGCCGCGGGCCGCGGACAAGGCCGCCGGGCCGGCTGTCGGTGAGCTCGCCGTCGGTGACGATGGTCTGGCCGAGCACCAGCGTTTCGACATAGCCATCGGAACGCTGAATGAGCCTTCCCGCGCCGCCGGGCAGATCGCGTACCTGCTCGGGATAGTGCAGACCCAAGTGGTCCAGGTCGATGAGATTGATGTCGGCGCGCCTGCCCGGCTCCAGCACACCGCGATCGCCGAGACCGTAGAAAGCGGCGGGATCGCCGGTGAGCCGATGCACGGCCGTCTGCAGCGGGATCCGCGGACCGCGGGTGCGGTCACGCACCCAGTAGGACATCAGATAGGTCGTCATGCTGGCGTCGCAGATGATGCCGCAGTGGGCTCCCCCGTCGCCGAGGCCCTGCAGGCTGAGTGGGTCCGACATCATGTCGTGGAGATGGTGGTAGTCGTTGCCCGCGTAATTCAACAGCGGGAACAGCAGGAACTCTTTGCCTTCGGCGTGCAGCAGCGTGTCGTAGGTGACCTCCCACGGATCGCGACCCTCGCGCGCTGCGATGGCCGCGATGCTGTCGTCAGCCGACGGTTCGTAGTCGAGTCGCTCTCCGAGCGGGTAGAGCCGCTTGAACATGTGGCGGTTGAGTTGATCGGCCGACGGCGCATCGCCCGCGTCGGGCGTCTCCGCCAGGATCCGCGCCTTCGTCTGCGGGTCGCGCAGAGCTCGCACGCGTTGGTCGAGCGGCAGATCCATCAGAGCGCGATAACTACGCCGATGCCGGAACGGATTCATCCGGGACTGGTGGCCCATCAACATCCCGAAGGCGCGGCTGGCTACTTGTGGTCGCACATTCGCGCCGGCGGCGTTGGCGGTACGCACGGCACTGAACCAGTGCTGCCAGTCGTGCGGGTCCTGCTCGTTGACCATGGCCAAGAACGTCAGCGATATCCGAAACCGCTCGCCCAGTCGGCTGATCCACTCGACCTCGCTATCGATGGAATGCCTTTGGTCGCCGCCCATTTCACCGCCAACACCGGCCGGTACCACCTGCAGGACACCACTTCCCGCCTCGGCCATCGCGGTCATCAAGGCGACGAGTTCGTCCTCGTCCGAGTACGTTCCCGGCACGGGTTGCCCGCTCGCGCTGCGATGTCCTGCGGTGCGACCGAATGACATGCCGAGGGCTCCCGCGCGCAGCCCGTCGGTCACCGCTCGCGCCATCGCAGTCAGGTCATCGGCGGTCGGGGCGTCCAGGGCCCGGTCGCCCATGACGTAGGCGCGCACAGCGGCCTGCGGGATCTGCGTGCCGACATCAACGGCGCGTGGCATCCTCTCCAGCGCGTCGAGGTACTCGCCGAAGGACTCCCACTCCCACGTGATCCCCTCCGCCAGCGCGCTGCCGGGGATGTCCTCGACGCCCTCCATCAATTCGATGAGCCAGTCGTGCCGGTCCGGCCGCACCGGAGCGAAACCGATGCCGCAATTGCCCATGATCGCGGTGGTGACGCCATGCCAGCATGACGGCGTCAGATGCGGATCCCACGTGGCCTGACCGTCGAAATGTGTGTGGATGTCCACGAATCCTGGTGTGACGGTGAGGCCGTCAGCGTCGATGGTCCGCCGGGCCGCGCCGTCGACCCGGCCGATCTCGGCGATCAGTCCATCCCGTACGGCGATGTCCGCGGTGCGCGGTGCCGCTCCCGAGCCATCGACGACCCGCCCACCGCGAATGATCAAGTCGTAGCTCATGACACCCTGATTCGTCCTGGAGGCGCCACGTCGGTGTGGCGGCGGACTTCAATGTTTACACCGCTAATTTCTGGCGGACAAGGACTCGGCGCCTTCGCCGCCCGACCTCGCGCGGTAAAGGTGCATGATGTTTCATGTGTCTACTTCGAACATCATCGAAACGCTGTTGCTGCGTAATCTGCGGGAAGTCTTTGGCGAAGGCGACCCCGAACGCCGACGCTCCGCAATCGAGGAGCTGTACACCGAAGATTGCGTCGTCAATCTGCCGGTCGACCAGTACCACGGCCACGATGCACTCGACAGAGTCTGCGGTGACTTGCGTGCCAGTCATCCCAGCTATGTCTATGCCCCACATAGCGCGCCGTTAGCAGTACAGAACGGCGGACGTGTTGACTGGGGTTCTGGACCCGCAGGCGAACCGCCGCGATACACCGGTATCGACATCATCATTACCCGCGACGACAAGATTTCAGCCCTGTATGTCTTCCTCAACTCCGCGCCGAGCTGAAGCTGGTTCTTAGCGCGGAAGTTACTCGAATCCGGAGGATCCGCCCGGTTCGGAAATAACTTGATATGTCATGTAGTTGAATGTTACGGTGTGATTCGCACAGCTTGCGGATCCCGTCGGCGCGCGATTACTGGCGTCGACGCCGGAAATCTAAGGAAGGCGCCGACGATGGACACGCGGACGGGCGATCGCTATCGCTTGGCAGGCACCACGGTCTGGCGCGTCGGCTACGGGGCGATGCAACTGGCCGGCGACGGCGTCTACGGTCCGCCCCGGGATCGTGACGAGGCGCTCGCGGTCTTACGCGCAGCCCTCGACGCCGGTGTCGATCACATCGACACCGCCCAGTATTACGGGCCGGGCGTGGTCAATTCGTTGATCCGTGAGGCGCTCTTCCCCTACCCGGACGGGCTGGCTCTGGTGAGCAAAGTTGCTGCGCGACGAGATGATTCCGGCGCAGTGTTACCGTACGACGATCCCGATCAGCTCCGCGCCGGCATCGAGGAAAACCTTGGAACGCTCGGTATCGAGCAGCTCACCGCGGTCAACCTGCGCGTGTTGGACAATGCGGTCCCCGATCAACGGTTCGTGGATCAGCTGGGCGCCTTGGTAGCGGCCCGGGATGAAGGTCTGATCGCGGGCGTCGGGATCAGCAACGTCACGCACCGGCACTTACTGATGGCGCTCGAGGTCACCGACATCGTCTGCGTACAGAACGTCTACAACCTTGCGAATCGGTCTTCAGCGCGAGTACTCGAGGAGTGCACAGCCCGGGGTATCCCGTTCGTTCCGTTCTGTCCGCTGGGTTGGCCGAAGGCAGAGCATGACGCCATTCGAAACGATCCGGTTGTCAGCCGGATTGCTGCCAGCCATGGCGCGACACCAGCCCAGGTCGCTCTCGCGTGGCTGTTGGCGATCGCAGACAACGTGTTGCTGATACCCGGGACCAGCACGCGGGGCCACCTTGTCGAAAACCTGGCCGCCGGTTCGTTGTCGTTGCACGACAACGACATCACCAGTCTCAACCAAGCACGTATCACCATCCCTTAGGAGGACACCATGAATCTAGCGCTGTGGATCGTCGCGAGTGTTTTGGCGGCAAGCTTCGCCGGAAGCGGCCTGATGAAACTCGTTGTCCCCAAGGAGAAGCTGGTCAGCTCGGGCCAAGGTTGGGCACAAGACGTCACTCCGACGAACATTCGACTGATCGGTGTGGTCGAGGTTCTCGGTGCGGCTGGGCTGATCTTGCCCGCAGTCACGCATATAGCCCCTATCCTCGTCCCGTTGGCTGCGGCCGGCTTGGTCCTGGTGATGGTCGGCGCGGCAGTCGTTCACGCTCGCCGCAACGAGGCCATGAACGTCGGGGTCAATGCGGTGCTGTTGGCGCTGGCCGTTTTCGTTGCATGGGGCAGGTTCGGGCCCTACCCGTTGGCCTGACGTTGTCGCGGGAATCGTCACCATGACAATGCCGGCAGTGGTGCTCACCGCTGATCGAACGATCGCCTTGCAGGAACGCCCGCTGCCCGCGCTACGACCTAATCAAGTCATCGTTGAAGTGGAGCTATGCGGTATCTGCGGAAGTGATCTTCATGCGGCACAACTACCGCAGGTCTACCTAGGTGACTGCATCCTCGGACACGAATCGACGGGGCGGATTATCACCGTCGGCGCCGATGTGACCGATTGGAGCGTCGGCCAGCGCGTCGCCGTCAACCCCAACGGAAACGTCTGCGGGGTCTGCGATTTCTGCAGATCCGGGCGACCCAACTTCTGTCGTCAGGCGACGCTCGAGACCGCGCTGGGTCTGCAAGCCGACGGCGCACTCGCACCATTGATGGCCGCATTCCCGTCGCACCTGCGGGCCATCCCACCCGAACTTTCCGCTCGGCACGCCGCATGGGTGGAGCCTGCCGCGACGGCCCTCCGGGCGGTAGAGCTCGCCGGCGATATCCGCGGACTGACAGTGCTGGTAACCGGCGGCGGCCCGATCGGCCAGCTTGCGTGCCGATTGGCGTATCTCAAAGGCCCGGAGCGCGTTCTGCTGGTGGAGCCGGCGGGCGACCGAGCGGCGTTCGCGGCCAGTTCGCACGCCACCGTCATCACAGCCGACGAGTCCGTCGACGCCGCCGTCTCCGTCGATGTGGCAATCGAATGCTCGGGTAATAA
>NZ_JBAPRN010000737.1:0-2656 GCF_049281135.1 Mycobacterium sp. | reverse complement strand
CTGCAGGATCGCACCGATCGCCGACACCGCCAGCCAACCGAGGCTGTGCTCGCCGAAATAAGACATGGCTCGGGCCACCGCCAGCGCGCCGGGGCGATCCGCCAACGCCGACTGCACGGCGACGAGTACGGCCACTTCGCCGCTCGGCGAAGCGGTTTCAGCCGTGATGTCGGCCATTGCCCGACACGTTGTTGTGGGCCGGCAACAACACCGTCTCCCATTTCTCCTTGCTGGACAGCACCGGTAACGCATCGCGGTAGGCGCGGCGCATCTCATCGAAGCGGCGCAGCAGCTGCCGTTGGCGGCGCAATGACTGCCACAACAGCGCGAACATCTTGTCCCGGTCACGCTGCCGGTATACGGCGCCGCGGCCGTCGGCCGTGGTGACGGTGGCACCGTCGAGGGTGGACAACCGGAACCACCGGGCGTCCTGGGTCGGCACGTTGAGTTGCGGGCGCTGATGATGGTCCGGCTCAGCCGCTTTGAGCTGGTGCAGCACTCCACGAATCAGCCGGTAGCCGATGGCCAGCGGATTCACCGGGGGCTTCATTTCGTAGTTCCGCTGCGACGGCGCCGGCAACTCGTCGGACGACGGCAACACCACCGCATCCGGGTACTGCTTGCGCATCTTATGTACCTCTGGCAGAGCGGATTCCAGGATCGAGAAGATGTGCTCGGGACCGGCGAGGAAGTCGTCGATCGCCTTGTTCTGGATGGCGACCGTCGAATACTCAAGGCAAGAAAGGTGTTTGAGCGTCGCCTTGAGGTGGCTACGGACCAGCCCCCGTACGTCACCGTCCCAGTGCATGGCCGCCACCACCAGCCGGTTGCGCAGATGGAAATAGGCCTGCCAATCGATGGCGTCGTCTTTGTCGCTCCACGCCATGTGCCAGATCGCAGCGCCCGGCAGCGTCGCAGTCGGATAGCCGTGCTCGGCGGCGCGCAGCCCGTAATCGGCGTCGTCCCATTTGATGAACAGCGGCAATGGCTGACCGAGCTCCTCGGCCACGTGACGCGGGATCATGCAGGTCCACCAACCGTTGTAGTCGACGTCGATGCGCCGGTGCAGCAGCTGGCTGCGAGGGTTGTTGTCGCTCAACGGGTATTCGGCGAAATCGTGGTCGTATTCGGTGAACGGCGCCGCGGTCCACATGAAGTTCGCCCGGTCGACCATCTCGCCCATGATGTGCAGGTGCGACGGCTCCTGCAGATTGAGCATCTGGCCGCCGACCAGCATCGGCGCCTTGGCGAAGCGGTGCATGGCCAAGATCCGCAGAACGGTGTCCGACTGCAGCTCGATGTCGTCGTCCATGAACAGGATCTGCTGGCAGTCGGTGTTTTTCAGCGCTTCGTACATCACCCGGCTGTATCCGCCGGAGCCGCCGAGGTTGGGCTGGTCGTGGATCGACAGCCGATCGCCCAGCGCCTCAGCCGCAGCGGCGAAGTCGGGGTGATCGCGGACTTTGGACGTCCCCTGATCGGGCACGATTACTGCGCCGATCACCTTGTCCACCAACGGATCTGCGGTGAGTTCACGCAGGGCGTTGACGCAGTCGTTGGGTCGGTTGAAGGTCGGAATCCCGACCGCGACGTTCGCGACTCCTGGCGCGGGCTGGTCCGAATACCAACCGGCACTGCGCAATTCCACGTCGGTGTCGGTGGTGACGTCGAACCAGATCCATCCACCGTCCTCGAACGGATCGAGGCTGATCTGGAATTCCAGGATCTCCGGCACGCTGCTCGTCGCGGCGAAATTATGACCGTCGACGAAGATCCGGGCTCCGGTGGCCTTGGTGCGGTAGACGTCGACACGTCCCTTGCCGGTGAGCTCGGTACGCAGCACCACTGACGTGCACGTCGTCCAGCGCCGCCAGTAGCTGGCCGGGAACGCGTTGAAGTAGGTGGCGAACGACACCTCGGACTCGGCAGCGATCTGCAGCGACGTGCGGTCCGTCGCATGCGCACGCCGGGCATTGGTGGCCGACTCCTCCAGGTACAGCTTGCGTACGTCGAGCGGCTCGCCCGGACGCGGCAAGATGACGCGCGCCAGCAGACTCACCGCCTTACCGGATTGCTGGGTCGCGGCACGGTTTTCGTCGTCGACCGTGGTCTTACTCATCCCCGGGTGCTTCCTCTGCTGTTCTCGTCCAGCGGCGCACCGTCACGCAGGTGCGGCGCCAGGACGTTGTCGTACATATTCAATGCGCTGGCGATCGCCATGTGCATGTCGAGATACTGGTAGGTACCCAACCGTCCCCCGAAAAGTACCTTGGCCGAAGCGGTTTCGCTCGCAGCCCGGTTACGGTACGCGGCCAGCACCGCGCGGTCGGACTCGGTGTTGATCGGGTAGTACGGCTCGTCGTCCTGCTCGGCGAACCGGGAGTACTCCCGCATGATCACCGTCTTGTCGGCGGGGTAATCCCGCTCCGGGTGGAAATGGCGGAACTCGTGGATGCGGGTGTAGGGCACGTCGGCGTCGTTGTAGTTCATCACCGGGGTGCCCTGGAAATCGCCTGTTGGCAACACGTCGAGCTCGAAATCCAAAGTGCGCCAGCCCAGGTGGCCATCCGCATAGTCGAAGTAACGGTCCAACGGACCGGTGTAGACCACCGGAGCGTCCGGGCTGGCTGCGCGTAGTTCGTCGCGGACGTCGAAC
>NZ_JBAPRN010000736.1:0-3677 GCF_049281135.1 Mycobacterium sp. | reverse complement strand
GTTGGGCGTTGCGGGTGCTCGCGGTGCTGGTGGCCCTCGCCAGCCTGGCGGCGGGATACCTGGCGGTCAGCACGCTGGAGATCCCCGACGTCGCGGTGCGTGCGGCCGAACTCGCGCGGGTGCCGCTCGTCGAGCTGGTGGGCAGCAAGCGGTATTACCCGGGTCCGTTGATCACCTTGGTGACCGCCGCCTGCACGCTGATCGGCGCGGTGCTGTTGATGCGTGCGGCGACGTCGGCCCGCGGCACCGCCGCGAAATACCTGACGCCCGCCGCCCGCCGGTCGGCGGCAACGCGCGATGACGGACCCATGTCAGAGCGGATGATCTGGGACGAGCTGGACGAGGGTCGCGACCCGACCGAGTCGTCGTCGCCGGACGACAATCCACCGGCTGAACCTGACACCGAGGGTCGGTGACGAACCGTGTGCCGGCGCTCGCTACCCTTCGAAGGACGCCGACGACAGTTTCGCGGCGCCCGGGGAGAGGAACCGAAGCCATGAGTTCGGCAAGCGTGCTCGACTCCATTATCGAGGGAGTCCGTGCCGACGTTGCCACTCGTGAGGCTGTCGTGAGCATGGCCGAGATCAAGGCGGCGGCCGAAGCTGCGCCGGCGCCACGCGATGTGTTGGCAGCGTTGCGCGAGTCCGGCATCGGAGTCATCGCCGAGGTCAAGCGGGCCAGCCCGTCGGCCGGAGAGCTCGCATCGATCTCCGATCCGGCTGCACTGGCGTGCCAATACGAGGACGGCGGCGCGCGGATCATCAGCGTGCTGACCGAAGAGCGCCGCTTTCATGGCAGCCTGGACGATCTGGACGCGGTGCGTGCGGCCGTGTCGATACCGGTACTGCGCAAAGACTTTGTGGTGGGGCCCTACCAGATTCACGAGGCCCGCGCGCACGGCGCGGACATGCTGCTGCTGATCGTCGCGGCGCTGGACCAGCCGGCGCTGGAATCGATGCTGGAGCGCACCGAATCGCTGGGTATGACAGCACTTGTCGAGGTTCACACTGAAGAGGAAGCCGACCGGGCGTTGCAGGCCGGAGCCCGGGTCATTGGTGTGAACGCCCGCGACTTGAGGACGCTGAGGGTCGATCGCGACTGCTTCGCGCGCATTGCTCCCGGGCTACCGTCCGACGTGATCCGTGTCGCCGAGTCCGGTGTCCGAGGCAGGGCTGACCTGCTGGCCTACGCCGGCGCAGGCGCCGATGCGGTGCTGGTCGGCGAAGGTTTGGTCACCAGCGGCGATCCGCGCGCTGCCGTCGCTGACCTGGTCACCGCCGGTAAGCATCCGTCCTGCCCCAAGCCGTCACGCTAGCCCGGCGAACCCAATGAGCCGCTTGCACGTTGAGCGTTCATGATGGCAGAAATCTTGCGCCCCGAACTTCCGCGGTCTAGCGCCGCGATCGCTGAACCCACTCAGCACGATCCAGACTCCCGTGGTCATTTCGGCGCTTACGGGGGCCGGCTTGTCGCCGAGGCACTGATGGCCGTGATCGAGGAAGTCACTGCGGCCTACGAGAAGGCGCGCACCGACCAGGCCTACCTCGACGAACTCGACAGGTTACAGACGCACTACACCGGCCGGCCGTCGCCGTTGTACGAGGCTGCCCGCCTCAGCGAACAAGCCGGTGGCGCAAGAATCTTCCTCAAGCGAGAAGATTTGAACCACACCGGTTCTCACAAGATCAACAACGTGCTGGGTCAGGCCTTGCTGGCTCGCCAGATGGGCAAGACACGAGTGATCGCCGAGACCGGCGCCGGCCAGCACGGGGTAGCCACCGCGACGGCGTGCGCGCTGCTCGGTTTGGATTGCGTCATCTACATGGGTGCCGTCGACACCGAGCGGCAAGCGCTCAACGTTGCCCGGATGCGACTGCTGGGCGCGGAGGTGGTGTCGGTCGAATCGGGTTCGAAAACTCTCAAGGATGCGATCAACGAGGCGTTCCGCGACTGGGTCACCAACGCCGACGACACCTACTACTGCTTCGGCACCGCAGCAGGACCACATCCCTTCCCGACGATGGTCCGCGACTTCCAACGGGTCATCGGACTGGAGACGCGCGTGCAGATCCAGGATCAGGCCGGCCGACTGCCCGACGCAGTCACCGCATGCGTCGGCGGGGGATCCAACGCGATCGGCATATTCCACGCGTTCCTCGACGACCCCGGTGTCCGGCTGGTCGGCTTCGAGGCGGCCGGCGACGGCGTCGAAACCGGCCGTCACGCCGCGACATTCACCGGCGGATCGCCCGGTGCTTTTCAGGGATCGTTCTCGTTTCTGCTGCAGGACGAGGACGGGCAGACGATCGAATCGCATTCGATCTCGGCCGGCCTGGACTATCCCGGTGTGGGTCCGGAGCATGCGTGGTTGCGGGATAAGGGACGGGCCGAATACCGCCCGATCACCGACACCGAGGCGATGGACGCGTTCCGTCTGCTGTGCCGGACGGAAGGAATCATTCCGGCGATCGAATCGGCGCATGCGGTGGCAGGTGCGATCAAACTGGGTGTCGAGATGGGCAGCGGGGCAGTCATCGTGGTGAACCTGTCAGGCCGCGGCGACAAAGATGTCGAGACAGCCGCGAAGTGGTTCGGCCTGCTCGACGACAAAGCGGACAGCGAGCGCTCATGACCGTCGAGCAGAGCGAGAAGAGCGGCCTGGCAGCGCTTTTCAGTGCATGCCATCGGGAAGATCGTGCCGCGCTGATCGGATATCTGCCGACCGGGTACCCCGATGTCCCAGCGTCGATCGATGCGATGAAGGCGTTGACCGAATCCGGTTGCGACCTCATCGAGGTCGGTGTGCCGTATTCCGATCCGGGTATGGACGGCCCGACGATCGCGAACGCGACGGAGGTCGCGCTGCGTGGGGGAGTCCGGGTCCGCGACACGTTGACCGCCGTCGAGGCGATCAGCGGGGCCGGTGGCCGCGCGGTGGTCATGACGTATTGGAACCCGGTGCTGCGCTACGGAGTTGACGCCTTCGCGCGTGACCTGGCCGCAGCGGGTGGGTCCGGTCTGATCACTCCCGATCTGATTCCCGAAGAAGCCGACGAGTGGTTGGCGGCGTCGGACCAACACCGGTTGGGCCGCATCTTCCTGGTCGCGCCGTCGTCGACTCCACAGCGCCTGGCTACCACGGTGGGGGCATCGCGTGGTTTCGTCTACGCCGCATCGACGATGGGTGTGACCGGCGCCCGTGATGCGGTGTCGAACGCAGCGCCGGAATTGGTGGCCAGGGTCAAAGAGGTTTCCGATATTCCCGTCGGAGTCGGGCTGGGCGTTCGGTCGCGAGAGCAGGCGGCCCAGATCGCCGGCTACGCGGATGGTGTCATCGTGGGTTCGGCACTGGTCTCTGCGCTCACCGACGGGCTGTCGACGATGCGTGCGTTGACCGAAGAACTCGCCGCCGGTGTGCGCCAGAGGAATTCCACGTCATGACGACGAAGGTCATCGCGTATTTCCCGAGCCCGCCGCAGGGGGTGTGGCACCTCGGGCCGATCCCGCTGAGGGCCTACGCCTTGTTCATCATCATCGGGATCATCGCCGCGCTACTGATCGGCGACCGACGCTGGGAGGCGCGCGGCGGCGAGCGCGGGGTGATATACGACATCGCACTGTGGGCCGTGCCGTTCGGTCTCATCGGTGGGCGCCTGTACCACTTGGCGACGGACTGG
>NZ_JBAPRN010000735.1:0-2835 GCF_049281135.1 Mycobacterium sp. | reverse complement strand
GCCTGCTGCTGCGCGCTGGCCGCGGCGGCGGTGGCGAACTCGGCCAGGCCCTCCGGCTCGGCGACCGGTCCGACCTGCTGGGTCGGTACCGCCTCGACCGCGACGTTGAACAGGAAGCCGACGGACTCTTCTTTGAGGCCCTCCAGCATCCCGGTGAACATGTCAAAGCCCTCACGCTGGTACTCGACCAGCGGATCGCGCTGCGCCATCGCGCGCAGACCGATGCCCTCTTTGAGGTAGTCCATCTCGTAGAGGTGCTCACGCCATTTGCGGTCGATGACGTTGAGCAGCACGTTGCGTTCCAGCTGGCGCATCGCGCCCTCACCCGCCAGCTCTTCGAGCTCGGCTTCCCGGGTGGCATAGGCGCGGTCGGCATCCTCGATCAACGCGTCGAGCAACTCCTCGCGGGTCAGCTCGCCAGGCTCCCCGACCGCCTCGGAGTCGATCAGTGTGGTGTGGTCGAGACCGACCGGGTACAGCGTTTTCAGCGCCTCCCAGAGCTTCTCCAGATCCCAATCCTCGGCGTATCCCACGGCGGTGGCACCGTCGACGTAGGCGGTGATCACGGCGACGAGCATGTCGTGCGCCTGCTGCTGCAGGTTCTCGCCTTCGAGGATGCGGCGACGTTCCGCGTAGATGACCTTGCGCTGCTGGTTCATCACCTCGTCGTACTTGAGGACGTTTTTTCTGACCTCGAAGTTCTGCTGCTCGACCTGGGTCTGCGCGCTCTTGATCGCACGGGTCACCATTCCCGCCTCGATCGGCACGTCGTCAGGCAGGTTCAACCGGGTCAGCAGCGTCTCCAGCGCGGCGCCGTTGAAACGACGCATCAACTCGTCGCCCAGCGACAGGTAGAACCGCGACTCACCGGGGTCACCCTGACGACCGGAGCGGCCGCGCAGCTGGTTGTCGATACGGCGTGACTCGTGCCGCTCGGTGCCCAGCACGTATAGCCCGCCGGCCTCGATGACCTCTTTGGCTTCGGCCGCTGCCTCGTCTTTGACGATCGGTAGCTCCTCGTGCCAAGCCGCCTCGTACTCGTCGGCAGTCTCGACCGGATCCAGACCGCGGGCCCGCAACCTCAGGTCGGTGAGAAAGTCGACGTTGCCGCCCAGCACGATGTCGGTACCGCGGCCGGCCATGTTGGTGGCGACCGTGATGGCGCCGCGGCGGCCGGCCTCGGCGACGATGCCGGCTTCCTGCTCGTGATACTTCGCGTTGAGCACGTTGTGCGGGATGCGCCGCTTCTGGAATTGCCGAGAAAGGTACTCCGAGCGCTCCACGCTCGTCGTACCGATCAGCACCGGCTGGCCCTTCTCGTAGCGCTCGCCGACGTCGTCGACGACCGCGATGTACTTGGCTTCCTCGGTCTTGTAAATCAGGTCGGACTGGTCGGTGCGGACCATCGCCCGGTTCGTCGGGATGGGCACCACGCCGAGCTTGTAGATCTCGTGCAGTTCGGCAGCCTCGGTCTGCGCCGTACCGGTCATGCCGGAGAGCTTGTCGTAGAGCCGGAAATAGTTCTGCAGGGTGATGGTGGCCAGCGTCTGGTTCTCGGCCTTGATCTCGACGCGCTCCTTGGCCTCGATGGCCTGATGCATGCCCTCGTTGTAGCGCCGGCCGACCAGCGTGCGGCCGGTGAACTCGTCGACGATGATCACCTCGCCGTCGCGGACGATGTAGTCCTTGTCGCGATTGAACAGCTCCTTGGCCTTCAGCGCGTTGTTGAGGTAGTTGACCAGCGGCGAGTTGGCCGCCTCGTACAGGTTGTCGATACCGAGCTGGTCTTCGACGAACTCCACCCCGAGCTCGTGTACACCGACGGTCCGCTTACGCAGATCCACCTCGTAGTGGGTGTCTTTTTCCATCAGCGGCGCCAGTCGGGCGAATTCGGAATACCAATTCGAGGCTCCGTCGGCGGGCCCGGAGATGATCAGTGGGGTGCGGGCTTCGTCGATCAGAATCGAGTCGACCTCGTCGACGATGGCGAAGTTGTGGCCGCGCTGGACGCACTCTTCCAGCGAATGGGCCATGTTGTCGCGCAGGTAGTCGAAGCCGAATTCGTTGTTGGTGCCGTAGGTGATGTCGGCCGCGTAGGCGACGCGCCGCTCGTCGGGCGTCATCTGCGCCAGGATCACGCCGACGTCCAGGCCCAGGAAGCGGTGCACCCGGCCCATCCACTCGCTGTCGCGTTTGGCCAGGTAGTCGTTGACGGTGACGATGTGCACCCCGTCGCCGCCGATGCCGTTGAGGTAGGCCGGCAGCACTGAAGTCAGGGTCTTGCCTTCACCGGTCTTCATCTCGGCGACGTTGCCGAAGTGCAGCGCCGCACCACCCATCACCTGCACGTCGAAGTGCCGCTGGTCGAGCACCCGCCAAGCCGCCTCGCGGGCCACCGCGAACGCCTCGGGCAGCAGGTCGTCGAGGGTCTCCCCGTCGGCGTGCCGCTTCCTGAACTCCGCGGTCTTGGCCTGCAGTTCGGCGTCGGTCAGCTTCTCGATGTCCTCCGCCAAGCTGTTGACGTACTCGGCCACCCGCTTGAGGCGCTTGACCATGCGACCTTCGCCAAGTCGCAACAACTTATCCAGCACGGCTTAGTCCCCTAGGTCCTTCTGTAGAGCAGACGTCTTCGGCGTCATCCATCCTAGGTGACGGCTCAGGTGGTACCCCCGGCCACGACGAGTCGGCGCTCGCCGCGGCCCAGGTTGGGTCGGCTCAGGAGAGCCGAATCAGACCGTAGTCGTAGGCATGCCGCCGGTAGACCACCGAAGGCCGCTCGGTCTGCTTGTCGTAGAACAAGAAGAAGTCGTGGCCGACCAACTCCATCTCGTAGAG
>NZ_JBAPRN010000734.1:0-3914 GCF_049281135.1 Mycobacterium sp. | reverse complement strand
GCCCTACCCGCCGTATCCGCCGCCCGGTGCACCGGCACCGGAGGCAGGCCGGCCCGCCGACCCTCCTGGTAGCGACCCGAGCCCCTCCAACCCGTCGACACACGGCTGACACGAACGGAGTTCTGCGATGGTGCGGCCGAATTCTCACTCCGCGACCCTGAACGGACGAGTCTTCGACCAACCGCGCGCCGAAGCGGCTGTCCGCGAGTTGCTCTATGCGATCGGAGAAGACCCGGACCGGCACGGGTTGGTGGACACGCCGGCGCGCGTCGCCCGCAGCTACCAGGAGATGTTCGCCGGCCTGTACACCGATCCGGATACCGTGCTGGACACGACTTTTGACGAACAACACGATGAGTTGGTGTTGGTCAAAGAGATCCCGCTGTATTCCACCTGCGAGCACCATCTCGTCGCATTTCACGGTGTTGCTCATGTCGGCTACATCCCCGGCCACGACGGACGGGTCACGGGTTTGTCCAAGATCGCCCGGCTGGTCGACCTGTACGCCAAGCGGCCGCAAATCCAGGAGCGGCTCACCGCGCAGATCGCCGATGCCCTGATGCGCAAACTGGACCCGCGTGGAGTCATGGTCATCGTGGAAGCCGAACATCTCTGCATGTCCATGCGCGGCGTCCGCAAACCAGGCGCCGTCACCACGACATCGGCCGTGCGTGGCCAGTTCAAGTCCGACAACGCACTTCGAGCCGAGGCGCTCGAACTGATCCTGCGCAAGTGAGCACGACGCACGTCCAAGTCATGGGGGTGGTGAACGTCACCGACGACTCGTTCTCGGATGGCGGGCATTATCTCGATGCTGATCGTGCCGTCGAGCAGGGCCTGGCGTTGGCCGCCGAGGGGGCGTCGATCATCGACGTCGGGGGCGAGTCGACTCGCCCGGGTGCGGTCCGCGTCGATCCGCGAGTCGAGACGGCTCGTGTTGTCCCCGTCGTCAAAGAGCTTGCATCACAAGGAATTACCGTCAGCGTCGACACGATGCACGCTGGCGTGGCGCGTGCCGCGCTGGAAAGTGGCGCATCGATGGTCAACGACGTGTCGGGCGGGCGCGCGGACGCCGCCATGGCGGGTCTACTCGTTGAGGCCGATGTGCCGTGGGTGTTGATGCACTGGCGTTCGGTATCGACCGATCGGCCACATCAGTTGCCGGCATATCGCGACGTGGTGGCCGAAGTACGCGCCGAACTCATGGCCTGCGTCGAGGGGGCGGTCGCCGCAGGAGTCAACCCGTCGAGGCTGATCGTCGACCCCGGTCTGGGATTCGCCAAGTCCGGCCAAGATAATTGGGCGTTGCTGCACGCGCTGCCGGAGTTGGTGGCCAGTGGCATCCCGGTGCTGGTCGGAGCGTCGCGCAAGCGCTTTCTCGGTAGCCTGTTGGCTGGCCCGGACGGTGCGGCGCGGCCGCCGGATGGCCGTGAGACGGCAACCGCGGTGGTGTCGGCGCTGGCCGCGTTGCATGGCGCGTGGGGAGTGCGGGTACATGATGTGCGAGCATCGGTCGATGCCGTCAAAGTCGTCGAGGCGTGGACGCGAGCGGGGGCGGTAGGATCCGATGGCTGATCGAATCGAGTTGCGCGGCTTGACCGTTCGCGGCCACCATGGAGTATTCGACCATGAGCGCGCCAGCGGACAGGATTTCGTCGTCGACGTCACCGTCTGGATCGACCTGGCGGACGCGGCGGCCAGCGACGACCTGGCCGACACCTACGACTACGGCGTGCTGGCCGAGCGTGCGGCCGCCGTCATCGCCGGCCCGGCCCGCAATTTGATCGAAACTGTCGCCGGCGAGATCGCCGAGGACATCATGCAAGACACACGAGTGCACGCAGCGGAGGTGACAGTGCACAAGCCGCAAGCTCCGATTCCGCAGAGCTTCGACGATGTAGCCGTGGTGGCCCGCCGGTCACGGCGCGGCGGACGGGGTCAGGTGGTCCCGGCGGGAGGTGCCCTATGACCCGCGTCGTCTTGTCCATCGGCTCGAACCTCGGCGACCGTCAGGCCCGGCTTCAGTCGGTGCTCGACCGGTTGGGGGACACCGTGCAGGCGGTGTCCCCGGTGTACGAGACGGCGGCCTGGGGCGGCGTCGAGCAGGGCCCGTTTCTCAACGCGGTGCTGATCGCCGACGACCCGACCCTCGACGGACACGGCTGGTTGCGCCTCGCCCAGGAAATGGAGGTCGCCGCGGATCGCGTGCGTGGGCAGCGGTGGGGCCCGCGGACCCTCGACGTCGACCTGGTCAGCTGCTATCTGACGTCGCTGGATGGGGATGGCGAGCTGTTCTCCCTGGACGACGGCCTGACCCTGCCGCATCCGCTGGCCCACCTGCGCGCGTTCGTGCTGATTCCGTGGCTTGCCGTGGACCCCCACGCGACGTTGACGGTGGCGGGCGAGAAGCAGTTGGTGGCCAAGCTGCTCACCGAGCTGGATGCGGCCGATCGCTCCGGCGTCCGGCCCACCGATGTGGTGCTCGAGCCGCGCGCGTCGGAAAGCTGATGGGCCCCACCCGGAAACGGGACCTGACCGCCGCGGTGCTCGGCACGGCGGCGGCGGGATACCTGCTTGTTGTGCTGCTCTACCGGTGGTTTCCGCCGATCACGATCTGGACGGGTCTGTCGCTGTTTGTGGTCGGCGTGGCCGAGGCCGGGTGGGCGCGCTACGTGCGAACCAAGATCGGCGACGGTGAGATCGGCGACGGACCCGGTTGGCTGCACCCCCTCGCGGTGGCGCGCAGCCTGGTCGTCGCCAAGGCGTCGGCCTGGGTAGGAGCGCTGGCGCTGGGCTGGTGGGTCGGCGTGCTGGTGTACATCGTGCCCCGGCGGTCATGGCTCAGGGTGGCGAGCGAAGACACTGTCGGGACGGCGGTCGCGGCCCTCAGCGCGCTGGCTCTGGTGATTGCTGGGCTGTGGTTGCAACACTGCTGCAAATCGCCAGCGGATCCGACCGAGAACGGTGAGGGCGCGGAGGGTTAGCTCGGGCCGCTACGGCCGATTAGTCCAGGTGAGAAACGCCGGAGCACGGCGACACGCGGAGTGAGCTCGGGCCGGTACATTTGGGCCATGACCGATCTGTCCCGCGGCGCCCGGGTGCGGCGCGGCGGCCGCAGACCGGGTTGGGTGCTGTTGACCACGTTGCTGGTCTTGGCAATCGGTGCCAGTTCTGCGCTGGTTTTTACCAGCAAGGTGGAGCTCCTCAAGTTCGCCGTGATCCTCGCTTTGTGGGCCGCCGTCGTCGCGGCGTTCGTCTCGGTGATCTACCGGCGGCAAAGCGACGTGGATCAGGCCCGGGCGCGGGACCTGAAGCTGGTCTACGACCTGCAACTGGACCGGGAGATCTCCGCGCGCCGCGAGTATGAGCTCACCGTCGAATCCCAGTTGCGCCGAGAGCTGGCCAGCGAGTTGCGCGCACAGGCTTCCGACGAGGTGTCGGAGCTGCGGGCAGAGCTGGCCGCGCTGCGCACCAACCTGGAGATTCTGTTCGACGCCGAGCTCAGCGAGCGCCCGGCGCTGGAGAGTGAACGCAAGCCCGTACGGGGCTACAGCGAATGGGACCGCGACAACGAGAGCGCCCGCGAGCGGATCAACCGGGTCGCGTCGGTGCGGGCCGAAGAGCCGTCCCGGCGCACCGACGACTCGATCATCGACGTGCACGAGGAGCCGCTGGTTCCTACTCCGCCAAGGCAGCAGGCGGCGGAGAGCTATCAGCAGGCATACGCCCAGCAGCAGCCGCCCGCCGAGGCGTATCCGGCGCCACGGCAAAACCGGGCGCCCGAGGCGCAGCAGGCACCGGAGCCAGAACGCGGCGTCCATTGGCGCCAGAGCGACGACGCCGGACAGTCGGGCGCGTGGGCCGCGCCGGCGCCACCTGCACCCGCGGCCGAGCGTCCGCAGGAAGGTCAAGGC
>NZ_JBAPRN010000733.1:0-5702 GCF_049281135.1 Mycobacterium sp. | reverse complement strand
GAGCAGCACGGGTAGCGCCGGATCCAGCGCATACAACGACGGCGTGGGCTGCGCCATCCTGGCACTGTGCCACGGCCGTCAGGTGGGACCGATCAGTTGTCCACAGCGCCTGGGCCGCTGTCGCTGTCGGGGTCGGTGCCCCGCTCGAATTCGGCGATCGCCGAAACCTCCGTCCTGCTCTGTGAATGTGGTAACTCGCCAGCGGGGATGCATCGGCGTCGTCGGCATCTGCATGCGACTCGCCTGTCAACGATGCCGCGGACTCAGACACCTCCAAGCGCGCTGACTCCAGCTGCTCATCTGCGGCCGGTGGCCGGGGCGAGGCGGGCCATCCCGCGCACAATCCACGGTGCGCGCGTCGCGATCACCTCGACAACGCGATCGGATCGGTGCATCGTCGTGCGACGGCCAGGAGTGGGCGTTGACGCCAGTTCCGCCTCAGGCGATCCCGCCCGCGCGCCGTGGCGATTGACCGCCAGGAGTTGCCAGGTGCCGGGCACGCCACGCAACTTGACGCTGCCGTGGTCCTCAAAACCCGTGCCCGACCCGACAACCAGGTCACACACGGTGCGCGAGACAAGGATTTCACCGGCCCCGGCCTGGCCGAGGATCCGCGCCGCGATGTGTACGGCGATCCCCCCGATGTCCGCATCCAGCAGCTCGCATTCGCCCGTGTGGATGCCGGCGCGGATCTCAATGCCCAGGGTCTCGGCGTCATTGCGCAGGGCCTCGGCACAGCGGATGGCCTGCGTCGGGCCGTCGAACGTGGCAAGGTGGCCGTCGCCGGTGCTCTTGACCACCGAGCCACCGAACCGTTCCGTTAGGTCATCGGTGATCTCACCAAAGCGTTGCAGCACCGCCCGCCATCGCTCGTCGCCGCTCGCTGCGGCGTGTTGCGTCGACGCGACGATGTCGGTGAATAGCACGGTGCGCAGGGCGCGATGTGACTGCGCAGGCGCCGCATGGCTGCCGGTGAGGAACTCCTCGATCCCGGCCAGGATCTTGTCGGGCTCGGTTAAGAACGGTGCGTGGTCCGCACCCTCGACCTCCAGGTACCGCGCGCCGGGGATGTGGTCGGCGAGGTACCGGCCGCCCTGCACCGGAACCGCGTTGTCCTCGCGGGCATGGATGACCAGGGTTGGGGCGGTGAGCGTCGGCAGGATTGGCCGCACGTCGGTCCGAAACGCTGCTTCGAATGACGCCCGCGCCATTCCCGGGCTCGCGCTCATGCGCTCCAGCATTCCCAGCTGTCGTATCGACCGGACCGACGGCGCGCTGATGCTGGCTGCGGCACCGCTGCCCCACCCGGAGCGCACGGCACGGCCGCCTCGCTGGAAGCGGGCGAGCTGCTCAATCGACGGCGTATAGTCCTCGCCCAGCTCGGCAAGGAAGCGCGCCCGCAGCTCGGCCGGGTCGCGATCCATGTCGTCCCACCCCGCAATGCCCCAGTACGGGATGGTGCCGGAGAGGATCAGCGCCCGCACTCGCTCCGGCCTTGTTGCCGCGAACATCATGGCGACCGGTCCACCGTCACTCAGACCGGAAACGACGGCCTGCCCGAAGCCGGCTGCGTCCATGACAGCCTCGACCTCGGCGGCTCGATCCTCCAGCGTGCGAACTTTTGGCACCGGGTCCGACAGCCCGACCCCGGCCTTGTCGAACAGGGCGATACGACAGAACGTCGCGAGCTGCTCCATGAACGCTTTGAATTGGGGGAGGGTCCAGGCCAGCTCCACGTGGCTGACGAACGGCTCGACGATGACCAGTTCGACCGGCCCGTCGCCGAACACCTGATACGCCAGGCTCAGATCGCCGCACGGTGCGTACAACGTGTCCGGCATGGCATGAGCGTACTGCTGATCCCACCGCTGGCCGGGGCACGAATGATGGGCCCCGGGTATTTCCACTTAGTGATTACTCAGGCAGCTCGTGACTGTATCTACTTGGGCCTGAACATCACGTCGGCGTCGATCTGGGTGCGGTTAGGCGGGACGTTGGCGGGTCCGAACGGCGCTTCTTCGAGCCAGAGGTTGCCGTCGCTGCCGAGGACGTAGACCGTGTTGGCATCAACTGCGGAGCAGCTGCCATCCCATCCTTAATGGGTACGATTTTGATGTTGCTGTTGTAAGCGTCGAAAACGAGCAGTCCCAGTTTGCCAGAGCTATCATTTGGCCCGAGCGGCGAGTTCACCAGCACCACTAACTCCATCTCCAGTGGTAGGTAGAAGAGCACTGCCTGTTCAGCCGGACCTCCCGGAAACTGCTGCCAATACCCGTTCTTCCAATACACGTGGCCCAGCGGCGTGGACTGGCGGTTATCGATGCCGAATTCATAATCAAGCATATTTTGGGCTTGCGCTGGGGTCAGGATTGCGTTGGTCCGGCGGAAGGTCCCCATCACGGCGAGTACCTCCTCGGCTGTCATGTGCCATCCGTAGGCGCCCGCCCCCGTCGCCAGACATTCGGAGTTCCAGCCAGCGGCACCCAGCCAGAACGGGTAGGCCAAAGCGTCACCTGGGCTGTGTTGCAGCAATGGGCCATTGACCCCTGCGGGCGTGAATATATTTTTTGCCACATAGTCCGCGTAGCACTGAATCGCCGCCATGTCCCAAAGGGCGTCCCTCAGGGTCACCCATTCAGACCCCCAGTCGACCGGCACTATTCCGGTGATCGTGGACAGCAGAACGCGGCACAGCGTGAAGTTCACATTTTGATAGGAGTACTTGCCGATGTCGCTGGCCGATACTCCCGTCGCGATCACATCTTTCATGGTCTGGAAGTCAGCGGCGATCGCGGTGATACCAGAGGTGTGGGTCAGCAGTTTGGCGATGGTGATCTGGTCGATGTTGGGTCCCTTGGCCCAGTAGGTCGGCAGGTAGTCGATGATCGGGGTCGACCCATCCGGTGGGAGCCCGGCGGCTATGAGCGCCTTGGTCATGGCCATCGCGGTGATGTTTTTGCTCAGACTGGCAACGTGTTGACGTACGTCAGGAGCCCAGTCCTCGGCCCCGTCAACTGGCCAGTGTGCATACCCATTCACGACGGATCTGACGGGGAATCCAAGGTCGTTAAGGCGGATCTCGTAGCCCACGTAGCCCACGTCGCCCGGTTGGCCGCCGCCCGCGGCATTGGACAGTTCCTGCTGGATACCAGAGATGAAGCCGTCGACGTTCAGGGCGTAGATGTGCGCCGGCGGCGGGACCGGCAGGTGGATCGGCTTGTAGGGGGCCAGCGCTTCTGCCGCATCTTGATCGGAGATAGCCGTCATCACGTGCTCAGGACGTATCACGTGACTCAACACAGCCTGCTCGTCGATTTTGATGCCGCGCAACTGCGCTAACGACGCGGCCACCTGCTCGCGCAACGAGGTCTGATCTGACTCCTGCATGATGGTTTCCCTTTCAACGCACGACCGTTCTGAAAGTCGGGGGTCATTTTGCTGCGCCATCCTGGCGCCGTCCCACGGCCGTCAGGAGGGACCGATCAATTGTCCACAGGACCGTCGTCGGGTCCACGCTCCGCGTCGCGAGTTCGCAGGCACGCGCGAGTGAGGCCGTCTTCCCGGCACCGCTGCTCTGTCAGCACGACCAATTAACAATTAAGTAGTCATTCACTCGATTGGTAGACCGACGGTGGCCCTCCCCAGCCCGGGCCGTTAAAGCAGTTGGGGCCGTTTTGCTCCGCGCAGTTCACTATCTGGTTGGTAGGTGGTGGTGTCGTCGTCGTCGCTCCGGTCCCCTGGAAGAAAGTGAACTTGAAAGCACTCTCGCTTGCGGCACCGCCGCTCACGCTGTGGTAGCGGGTATCGATTGTGTAGGGCTGCGGAAGCCGTGGGTCGGTCGCGACTTCCACCCTCCATTGCTGGTTGAAGACGCTCGCCTGGCTGGCCCAGTACTGTCCACCCGACTGCCGTGGGCCTACCATCACGGCCACGCTGTCGACATCTTTTCGGGCGGAGCCCGTTACGGTGACCTCAGTACCCGCCGCATTGATCTCCACTTTGTCCATCGAACCCATAGGGGATGTCTGTTGCGGTGGGTTTGAAATGGTCGTCGGCGTCGGTTCCATCGGCGGCGGCGACCCTTTGTCGAAGACACCAATCTGATTCAGCCCCGCAACGATGATGCCGCCGACGGTGGTGATTACCGCCACGGCGATCCCCCCTTGCTTGGACGCCGAAAGAGAGTTGCCCGGGTCATGTGCGTGTGTTGCCATGGCTCTACCTCCGTACGCAGAGCTTGTAGTAATAGTTGCGTTGCCGTATGGCGTTTTCGATCGCACTGATCGCCGGGGCGTCACACACACATTGGCAGTGGGGCACTGCAACCCGATCTGACGTGCACATGATGCTCCCGCTTTTAGTGCCGTTACCGTGAGATTACGGTCTCAAAATGATTACGCGGGATCACGCGGAATACCTTGAGTAGTCCACTACTGAATTTCGGTTGGCATCCGTGCGGGCGGGGACTTTGCCGCTCTGTGGTCCGGTTCCCTCGCGTTCATAGCCGCTGTGGTGGTAGTCCCGCCCATGGTCGAGTTGAAGTAATCCCGTCCCAGTGACAATTCAGGCAGCTCGTGAATGTTGGGTCGTTCGCCGGCACGGATGCATCGGCGTCGGTGGCAGCTGAACGCGACTCACCGGTCAACGATGTCGTGGACTCAGACACCTGCATGCGCGCTGACTCCGGCTGTTCAGCGGCGGCCGGTGGCCGGGGCGAGGCGGGCCATCCCGCGGAGAATCCGCGGTGCGCGCCTCGCGATCACCTCTACGGCACGGTCCGAGCGGCGCATCGCGGTCCGACGGCCAGGAGTGGGCATTGACGCCAGTTCCGCCTCAGGCGATCCCGCCGGCGGGCCGTGGCGATCCACGGCCAGGAGTTGCCAGGTGCCAG
The DNA here is from genome assembly GCF_049281135.1 of Mycobacterium sp. GTDB lineage: Bacteria > Actinomycetota > Actinomycetes > Mycobacteriales > Mycobacteriaceae > Mycobacterium. The sequence continues at coordinate 811 of NZ_JBAPRN010000733.1, read as the reverse complement.
GCACGCCACGCAGCTCGACGCTGCCGCGATCCTCGAAGCCCGTGCCCGAACCGACGACCAGATCACGCACGGTGCGAGAGACAAGGATGTCGCCGGGGCCGGCCTGACCGAGGATGCGCGCCGCGATGTGTACCGCGATTCCCCCGATGTCGCCGTCCATCAGTTCGCACTCGCCGGTGTGAATGCCGGCGCGGATCTCGACGCCCAGTGTCTCGGCGTCACCACGCAGGGCCTCGGCGCAGCGGATGGCCTGCGTCGGGCCGTCGAACGTGGCGAGATGCCCGTCACCCGTGCTCTTCACCACCGTGCCGCCGAAACCTTCCGTGAGGTCGGCGGTGACCTCACCCAAGCGCTGCAGCACCGCGCGCCACCGCTCATCGCCCGTCGCCGCGGCGTGTTGCGTCGACGCGACGATATCGGTGAATAGCACGGTGCGCAGGGCACGATGTGACTGCGACGGAGCGGCGTGGCTGCCGGTGAGGAATTCCTCGATCTCGGTCAGGATCCTGTCGGGCTCGGTAAACCAGGGTGCGTGCTCCGCACCGTCGACCTCAAGCCATCGCGCGCCGGGAATGTGGTCGGCGAGGTAGCGGCCGCACTGCACCGGCATGAGGTCCTCGCGGGCATTGATGACTAGGGTGGGCGCGGTGAGCGTCGGCAGGATCGGCCGGACGTCGATCCGGAGGCTCGATTCCATTGTCGCTCGTAACATCCCCGGGCTGGCGCCCATGCGCTCGACCATGCCGAGCTGGCGCATCGAGCGGACCGACGGGAACCACCGCTTGGCTGTTGCGCCGCTGCCCCACGCCGA
>NZ_JBAPRN010000732.1:0-3986 GCF_049281135.1 Mycobacterium sp. | reverse complement strand
CCAGCATCTGCACTTGACCGCCGACGAGCGCAAGATCCTGCTTGTTTCGGGCGCGGCCGGGGAATGGCGGCGACATTCAATTCCCCGTTGGCATCCATTCTGCTGGCCATCGAGCTGTTGCCGTTCGAGTGGCGGCCTCGCAGTACTGTGCCGGTCGAGGGGGCCGTCTCGGTCGCGACGATCGTGCGGTCATTCATCCTGGGCGGCGACCCGGTCTTCCCCGTGATTCAACATGTCACCCAAATTCCTTGGAACATAGACCTGTTGGCGCTCGTCACCGGTGTGTGCGGTGCTGCGATCGCCATCGTCACCACCGGTGGGTGTACGCGTCCGAAGATGCGTTCTCGCGTCTGCCATTTCACTGGATGTGGTGGCCCGCCATCGGTGGCCTGGTGATCGGGATCGGTGGACTCATCCAGCCGCGCGCCCTCGGCGTCGGCTACGACGTGATCGGCGCGCTGTTGACTGGCCATGCCGCGTTGTCGCTCATCGTCGGGATACTCACCGTGAAGACGGCGATCTGGTCGTTGTCGCTGGGGTCGGGCACCTCGGGTGGTGTGCTGGCGCCGCTGTTCATGATCGGCGGCGCACTGGGAGCCCTTGTCGGACACTGGTTCCCGGTCGCGTTCCCGGAATTCTGGGCGCTTCTAGGGCGGGCCGCCGTGGTCGGCGCCGCGATGCGCGCGCCGTTGACCGGCATCGTCTTCACCCTAGAACTCACCAACGCCTGGCCTGCGCTCTTCCCGCTGATCATCGCCTCGTTTGCGCACCCGCCACTTTGTCACCTTTGGACGTCCTCGCCCTGTCGCCGCCGACGCAGCGCCTGGGTCACCGCCGAGGGCACTGGGCTGACGCCGCACGGCAGCTGCAGGCATCCCGGTCGAGCAGCACGATGTCGCATTCTCGCCAGAAATGTCGGTGGCCCGGTGTAATTGTCGAATCGTGCACGAAGACTTCGACCGCTGCTACCGAGCCGTCCAATCCAAGGACGCTCGGTTCGACGGCTGGTTCGTCACCGCCGTGCGGACCACCGGGATATATTGCCGACCCAGCTGTCCCGTCCGTCCGCCATTCGCCCGTAACGTGCGGTTCTTTCCAACCGCGGCAGCCGCGCAACGTGCCGGGTTTCGCGCGTGCAAACGCTGCCGTCCGGACGCGTCGCCGGGCTCGCCGGATTGGAACATTCGCGACGACCTCGTCGCACGGGCCATGCGGCTGATCGCCGATGGCACCATCGACCGCGAGGGTGTCGGGGGCCTCGCCGCCCGCCTCGGCTACACCACCCGACAACTTCAGCGATTACTGCAGGCAGAAACCGGCGCCGGCCCGCTTGCTCTGGCTCGCGCGCAACGCATCCAGACCGCACGGGTCCTGATCGAGACGACGGATTTGCCATTCGGCGACGTCGCATTTGCCGCAGGATTTTCCAGCATCCGCCAATTCAACGACACGCTGCGCCTGGTGTGCGACAGCACTCCGACTCAGTTGCGTAAGCGCGCGACCGCTCGGTTAGGCGGTGCCGCAACAGATGTGAGGGCACCGGGCACTGTGTCGCTGCGTTTGCCGGTACGGGTTCCGTTCGCCTACGAAGGGGTGTTCGGCCACCTGGCCGCCAGCGTGGTCCCCGGCTGTGAGGAAATTCGTGACGGCGCCTATCGGCGGACCCTGCGACTACCGTTCGGCAACGGAATCGCCAGCCTGACACCGGCGCCCGATCATGTCCGATGCGTGCTGGTGCTCGACGACTTTCGCGATCTGACAACCGCGATCGCGCGGTGCCGACGGCTTCTCGACCTCGACGCCGACCCGGACGCCGTGATCGACGTGTTGAGTTCCGATGCCGCCCTGGCCCCGGTGGTTGCCAAGGCACCTGGGCAGCGAATACCACGCACCGTCGACGAGGCCGAACTCGCAGTGCGAGCGGTGCTGGGTCAGCAGGTATCGATCAAGGCCGCGCGGACCCACGCAAGCCGATTGGTCGTCGCGTACGGCGATCCGGTCCACGATGCCAACGGCGCACTGACGCATACGTTTCCGTCGATCGAGCAACTCAGCGACATCGATCCGGCCCACCTGGCCGTTCCGAACTCGCGCCGTCGGACCGTCACCGGCCTCGTCGCCGCGCTTGCCGATGGCAGAGTCGTGCTCAACCCCGGCTGCGACTGGGACGAGGCTCGTAGTCAACTGCTCGCGGTGCCCGGAATCGGACCGTGGACCGCGGAGGTGATCGCGATGCGCGGCCTGGGTGACCCCGACGCCTTTCCCGCCAGCGATCTCGGATTGCGTTTGGCCGCCGAGCAGTTGGGCTTCCCGAGCGACCACCGCGAATTGAGCGCGTTGAGCCGCCGCTGGCGACCCTGGCGTTCCTACGCCACCCAATATCTGTGGACGACGCTGGAGCACCCGGTGAACCATTGGCCAGCAGAGGAGATCGCATGACCCACTACCGCACCATTTACAGTCCAATTACAACGCTTTGTAGAAAATGCTAGAACGGTTCCAGGTGGCAGCGGATTGTCTGGGGCTGGCATAAATGGACTTCTGCCGCTTTTGTCTGCTGGCCGGCGCAGTCTGCGCCTCGCTTCTCGGCGTCTAAATCGCCTGTTCCGGTTCACTTTTCGACGCCCAGCGCTTGGCGGTACCAGTCAGCGACACTCAGGCCGGCTGCGATCATCACCGGGATCGCCAGGTCCTCAGCCAGGCCGGTACTTGGGTGTTAAGCCAATCAACCACAGCGGCTAGGTGAGCGCGGAATTCACTGGGATCGGTGGACGGCTTAAATCTTCGCAGCTCGTCGGGGAGCAGAGCTGCCAGCGATTCCGGATCATCGGTGGCGCGGCGCCGACTGTGCCTGACCGTCACGACCGGCCACCGTGCGCCGCAAGCCGGCGGGTCCGCGACAGCTTCGCTGCTTTGGCTTCCGCCTCTTAGTCGGTGTCGGGCAGACCCAACCTCGCAAGCAGCTGCGCCAACAGCGCCCGCTGCTGGGTGAACTTACTGACTATCGAAAAACGGGAACCCGTTTTGCTCGCGGACAGCCTCGAACGCATTACGTCCCGGTCTCGATGGCGGGGTGGGGTTATACCGGGTGGGCCGGCGGGAGTGCCTGCACTGGTAGCCGAGGGCGCAGCCGACACAAGCGACAGCACACAAGCAGTGCGGCTAGGCGAAACAAGTCACAGAAGAATCGTGAATCCCAACAGTCACGACCCTGACAGATTCTTAAATGTTAATCATCTAAACCACAGCTAACTATGTGTGGTTTATAACCTTGTTCTCAGGTACAGTCGGCGCCACGATGTGACACACGCGTCGAATAGCTGGTGCCTATCAGAAGGAGATCATGGTCATGCAACAAGCACTTCGCCCCCATGCCATCGCTGGAGTCGCCCTGGCGTTGGGCGCCAGCCTGATCGCGCTCACTTCAGCGACAGCACCGTCACCCGCCATACCTCACGTTTACCTGCCCGCGATCCAGCTCACTGGAGGCGATCCGAACACAGCCATCGAAAGTCTGCTGTCTACGCTGGACAGCAATCTCAACAGTGACTTGACGACGCTGGAAAGCGATGTGACCAGTGGTTTCTCAACTCTGGAAAGCGATGTCACCAGTGGCTTGTCCACTCTGGACAGCGACCTTGGCCTCAATGGCGCTCTGAGTCACGATCTCTTCAATTTAGGCAACGGCGTGAATACTGAGCTTGCATTGCTGAATAGCAACCTGCTCGCCGGCTTTAGCAATGTAACAACTGAGTTGACAACGATCTCACAAGAACTTGGCTCGGGTGGCCAGATAGATTATGACCTCAACACCATATATATCCAGCTGGGCACTCAGCTTGGGACTGCCGACGTGTTGCTGCAAGATATCAATGAGGTGCTGCTTCACATCTGTGCTTCGGCCTGTGCGTCGCTGTAATCACACGTTGCGGTTTGGCTAACCAAGCGTCACCACGCTGGTCCGTTCTGTCACGCCAGGCGTCGCC
>NZ_JBAPRN010000731.1:0-7007 GCF_049281135.1 Mycobacterium sp. | reverse complement strand
TGGCTACGGTGAGCAGGCCGGATCGGCCCTGAGGCCGGTGCCCCAGGGGTAGGTGGGCGCTACCAGGGCGGCATATGACTTCGCTACCACGGGAAAAGTTTCCGCAAAGCGTTTGACTATTTGGAGTTATGCAAATTAACCTACCGTCGGGTAAGGTAAGGCCGTCGCGACCCGGAGAGTGGACGCCTCCGGGAGTGACCCACATAGCAAACCTATGGTCCCAGCAATGACGCAGGCTGGAACAGGGCTTCTGTTTGGCGCGCGTATTACATTCTTGGGTTTTTGATCCGAGATGTACGGAGCCCCTGTTAATCTCCTGCATCACAAGCGCCCGTCTAGTTGTTGTCCGGGGCTCTAGATTTTGAGGGGTGGTGTCCCGATGGCAGTAAGCGATGCCTCGATTGCCGCGGTACTGCGGGAGTGGGCCCTGCAGCAACCCGATGCGCCGGCCTACACGTACATCGACTACGAGATCGACCCCGCCGGCTACTCCCAGACATTCACCTGGTCCGAGCTCTATGGCCGCGTACAGGCGTTGGCCGCTGAGGTGGCGTCCTGCGGAGCGCCGGGAGACCGTGCGGCCATCCTCGCGCCGCAGGGCCTGGACTACGTGGTTGCGTTCTACGCCGCCCTGGAGGCCGGGTTCGTGGCGGTGCCGCTACCCGTACCGCAGTTCGGTGCCCACGACGAGCGGGCCTCAGCGGCCTTGCAGGACTGCGCTCCCACGGTGTTGCTGACTACTACCGCCGTCGTCGACGATGTCGTCGGGTGCGCGCGTTCACTGCCCGGCAAGGCACCCGCGCTGATCGAGGTCGACAGCCTCGACCTCGACGCGGAGCCCAACTTCCAGGCCCCGCCCGCGCCACGGACCAAGAACGCGGTGCTGCAATACACCTCCGGCTCGACCCGCTCGCCGGCGGCGGTGGTCGTCAGCCACAAGAACATCCTGGCCAACGTCCAGCAGGTGCGTGACGACTACTTCGAGGCCGAGGGCGCGATTCCGCCGTCGGACACCACGCTGGTGTCGTGGCTGCCCGTGTATCACGACATGGGCCTGCTGCTGGGCGTCACCGGCGCGCTCACCATGGGTCTGCACTCGGTGCTGATGAGCCCGATGGCGTTTCTGCAGCGTCCGGCCCGGTGGATTCAGCAGTTGGCCGGGAACACCCGCGTCTTCACCGCGGTACCGAACTTCGCCTTCGAGCTGGCCGCTCGTCGGACCACCGACGAGGACATGGCCGGGCTCGACCTGTCCGGCGTGCACACCATCCTGTCCGGCAGCGAACGTGTCCACGCGGCGACGATCCGGCGTTTTGTCGACCGGTTCGCCGAGTACGGCTTCCCAGCCAGCTCGCTGAAGCCGTCCTACGGCCTGGCCGAGGCGATGGTGTACGTGAACTCCTCCGGCCCGGGGCGCCCCCCGACGGTGGCGACGTTCGACTACGAGAAGTTGTCCGCAGGCCACGCCGAGGCGTGCGACAACGCGACCGGGGTCGAGCTGGTCAGCGTCGGTGTCCCGCGCGCGTCGACGATTCGCATCGTCGACCCGGAAACCCGCGTCGAGAACCCGGCCGGGATGGTCGGCGAGATCTGGCTGCATGGCGATAACATCGCCGCCGGCTACTGGCGCAAGCCGCAACAGACGCAGAAGACGTTCGGAGGTCAGCTCGTCGACCCGTCGAGCGGCACCCCGCTGGGCCCGTGGCTGCGCACCGGCGACCTGGGCACCATCTACGACGGTGAGCTGTTCATCATCGGCCGTATCAAGGACCTGCTGATCGTCGACGGGCGTAATCACTACCCCGACGACATCGAGGCGACCACTCAGGAGATCAGCGGCGGCCGTGTCGCGGCGATTTCCGTCGAGGATGGTCGCACCGAGCGGCTGATCGTGATCGCGGAAATGAAGGACCGGGGCAACTCCGAGGAGATGCAGGAACGGCTTCGTTCCGTGAGAGCGCAAGTGACGTCTGCGATTTCGAAGTCGCATGGTCTACGGGTGGCCGACCTCGTGTTGGTTCCGGCCGGCTCCATTCCGATCACCACCAGCGGGAAGATCCGCCGTTCATCGTGTGTTGAGGTCTACCAGCAGGACGACTTCAGCCGTTTGGATTCCACGGCGTGACGTCTGTCGGCAATGCCGACAGACGCGCAGTGGGGTTCAGACGGCTTTACACCGCAGCGGGAGTAAAGCCAGTGTCATCAAACGAATTTTCGATACCCGCTGTGCAGGGGGGGTACGTTCGGCAACAGCCGAGTGGCGGTAACATCAGTCACTTCGGCTGGGATGAACGTTGTGGGCGCGACGAAGCGAACCGACTGGATACGCCCGGATGACATCGGTGGGCGAGGCCGCGTATCTCGCACACGATGTTCCATTTGAAAAACTTTCCGACGGACCGGGGGGAGCGCGATGACTGCTGCACCGTCGGACCGTCGGGCCATCATCACCGAGGCGTTGCGCAAGATCGACGACCTGACCGCGCGGCTGGAGATCGCCGAGAAGGGCGACACCGAGCCGATCGCCGTAGTCGGAATGGGTTGCCGGCTCCCGGGCGGCGCGAACACTCCCGACCAGTTCTGGCGGCTGCTGCAGGACGGTGGCAGTGGCATCGTCGGCGTCCCGAAGGGACGCTGGGACGCCGACGCCTTCTACTCCGACGACCACTCGGTGCCGGGCACGATCGTCAGCAAAGAGGGCGGTTTCCTCACATCCTGGCGACCTGATGAGTTCGACGCCGAGTTCTTCGGCATCTCCCCGCGGGAGGCCGCAGCGATGGACCCGCAGCAGCGGCTGTTGCTCGAAGTCACTTGGGAGGCACTGGAAAACGCGGGCATCACCGCGCCGATGATCCGCGGCACCCAGACTTCGGTGTTCGTCGGTATGACCACCTACGACTACACCCTGACCCTGGCCGGCCGGCTGCCACCGGAAGAGGTCGACCCGCACGTTCCGTTCGGGAACGCCGCAAACTTTGCTGCAGGACGGCTGTCCTATTTTCTTGGTGCACACGGTCCGGCGGTCGTGCTCGACACCGCCTGCTCGTCGTCGCTGGTCACAGTCCATTTGGCCTGCCAGAGCCTGCGCCGGCGGGAAAGCGATCAGGCGCTGGTGGCCGGGGTCAACCTGATGCTGAGCCCGGAAAACAGCGTTGCTACCTCACGCTGGGGCATGTTGGCTCCGGATGGCCGATGCAAGACTTTCGACGCCAGCGCCGACGGCTATGTCCGCAGCGAGGGCTGCGGCGTCGTGGTGCTCAAGCGGCTCAGCGATGCAGTGCACGACGGGGATTCGTTATTGGCGGTGGTCCGCGGCACGGCGGTCAACCAGGACGGACCCAGCAGCGGGCAGACCGTGCCCAGTGGGCCGGCGCAGCAGGCCGTGGTTCGATCGGCATTGGCGGCGGCGCGTCTGGAGCCGTCGGACATCGATTACATCGAGGCGCACGGCACCGGCACCGCACTCGGCGATCCGATCGAATTGGGTGCGCTGCATCAGGTCTTCGGTGAGCGTCACGGCGCGGCGCCGCTGGTGCTGGGGTCGGTCAAGACCAATCTGGGTCACCTGGAGTCGGCCGCCGGCATCGCCGGTTTCATCAAAACCGTTCTCACCGTGCAGCACGGTTACATTCCGCGGCATCTGCACTTCACCGAGCTGACGCCGAACGCCGTCGAAGGGGCGTCGAAGTTCACCATCGCTGCCGACGGCATGGACTGGCCGGCCGTAGGGCGCGCGCGTCGGGCCGGGGTGTCGTCCTTCGGGGTCAGCGGCACCAACGCCCACGTCGTCATCGAGCAAGCTCCTGCCCCCGAACCTGTTGCACCGCAACCGGAACCGCTGATCACCACCTTGGTGGTATCGGGCAAGTCAACGGCGCGGATCGCGTCGACAGCGCAGACCCTGGCCGACTGGATGATCGGCGACGGCGCCGCGGTGTCGTTGACCGATGTCGCCCATACGCTCAACCACCACCGCACCCACCACAAGACCTTCGCCACGGTGTCCGCGCGCGATCGCGCCCACGCCGTCGCCGGGCTGCAGGCATTGGCCGCCGGCCAGTCGGCGATCGGCCTGGTCGGCCCACACGAAGGGTTGTGCAGACCGGGCAAGGTCTTTGTGTATTCAGGCCAGGGATCACAGTGGCCCGGGATGGGCCGGCAGTTGCTGGCCGACGAGCCGGCGTTTGCCGCCGCGGTCGACGAGCTGGAGCCGTTATTCCTCGAGCACATGAGGTACTCCCTGCAGCAAGTGCTGGCCGAGGGCCAGCGGGTGACCGGCGACGCCCGCGTCCAGCCGGTGCTGATGGGCCTGCAGTTGGCGTTGACCGCGTTGTGGCGTTCATACGGTGTGGAACCCGATGCGGTGATTGGACATTCGATGGGAGAAGTGACCGCGGCCGTGGTGGCCGGGGCGCTGACCCCCAGTGAGGGGCTGCGGGTCATCGGGACCCGTTCGCGGTTGATGTCGACCCTGGCCGGCCAGGGTGCGGTGGGTCTGCTGGAGATGGACGCCGATACGGCCGAAAAGCTGCTCGTCGACTACCCCGAGGTGAGTCTGGCCGGCTTCCTGTCGCCGCGGCAAACCGTGATCGCCGGCGCGGTGGCACAGGTCGACGCGGCGATCAATGCCGTGAGTGCACAGGAGCTTTTCGCGCGGCGGGTGAACATGGAAGTCGCCTCGCATACCGCTCTGATGGATCCCATCCTGACCGAATTACGTTCGGCGCTGGCCGAGCTGACGCCCAAGCCGCCCACGATTCCATTCATCTCCACCGTTTCCGATGCGGGCGAGACGCCGGTTCTGGGCGCCGACTACTGGGTTACCAATGTGCGCCAGCCAGTTCGGCTGCACCAGGCCATCAGCATTGCCGCCGAGCAACACGCCACGTTCATCGAAATCAGTCCGCACCCAACCCTGACGCACGCTGTCACCGAAACCCTGGAGTCGGTGCACCATCACAGCATTGGGACGTTGTCGCGCAAAGGCGACGACACGGTGAGCTTCCACACCAACCTCAACAGCACGCACGTGATGCGTCCGCCCACGCTGCCGCATCCGCCCGAGCCGCATCCGGTCCTGCCGAGCGCGCCATGGCACCACACCCAACACTGGATCAGCGCCGAGGAATTCGTGAAGACGGCCGAGTCTGCGCCGCAGCCCGGCACGCTGCTGGGTCGGCACATTCCGGTCGCCGCGACACCGCCGACGCATCTGTGGCAGGCGCGCCTGACACCCACGACCAAGCCGTATCCCGGTTCGCACCACAACAACGGTGTCGAGATCATCCCGATATCAGTTCTGCTGCAGACACTTTCAGCCGCCGCGGCCGAATGTGGCGGATCGGCACTGTCCGACATCCGCTTCGAGTACCCGATCGTCGTCGACGAACCACGCGTCATTCAGGTGGTCGCCGACGGGACATCCGTGACCGTGTCGTCGAGCACCAGTGGTTCCGCGCAGCACTGGGTCCGGCACGTCACCGCTCGCATTGCCCGCGGGTCGGACGACCGCCCGGCGGCCCCTGCGGTACCCGGTCCGCACGTCGCCGAGGGCGAGTTCGCCGATAGCTCGGTGACCTCGTTGTGGCAGACCTGGGGTAGCGAAGGTCGTCCATTCGGATGGTCGATCGGCTCCTGCCGGTCGACGGCCGGCGAGTTGCGCGCCGACGTCGAGCTGACCCAGGCCTCGTCCGTTGCGTTGCTGGACGCCGCTATTCACATCGGCCGACTCCTGGACAGCGAGAATCCGCGGCTGATGGTGCCGTCCGCGGTCGCGGGCGTCCGGTTTGACGCCGAGCTCGCCGACCCGCGTGGCCGCGTAGAGGTTCGTCGGCGTGGCGGCAACGATGAAGAGCTCATCGTCGACATCGCGGTGCTCGCACCTGATGGCGGCGCGAGTGTCGAGGTGCGGGGACTTCGCTACGCGGCAGTGGATTCGAGCGCGGCCGCCGACCGCAACGACGATCCGGCGGCGATGGTGCACGGGCTCGACTGGCAGCCATTCTCGCCCGTCGAGGGCTGCGACGACCATCTCGCGGCTGGCCCTAGCACCGTTGCGGTGTTGGGCGAGAACGACATTGCCGGTGCACTTCGCGACGGCCTGGCTCGCGCCGGCTACACGTCGGCCGCTGCTGCCGATGCCCGCTATGTGCTCTACGTCGCCGAATCCCGTTCCGGTGAAGCCGATGTCGACGGCGCGGTGCGCATGTCGATGGAGCTGGTCGACGTGGTCGGAGAGCTGGCCGAACGCGATGAAAGCCACCCGGTCACGGTGTGGATCGTCACTCGCGGTGTTCGCGAGGGCAGTTCGGACGCCGCGGTCGCCCAAAGCCCGATGTGGGGAACCGCCGGGGTCATCCGGGCCGAGCAGCCGCAATTGTGGGGCGGTCTGATCGACCTGCCGGACGGCGCGGACATCGCCGATCTGGTGCCGGCGCTGGCCACGGTTGTGCGGAAGCCCGCGAAGTCGATTCTGGCGCTGCGCGACGGCGAGTTCCTGGCACCGGCCCTCGCGCCGATGTCCGGCGAGCCGGTGCACGAGCCGCTGCGATGCCGGCCGGATGCGGCGTACCTGATCACCGGTGGTCTGGGTGCGCTCGGTCTGCTGACGGCCGGCTGGCTCGCCGACCACGGCGCCCGCCGGGTGATCCTGGCCGGTCGCACCGCGTTGCCTCCCCGGCGCGACTGGGACAGCGACGCCAACGACGCCGACACCCAACAGAAGATCAATGCCATCCGGGCGTTGGAGATGCGCGGCGTCGTGGTCGAAGCCGTCGCACTCGACATCGGATCGCACGACGCGATGCAGGCGCTGCTGGCCAAACGCGACGCCGAGGGGGCCGTGCCGATCCGCGGCGTCATCCACGGCGCCGGTATCACCGACGCCCACCTGTTCACCGAGCTCGAAGAAGACCGCCTGCGGCGCACGCTGTGGCCCAAGATCGCGGGCGCACAGGTGCTGCACCAGACCTTCCCGCCCGGCAGCCTCGACTTCCTGTTCCTGACCG
>NZ_JBAPRN010000730.1:0-20408 GCF_049281135.1 Mycobacterium sp. | reverse complement strand
GCACTGACCGCGCCGGCGATCACATAGGCGCTCAGGTCCTCAACCAACTCGACTGCCATCGCGGGACACCCTCCTGTTGACGCGCTCAGCCGCATCGGACGACGTCGAAGTTCTTTCCGTACAAGGCTAGGACTATTTCTTACAGATGTAAAGGATTGTGTGAAGATGCCAGCCACTGTCCGAGGCCACAGCGACGACTACGAGACCAGGCGGGACCGCTATCCGTCCCTCATTTTTATTACGCAGTAAAAACACGCGGAGTCGCCGTTATAGTCACACGCGGGTAGTCAACCTATCGAGTAAGGCCTGTCATGACTAACGAACTGGGCTTGCTGCAAGCCCTCCGCTTGAAAGGGCGCGTGAGCGCTGAGGCACTCGCCGCCGCCTCGGGCTCCGACCTAGCCTCCACCGAGGCAGCGCTGCGGGACGCGGTTACTGCCGAACTCGTTGCCGCGGCGGGAAGCAACTTCAAGCTGACCCCGGCCGGCCGCGACCGGCTGGCCGAACTCGTTGCCGCCGAGCGCAAGTCCATCGACACGGCGCCGCTGGAGCAGCTCTACGAGGAGTTCGACGACGACAACAACGACCTCAAGAGCGTCGTCACCACCTGGCAGATGAAGGCCCCCGACCAGCCCAACGACCACACCGACGCCGACTACGACGGCCAGGTCGTCGAGAAGCTGGTCGCTCTGCACGGCCGGTTCGGCCCCTGGCTGGAGCGCCTCTCGGCGGTCAACCCGCGACTGGCGCTCTATACCACCGGATTCGACGCGGCGATCGCCGCGGTGCAGGGCGGCGATCACAGCTTCATCGCCCGCCCGATCGCGGACAGCTACCACACGGTGTGGTTTGAGCTGCACGAAGTGCTCATCGGCCTGCTGGGCCGCGACCGGGCCGACGAAGCTGCGGCCGGACGCGCGCTGTAGATGACAGTGCTACGACTGGGCCACTGCGGCGAACCCACCCGGGAAGAGATCGGCGGCAAGGCGTTCAGCGTCAACGCGATGCTGGTGATGGGGCTGCCGGTCCCACCGGCCTTCGTGTTGGGGACCGACGAGTGCGCGAAGTATTACGAGGCGGGAGGCACGCTGTCCGACGACGTCCGTGCCGCGTTGCGCGACGGTATCGCGCAACTGGAATCCGAACTCGGCCGTCAGTTCGGCTCCGCGAGCAATCCGCTTCTGGTATCCGTGCGTTCGGGTGCGGCACGCAGCATGCCGGGCATGATGGACACCGTCCTGAACCTCGGCATGAATGACGACGTCGCCGCCGGACTGAGCCAGCTGACCGGCAGCCCGGAGTACGCCGCCGACACCCAGCGTCGGTTCGTCGAGCAGTTCGTCAAGGTCGTCGGCGCCGAACCGTCCGACGACCCGTGGGAGCAGCTGGAAGCCGCGGTCGGCGCGGTCTTCGAGTCGTGGCAGTCGCCGCGGGCGGTGGCCTACCGCAATCATCACGGCATCTCTCATGACGGCGGCACGGCAGTGACCGTGCAGGCCATGGTCTTCGGCAATCTCGACGACAATTCGGGCACCGGTGTGTTGTTCACCCGCGACCCGATCACCGCCAAGTCCGACCCGTTCGGTGAGTGGCTGCCCAAGGGGCAGGGTGAGGACGTGGTCTCCGGCCGGTCCACGCCGAAGCCCCTGGAACACCTCAACGAATTCCTGCCCGATGTACACGCTCAATTGATGTCGGCCGCAAGCCTGCTCGAGCGCGCGATGAAAGACGTGCAGGACATCGAGTTCACCATCGAAGCGGGAAAGTTGTGGCTGCTGCAGAGCCGCTCGGCCAAGAGATCGGCCAGCGCCGCGATTCACCACGCAGTTCAACTGGAGTCCGAAGGCATCATCACCGCAGACCTCGCACTGGAGATGATCACCCCTGACCAGTTGACCGCGTTCCTGCGGCCTCATCTGGCGCCGGACGCCCGGGCAAGCGCGACGCTGCTCGCCTCGGGCGAGGTCGCCTGCCCCGGTGTGGCCAGCGGCGTGGTGGTCACCTCCGCCGACGAGGCCGAGGAGAAAGCCGACGAGGGTATCGACGTGATCCTGGCCCGCCCGACCACCGATCCCGACGACGTGCACGGCATGATCGCGGCCGTCGCCGTCATCACCGAGATCGGTGGCGCCACATCGCATGCCGCGGTCGTCAGCCGCGAGCTCGACAAGGTCTGCGTCGTCGGGTGTGGTCCAGGCAGCCTGGCGAACCTGGCCGGCAAAGAGGTGACCGTGGACGCCACCAGCGGTGAGATTCTCGAAGGCACCCTGGACGTCGAGGTTCCCTCGCTGGCCACCCACCCGGATCTGCAGGTGCTCGGCGGTTGGCTTCGATCGTACGCGGGTGACCAGCACAAGAGCCTGAAAACGATTCTCACTTCGGCGAATTAGCGCCGGTAGGCGCCAAAGGAAGAGCTAGCCGGGCCGTTTCACGGCACTGCACAGCGCGCTGCGTTCCAGGTGTGCGTACCCCACACTGCCGGCCTCGGTAGTGATCCGGGAGATTCCCTCGATCAGCGCGACGGGCTCGCCCGCGCCGTCCCAGTTGATGCCGTTGATGTAGTTGTTGTCCGGCGTCATCGTCATCGGCAGCCCGTGCACCTGCTCGGCGACCAGCCGCAGCGTCTCCCCGGTGCCGGTGGTGACCACGAGGTCCATCGGTCCGGGGACCTCCATGTCGGCGAGCTTGGGAATCTCGAAGCCTAGCAACGGAATCCGCTGACCATCCCGGTAGAGCACCCCGATGTGAGTCGGCGCGCGGTCGTCGCCCGGTGCGATCATGACCGCGTGCAACGTCCACTCCGGCATGATGGCCAGCATGAACGCGTGATGGTCCCAGCGGTCCCAGTCCCGCACTCCCGAGGAGTGGTCCTTGAACCCGATCCCGTCCAGCCGGTATTCGATACCGTCCACCCGCAGATATCCCGTGGTGTGGTAGCCGCCTTGGACATGGGTGTCACCCGCGAAGTCGAGCTTCTCGGTCTCGGCCCGCTCGTAGAGGTCCCATTGCGGCGCGGCCGCTCGTGCGGTCATCTCCCACTGCACTGAGACGATGGGTTCCGTGCTACCCCGCGGACCCAGTGACAGGTCGGCGACAGTGGTCAGCTCACCGACACCGTCGAACCGCGACGTCCACCCATCCTCAGTCATCGTGAGGTCGTAGTTGCCGAACCGGATACCGTCCGTCGTCGCGTTGCGACCCCAGAACCGGTCGACCGCCAGCTGCGCGCCGGGCAGGAAGGCCACGGTCTGAGCCCACCACATATCCAGGTCCTTGCGGAACCGGCCGCCGTGCAGGTAGAGGCCAACGCCGTCGTCGGGGTTCCAGCACCCGTTCCAACGGGTCTCGTTCCACAGTGGAACGTCCCGGCGAATCTTCGTATTGCTGTCCATCACACCTCCGCCACGAGCCGCGGGCGGGCCAGAAGCTCCACGGTGCCCTTGTCTCCGTCGACGCGGATCACGTCGCCGTCCCGTAGTGCCCTCGTGGCGGTGCCGACATTGACCACACAGGGCAAGCCTAGTTCGCGTGCGACGACCGCCGCATGGCTGATCATGCTGCCGACGTCGACCACCAGGCCGGCCGAGACGTACATGATCGACGCCCAGCTCGGATCCGTCGACTGCGCCACCAGGATCTCGCCGGGTTCGACGTCGGCGAAGGAGGGATCGGTGACGACCCGCGCGATGCCTTGCACCACACCGGAGCTGGCGCCGATGCCGGACACCATATCGCCGACCGCCAGCGACGCGGCGCCCAGCGGCAGGGGCTCGGGCATTCCACGCCAGTACAGCGGCACGGCCAGCGCCCGATACTCATCACGGCGGGCACGCCGGAACGCGATGAGTTCGCCTGCGGGCGAAGGGATTCCGTCGAAGATCTCGTCCAGCGTCAGATAGCAGACATCGTCGGCGCTGCCCAATAAGCCGTCCGCCACCAGATGCTGCCCGACGCGCCGGGCGGCGGCGCGTGCGACGTCGAGTGCCTGCAGGAATGACACTTTGCCGACACCGCGCAGCGGAATGGTCTTGGCGGCCAGCTTCAGCAGCGCACGCGCGCCGGGACGCTGAAACGCGGGCCGCGCCGCGACGACGGCCTGTTGCATCAGCGGTAGGCGCCGCGCGGCCTCGGCATCCCGCTGGACCGGCGAGTCCGACTCGTCGAGCGCGCGATAGTGCCCGATCAACGCGTGCAGCGGCGTTGGATCCTCCCGCCAGACCAGGCTGGAGATCTCGCCCTCCAGCGGCCCGTGGTAGCCGTGCTGGGCGACGATCTGGTCGAGGTCTATCTCACCGCGTGAAGCACGCCAGATGTCCTCGATCATCGCCATCTCGGCGCCGCCGGTGCCACTGAGGACGCCGACGTCGCCGACACCGGTCTTCTCTACCAGCGCTTTGACGGCGGTCAGCAACGGATTCACCGCGGTGAACAGGCCGATGCCGTGGATGGTCATGGTCCGGCAGAACTGATCCACCGCGTCGCGCAGCGCCGCGACCGCCTCCTCGTGGCTCGCGGTTTGCAGCACCGGTATCTGGCTCTGCCACCAGGCGTCCACCTCGGCCGCCATCGCGCGGACGCGGCGCGGTGCGGTGACCATCGCGAGCGGCAGTTTCGCGGCGATCACCGGATACCGGCGCCGGGATGCTCCGAAGAGCATGGTCTCCGGTGCGACGCCGAGCATTCCACCGATGGCCTCGGCGCCGCTCGTGCCGGGCATACGGTCGCCCATGACCGCGACCCATTCCATCCGCAACGCGATGCGCCCGTAGAAGACCGACATGATCCGGTCTTCGATCCGCGTCGGATCATCGAGTTCGGAGCGGTCGAAGACGCCCATCGCGAATGAGACGTTGCGGCACATCCGATCCCCGACCACACCCCAGATCGACCAGCCGAGCGGGGTCGCCACGCCCGGCAGCGCCTCGCCCACATTGACGCGAGTCCAGTGCGAGTCCTCGGCGGCAACCGACTGCAATGGGTCTCGCTGCGACACTGTGGGACCGCCTCGTCAGCACAGCCGTGCTGTGTAGTTAGGGTGCGTCGTCCGGGTGCATGCGAGCCTAGAGCTTCTGTTTACACTTGTAAAGAGATGAAGGGGGCGGTCGGCCTCAACACGTCGGCCGCTGCACGATGCGATCAGCCACTGGCGCGGTCTGCTCATGGCTGCGAGTTCCGAACTCGTCCATGAGATCTCGTGCTCGCCGCGGACGGCCGCCAATCAGGTGAGCGCCCGGATACTGGCGCGCATCTCGTCGACGAAAATCTGCGGCTGTTCCAAGGCGGCGAAGTGGCCGCCTTTGGCGACGGCGTGGTAGTAGCGGAGGTCGGTGAACCTGGTGCGAAGCCATCGTTGGCTGACCCTGACGATTTCTTTCGGGAACCGGGTGTACGCCGAGGGCACGGCGACCTGGTCAAATGAGCTGATCATCGAGAAGCTTTCCCAATACAAGCGCGCGGAGGAAGCAGCGGTGTTGGTCAACCAGTACACCATTACGTTGTCCAGGATGACGTCCCGCGACACTGCGTTTTCCGGGTGCCCGTCACAGTCGGTCCAGGCGTAGAACTTCTCGGTGATCCAGGCAAGTTGACCGACCGGCGAGTCGGCCAGCCCGTAGCCCAACGTCTGGGGCCGGGTTGCCTGCTGTACGGCGTAGGCGCCCTCTTCCTGCATGTACGCCGGCAACCCCCCGGCTGCCTGTTCGTCGGGGGTCAGTTCACCAAGCCCAGCCAGCGCCTCCGGCGAGGCCAGTGCGAGGTTGACGTGGATGCCGAGCAGGCCTGCGGGAGGTTTGACACCCATCGCCGCCGTGACGAACGCACCCCAGTCGCCCCCCTGCGCGTAGTAGTGGCGGTAGTCCAGGGCGACCATAAGTTGGTTCCAAGCCTCGCCGATTCGCTCGATGCCCACCCCTGGAGTTGTTGGCCTGTCACTGAACCCGTATCCGGGCAAGGATGGGATGACCACGTGGAAGGCGTCGTCGGCGTGCCCACCGAACCGTTCCGGGTCAGTCAGCGCACCGATCACGTCGAGAAATTCGACCACCGAGCCAGGCCAGCCATGGGTCAAGATCAGTGGCCGCGCATCGCGATGCGGGGAGCGTACATGCAGAAAGTGGATACCCAAATCACCGATGGTCGCGCGGAACTGCGGATAAGCATTGAGCCGGTTGGCGACCCGGTACATGTCGTAGTCGCTCGCCCAGTAGCGGGCCAGCTCGCGAACATAATCCTGCGGGATCCCCTGGGACCAGTCGGACACGGTTTCGCCATCCGGCCATCGTGTCCGCTCCAGGCGAGTGCGCAGATCGGCGATGTCGGCCTCGGAAATTTCAACACGGAAGTCGCAAATTTCGACCATGGCGACAAAGCTCCCTTCAACAACGTTAACGAGTACTTACTCGTACTTTGGCACCCACGCAGACGGCTTGCTCTTCGCTGCAACGAGAATAGTGCCTACACGCACTGGGTCAAGAACATACGTTCGCAGCTTGATCCGATATGCGGGCCCTCAACGAGCCGCGGCACCCAAGGCCAGGTCGCGGGCGGCGATCGCGAGAGTACGCTTTTGTCGAGAAGGCGAATCCCTTCCGATATGATTTTAATCACGGTTAGATTCACCTCCGAGCGGGCGGTGCCCGCTACCCGGCAATCGAAGGACTAGTGATGAAACACACTTCCCCGCCGCGCGAGGCCGACGTTGTCGTGGTCGGCTCCGGACACAACGGCCTTGTTGCGGCCGCGTATCTGGCCAAGGCCGGGCTCGACGTACTCGTCGTCGAGGCCTCCCCCACCGCCGGCGGTATGACCTCGACGAATCCCTTTGTCCCCGAGGCGCCGGAGTACATGATCAACGAGGCCTCGATTCAGGCGTCACTGTTCCGGACCACCACCATCGACCACGACCTCGGACTGTCGCGCAATTATGGTCTGCGCCAGACGGTCATCGATCCCGCGCACTTCCAACTCTCCGCCGACGGCGCATCGCTGGGTTTGTGGCGCAACCCGCGCAAGACCGCGGGCGAGCTGGAGTACTTCTCGAAGAAGGACGCCCGCGCGCTGCTGGAGCTCTACGAGGTAATCGACGCCGCCGTCGAGATCGGCCTGCCGATGATGCAGACCAGTGTCACCGAGCCCGAGATCAAGAGCATCCTGAAGTCGGCGCGCGCGGTGGTGAAGAACCGTAAGCAATTGGTCGCCCTCGGTCGCTGGATGTCGAGTTCGCAGGCCGAGGCCGTCGAGGAGAGCTTCGAGCACGACATGATCCGGGCACCATTGCTGACCAGTCTGCCGTTCATGCCGTTCGACGCCGATATGTCTGGGTGGTCGCTGATCTACCTGGGTGTGCTGAGCAAGTATGGCGTGGCGATGTTCCACGGCGGCACCGGATCGCTGCCCAAGGCGCTGATTGGTGTGATCAAGGACAACCACGGGGACGTGATCACCAGCTCGCCCGTCGAGGAGCTGATCGTCACCAACAACCGCTGCACTGGCGTGCGGATCAGGGGTGGCGCCGAAATCCGTGCCCGCCGTGCGGTTCTCACCGCGTGCAGCCCGAAGACCACGCTGACCCGGCTGCTGCCGCGCGGTGTCTTGGAGCCCAAGAAGCAAAACGCCGCCGATCACATTCCCACCCGCAAGCGCGGTATCGCCGACGCCAAGGTCAACGTCGCGCTGTCGGGCCGGGTCGACATGTCCAGGCATGAGAAATGGCGTGGTGATGGCATTGACCTGCGGCAGGCGTGCAACTGTTACCACACCTACGAACAGGCCCTGGAGGCCGCGCGCTCCTGTGTGCGCGGCAAGGTGCCCGACGCCATTCCCGGCTTGGCTCAGGTGACTAACTCGTTCGACCCGTCGATGTCGCCGCCGGGTAAGGATCTGTGGTGGTTCTGGACCGGCCTGACGCCGTCCTACCCCGAGGACGGCTGGGACGTCGCGCGCAAAGCAATTACCGACAGCATCATCAAAGACGCCGAGATCTACTACAAGGGCGTCGAGGACATGCAGGTGGCCGTGCGCCCGTTGGTGTTGCCCGATATCGAGGAGCGGTTCTGGGCGATCGACGGCTCGGTCTACCATGTCGACCCCACCCTCAGCCGGTTCGGCCCGAACAAGCCGGTGGCCGGTTTCGCGGGTTACAAGACCCCGGTCGAGGGCCTCTACCTGACGGGGTCGGGCACCCACCCGGTGGCCGGCATCAGCGGTATGCCCGGCCAAAACGCGGCGCGCATCATGCTCAAACACTTCCACCTCGAGGACAAAGGTGGCCGATTGGGTGTGCTCAAGGAACTGGTGGCGCAACGCCGGAAGGCCGACGTGGACCCGTACTGCAGTGGCCAGAACGACCCCTTCCCAGCCGACCTCTGACCGACAAGCCCTGTTATCGGCTGCCCCGAATACGCCGAAGTCCGGCAGGTGGACTGACGCTCTACGGTGCACTACGGCGTTGGCGCGCTCTGGAGGATCTCTACCCGGCCGGTTGTGCCGTCCACCCGCACCCGCATGCCGTCGCGCAGCGTGGTGGTGCCGGTCCGGGTACCGGCGACGCAGGGCAATCCCAATTCGCGGCACACGATGGCGGCGTGGCTCATCGCGCTGCCCACGTCGGTGACCACTGCTTCGGCAAGTGGAAACAGCGCAGCCCAGCTGGGGTCGGTCGCCCGGCACACCAAGACCGTGCCCTCGTCGATGTCGGCGTCGTCGAGGTCACGAACGACGCGCACGGTTCCCTCGGCGATGCCGGCGCTCACCCCTAAGCCCTCGACCGCCTCAGGCCGGCGGTCCGCCACCACGTCAGCGACCGGGGCGCCGATCTCAAAGTCAGGCTCGCCGCGCCACACGTGCGGAAGCACGATCCGGTCGAACATCGCATGGTGCGACTGGCGCTGCCTGACCAGGTCGGCCCAGCCGCCACGATTACCGCGGGCGATCTCGTCGATGGTCAGGAATCGCACGTCTGCGGGGTCGTCGAACACTCCGGCGTCGGCGAGGTCACGGCCGACGACGCGGGACGCCGCGCGGGCGACGTCAATGGCCCGCAACATGCTGGCACGGCCGGTCTCGCGCCACGTCGGTGCATGCGCGGCAAAGCGGACGAGCGCCCTCGCCGGGATCGACCGGATCGGACCGAGAGCCCGCTCTAGGCGCTGGACGGCAACGGCGTGTTCGCGGCGCCGCCGCCGCACCAGCTGATCCACATCCTCGGCCCCGTGCCGCGACCGGTAGGTAGCGGCCAGCTCGACAATATGCTGCGAATCCTCCCGCCATATCGTCGATTCCACCAAGCCCTCGCGCGGCCCGTGGTAGCCATGACGGCGCAGGAAATCTTCGACGGTAATCCTGTCGGCCGACAACTGCCACAGATCCCGGACCAGATCGAACTCGGCGGTCCCCTCGTCGCTCTTGATGAGCTCGTGCTGTAGGCCCTCCAGCCCGGCTTTGATCGCCATGGTCTCGACTCGGCCCATCACCCCCTGGCACGCCATGGACAACACCATGTGAATGACAAGGATCCCCTCAAACCGGCGACGCGCCTCGATGAGCGCGCCTACGGCCGAATCACCTTCTAGCCGTTCGGGTTCGAAAACCGTGGCCTGCCACCACCGCGCGGTCTCTTCAGCGCATGGCTCAAGGCTGCGCATCGCGCGCCGCAGCGCGCGAGGAAACTTCGCCACCACGAACGGATAACGACGCATCTTTCCTAGGCCGGTGAGCTCGGGCTCACCGCCGCGCTGCACAGAGCCGAACACCTGCGCTTCCATCAACGCGGCCGAGCCGCCCGGCACCTGCGCCGCCATTCGGCCCAACAGGTCGAGGTTGCCAATGGCGTGACCGTAGGCAACGGAAAAGAATCGACCATCAACGTCGTCGGGAATCGGCCGCCGCGATTTCGGCAGCACACCAAGATCCACCCAACAACCGCGCATCGTGGACTCGGTCGGCGGGAAGTACATCGACCAGGTCAGCGGCGTCACAGTTCCGGGCAGACCCTCATCGACATTGGCCGTCGTCCAGCGCAGCTTGGCCCCGGGCCAGTGGACCGGGCTGGCCGCCAGCTCGTCGGGCGTGAGGTCAGTGGCGGGTCGCGGTTGATTTGACGGCACTCTAGCGTTCCTCTGTTGAGGGGAGCATGGACGGCCGGTAGTCACGCTCGATGACCCCGTAACCGACCTCGCCGTCGTCGGCAACCACACGCACTGTGCTCTGGGTGACGACGACTGGGTCGGGCTGCGACACCAGGTCGACCCCGTTGATGTTCTCGTTGGGCTGCAGGTAAGTCAGCGAATAGCCGTGCAACCGAGAGGCTTTGAACACCTGTGTCGACTTGTCGGCCCGTGACAGGGTGATGGTCATCGCGTGCGGCTGGTGGGTGGCGATGCTGTGCAGGCCGGTGACCCTGACGTCGCTCCCGATCTCACAGACGCCGGCTTGCTGGATACAAAAGGTGCGGTGGTCCACCTGACCGTCGCGGCGCCAGTTCACCAGACCGTTGACGACGCGACCGGTACGGGGGAAGACCACCACGAAGAAATGCAGCCCGCCGAGGCCTCCGATGTCCCGCGGGCCACTGGAATGGTCTCGATGAGCAACACCGTCGACGTCCCAGCTCCGGGAGCCCGCGGTCAGCCGTCCAGTCGCGCGAAATCCTTGGGTGTGATGAAACGACGCCCAACTCAAGCCGTCGATACCCAACGCGCCGTGCATGTCCCACACCGGGGCGACAGCTTGCAGCTCGAGTTCGAAGGAGAAAGCGCGCGCCGGCCCGGCACCGACCGGGCCGGTCGCCATCGTGGCCAAGTCGCCGACAGCGCCTGCGCCGTCGAATGCCAACCGCCAATCGCGTAGCGGAGTCGTGCATGTGGCTCGCAGGTTTCCGGTCGCGGGGCCGCACGCGTCGACAGCTCTCCCCCACGACCGGTCCACCAGCAGCTCGCCGTCCGGCAGCATCGCAATTACCTGAGCCCACCACAAGTCAAGGTCAGCGGGCCACCGGCCGGCGTGCACGAACACCCCAACACCGTGCTCCGGTGACCAGGCGTGGAAATACATTGTCTCGCTCCAGCCCGGCACGCCGATTGGCGGCGCATGCAACAGGTCCAGCCCGGGCTCGACGCCAAAGGGATTGTCGCCGAGCAGTCGCCGCTCGGCAGTCACGGACTAGGCCTGCTCACGCAGGCCCAAAAAGCGCGCGGCGTCGAGCCATTCAGATGCCGCCGCGGGCGACGAGCTGGGCAGCGATTACATTGCGCTGGATCTCATTGGTGCCTTCGCCGACGATCATCAATGGCGCGTCCCGGAAGTAACGTTCAGCGTCGAACTCTGTGGAATAGCCGTAACCGCCGTGGATCCGCACCGCATTCAGTGCGATCTCCATCGCCACTTCCGACGCGAACAGCTTGGCCATGCCGGCCTCCATATCGCAGCGCTCACCGCTGTCATAGCGCTCGGCTGCATAGAGGGTGAGCTGTCGGGCAGCAGTGAGTTTCGTTGCCATGTCGGCCAAATAGTTGCCGATCGCTTGATGTTTCCAGATCGGCT
The DNA here is from genome assembly GCF_049281135.1 of Mycobacterium sp. Classification (GTDB taxonomy): domain Bacteria; phylum Actinomycetota; class Actinomycetes; order Mycobacteriales; family Mycobacteriaceae; genus Mycobacterium. The sequence goes on along the minus strand of NZ_JBAPRN010000730.1, from coordinate 8,870 downwards.
GGCCGAAACTCTCACGTTGCTGCGCGTAGGCAAGTGCATCCTCGAGTGCGGCGGTCGCCACACCGAGCGCGCGGGAGGCGACCTGGATGCGGCCGGTCTCTAGGCCTTTCATCATCTGCGCGAACCCCTTGCCGGGCGCACCGCCGAGAATCGCCGATCCGGCAATGCGGTAGCCGTCGAAGGACAGCTCGCAGGTCTCCACGCCTTTGTAGCCCAGCTTGGGCAGATCCCGTGACACGGTCAGGCCCGGCCCGTGCTCTGCCAGCACGATCGAGATGCCGGCGTGCCTCGGCGTTGCTTTCGGATCGGTTTTGCAGAGTAGGGCAATGACGCCCGAGCGACGTGCGTTGGAGATCCAGGTTTTTGCGCCGCTGATCACCAGATTCTCGCCATCGGGAAGCGCAGTGGTGGCCATGTTCTGCAGGTCGGAACCGCCGCCAGGTTCGGTGAGCGCCATCGTCGCCCGGACCTCGCCGGTGGCCATCGCGGGGAGATAAGTCTTTTTCTGCTCCTCGGTGCCGAACAGCGTGAGTAGTTTGGCCACCACGGTGTGTCCGCCCATCGCGCCGGCCAGGCTCATCCAGCCACGCGCCAACTCCTGGGTCACCAGCACATAGCAAGGCATGGACACCGGCGAACCGCCATACTCTTCGGGGATCGCCAATCCGTAGATCCCGATTTGCTTCATTTGTTCGATCCACTTTTCGGGATACTCGTTGGCGTGCTCGACATCACGGACCGTCGGTTTGACGTCGCGGTCGACGAACGTCCGAACTGTCTGGACCAGTAGGTGTTCTTCCTCGGTCAACGCAGAGCTCACACCATCACCTCCTCTCAACCAGATTCTATTTTAGATTAAACGATCCTGGTCGGGATACCCGGCCTCCGGGGTTTGGGTATTCCGGCCCGCAGGACCATGGTCGATCGCGATATCGCTCGACGGAGCAGACGGGCCGGCGCGGATCAAATCCCCCCGCGCAGCCGACAACGAATGCCCTAAGGTGCTGGCTAATCCGCGTGCCCGGCCCTGGCTTCCTCTTCGCGAGTGAGGCCCGAGGCGCCAATGAGCTCCTCGTGCAGTTCGAACCACACGGTGTGGTAAGAGTCGATGATCGGCCGGGCGAACCATGTTGTGTCGCCAGCCTTGACCTTGTCCAAGGCCGAGTTCAGTTTCGCGGCATATGCACTTAGCCGGGGTAACAGTGTGGTGATCGCGGCGGCGATGGGCGACACCTGTTGATGCAGGTTGTCGAGGCGGTTCACTATCGCGGCGTCATACTCGGCATCGTCGTGTGAGTTAGGTTGACCGTCTTTGATCTGCCAGTCCGATACCAGCGCCTTGAATTCGTGGTTGACGACCCGGAAATCGCCATACGTTTTGGTCAGAGCGTTCTGGTCGACACCCGAACGCTCCTTTGCCAGAAGGGCGTCGAGCCGCTCGCGTCCCTCGGGGCTGATCCGGAACGTCTTCCCTTCGACCAGCAGCCCGGCGGCGGTCAGTTGCGCTAACGTCGCGGCGACATCAGCGGCGTCGTCACCCAGGGTGGCAACCAGATCAGCCTCGGTGACACGGCCTTTGAGTCGAACGGCCTGCAACACGGTCAACTCAGACATTGGCCAGTCCTTTCGTATCTTCATTCAGTCGTAGCGCAATGAGCATAGTGATCAGCGGATGCGGAGCGATCACGTCGGTATGGCCGGCGGCAAGCGCACCTGCAACCGCCGCCGGCGAGGTGTCGTCGAGCACCTCGTAGTTGCCGCTGGCGTGGGCGCGGAGCGGGCTGATGCGACGGGCGATCTCGGCGAGCTCAGCCAGGTCAGGCGAGTCGCTCTCCGACCAGGCAGTGCGTTCCAGAATCCCCTCGCGCACTTCGCCTTCAGCACCGTCGACGGTGATCAGCTTGCCGGCGAGGGCCGCAACCACTCCAGCGCCGCACCCCACCACGGCCGGTCGGCCGATCTCTCGGCTGACCACCGCGGCATGCGATGTCGCCCCACCGATCTCGGTGACGATGCCTTGGGCAGCCAGCATGCCTTGTACATCGTCGGGACTTGTCGCAGTGCGCACCAAGATGACATCTTGCCCGTCGTCGGCGGCATCGAGCGCCTCATCGACGTCGGTGTAGGCCTTGCCTGACACCACGCCCGGACACGCCGGCAGGCCCTTCGCTAACAGCGTTGCCGCCAAACGGGTTTCGGGTTGCAACGAGGGCATGAGTAAAGTCTCGACCTGGGCGGGGGTGACCCGGCGCAGGGCCTCCGCGTCGTTGATCAATCCTTCGCGGCGCAACTGTAATGCCAGGCGCACCGCGGCCTGAGCTGACCGCTTGGCCACCCGCGTCTGCAGCAGCCACAGTTTGCCGTCTTCGACGGTGAATTCGATGTCCTGCACCTCGGCGACAAGCCGTTCCAGCGTTTGCGCCGCGACCATGAGCTGCTCATAGACGACGGGTTGCTCGTCACGCAGCGCGGCGACGGGTTCGACGTCGACATTGCCCGAGACGACATCTTCGCCCTGGCCTCCCGCCAGCCATTCACCGAACGGCTCGTTGGCACCGGTCATCGGGTTGCGGGAGAACAGAACCCCGGTACCCGAGTAACGTGCCAAGTTGCCAAACACCATGGCCTGCACCACAACCGCGGTGCCGGCCGCATCGCTGAGGCCGCGATGCGCACGGTAGGCGATCGCCCGCGGACTGTTCCATGACGCGAAAACCGCCTCGACCGCTCCTCGCAGCTGCGCCCAGGGATCGGCGGGTATCTCGGTGTGTTCGTCGCCACCCAACACGATGCGCCGGTACATGCCGGTAAACCGGTCGCGGGTGTCGCCTGCGAACTCCGCGCCCGCCGCCGCCGCGAGGGCGTCTTCGACCCCGTCGTCGATGCCGAGGTCGAGCACCGTGTCCATCATGCCGGGCATCGACTGTGCCGCCCCGCTGCGCACACTGACCAACAGCGGCCGGGGGCCGCGTCCGAACGTGCGTGACGTCTCGGCCTCGAGCCATTGCATCTGCTGGCGCACCTCGTCCCAGATCTCGTCAAGGCAGCGTCGAGGATTGGCGAAGAACCTCGGACAGACCTCGGTGGTGATGCAAAACGCCGGCGGCACCGGCAACCCGTTCTGCCGCATCGAATCAATGCCATAGCCCTTGTTGCCGAGCGCCTCGCGGGGACGGCCGGCGCGGCCGTCTAGCTTTACGACCAAGCGGTGTGGTTCAGCGGTTGTCTTTGACATGAAGTTAGTTGGCTTCCTACCAGTGATTCTGTCCCCGTGAGCAATTCGTTCGCGCATCGCCCGGTGACGTCGCTGCGGACGAATAGCCGTAGCCGACTCGCGACATGGGCAAACTTGAATTTGGGCCATAGATCACGGAGTTTGTCTTGTGGTTGGTCCTCGTTTTCTGGTCTCGAGTAAATACTGTTCGGAACTGCTTCAATGAAGTTGCCCCACAACCGACATACTAGCGACGGCCAACATGTCGGCAAGGACAACGAATTTCACGCGGAACCGGGACGCTTCACTGCCCCGTTTGCGTTCAGCGGCGTCCAAAGGCACACCGTCGATCGGCGAGCCCTGGTAGCCGATCGAGCGCAGGATTAGTCGGCTCCTTTCCACCGGCCGACCCAGCGCAAGTGCGTCATCGTCATCTCCTGGGCCACATGCTCACACGTAGGCACCGAGCAACTGGTCTGCGAGGCGCTCCAACGAGTCGAGGGCCTGCCGCAGTTCAGCGTCGAGCAGCCGGGGGACCACTATGCGCCCGACGCCGAGGTCCTCCATCCGGCGGAAGGTGTCGAGCAGCCCCGAGGTGACGGGGTCGTCTCCGACGAGCGCGAACGACATCGTGCTGATCTCGACGTCCGCAGGGTCCCGCCCGGCCTCACGAGCGGCCCTGCGCATGACGCCTATCAGCTCGCTGAGGTGCTCGACGGTGCGTGCGATCGGGTAGTACCCGTCGCCGAGCCGACCGGCCCGCTTGGCTGCCACGATCCCGCTGCCCCCGACGACGATGGGTACCGCCCGGTCCTGCACCGGCTTCGGGTACGAGCGGGCGCCGGCAAAGCTCACATGCTCGCCGTCGAAGGTGGCCACGTCGTCGCGCCACAATGCGCGCAAGGCGCCGACAAACTCCTCCATGCGTTGTCCGCGAGCGTCGAACGGCACCCCCACCGCGTCTGACTCTTCGCGCATCCACCCCGCTCCGATACCGAGCACGGCGCGACCGCGGGACAGCAGGTCAAGGGATGCGACCTGCTTGGCAAGGACCACCGGGTTGCGCAGCGGCAGCACGACCACGCCGGTGGCCAGCCGGATCCGAGTGGTGATGCCGGCGGCATAGGACAACCAGACGATCGGGTCAGGAACGTCGGTTTGCGCCGACTGGGGTAGCCTGCCGTCCGGCGAGTACGGGTAGCGCGACCGGTAGTCGGGCATCACCACGTGCTCGCCCGCCCACACGGACTCATACCCCAGCTCCTCGGCGCGTACCACGGCCTCGGCGGCATAGTCGGGGTGCGCGAGCCCACCGCGTTCACCGAGGCCGAGCATGACCCCGAACTTCATTGCGCCGCCCCGTCGAACAGCGGAGCTAGCGACTTGGGGTCCTTGTAGTAGGCGTCGATTCTGTGGATCTGCCCGTCGGTGACCCAGAAGTGTTCCACGACCGGTGTCGTCAGCGTCTGCCCGGTCGCGCGCGACGTGAACGTCCCTGTGCTGGTGGCGACGACGATCTCTCCCGCGTCGTCGATGACCCAATCCACCGGCTCGGCCCGCGACAGCAGGCTGAACATCTTCGTGGCCGTCGCGCTGAAGCCATCGTGCCCGACCGCGGTGCCGCTGTAGGGAAGGCTGCCCGCCGGTTCGAGGACGACGTCGTCGGCCAGCAGAGCAAGGCAGGCCTGCAAGTCGGCGCTGACAAACGCTCGGTAGAAGTCGGACACCGTCCGCACACCGTCAGAGCTCATGCGGACACCTCCGCGTCGGCGGCGAGCGCGTCGAAGCCGGACGGGTCCTTGTAATAGACGTCGGCGCGAGTGACCTTGCCGTCGGTGAGCCAGTAGTGCTCGGTGATGGGCTGCGACACCGTTAGTCCGTTGGACCGTGAGGTGAACGTGCCGATCATCCGCGCCACGACGTACTCGCCGGCGTCGTAGACCGCGACCTCCGAGAGCATCGCGCCCGAGTAGATCTGCCCGATCTTGGTGACGAGCTGCAGGAAGCCCTCGCCGCCGACAAACGTTCCGCTGTGCGGCAGACCTTCGCCCTCGACCAGCACGCAATCGTCGTGCATGCGCGCCATGCAGCCGGGGATGTCCCCGGTGGCGAAGCATTCGAAGAATTCCTTCATCACGACACAGTCGCTCGCGCTCACTGCTCATCCTCCTCGCGGACATAGATCCGTTCGATCCAGCCGTCGCCCTGCTCGCCGTCCCAGGTGTACCGGGCCGGACCTTCGACGGGGATCGCTCCCCTGGCCCGCGGACCCAGCGGCATCCGGCACGGGGATTCCAGCGTGAACGCCATCGAGTGCGTCAACTGACCCTGCACCTGCGCCGCGCCCGCGGGGCTGGTGAAGCGCACGGTGTACAAGCTCGGCTCGCCGAGAGCGCTCGTCAGCGGCGGCCCCTCGAACGAGCTCATGCTGTGCAGCTCACCGCCGTCGTAGACGAAGCCGTGGGTGAACTGTGGTGCGCCCTCCATCTCGACCCACAGCCCACAGAACGCGCGACCGCTCGGGAAGACGGCGTTGGCCCAGGCCTCGCGCCGCATTGCGCTGTAGTCCCGCGGTCCGGTCGAGTGATCGCGCATGCCCATGCCCTCGATGAGGGTCGTGCTGCCGGCCAGGCGCAGCTCACCGGCGACGTGGCAGGCCTGCTCGAGGTGCATGCGCGCCCAGCTCTGCCCGTGCATCGCCTCGGCGGTCTCGCCACCTGGATGCCGCGAGCCGACGCCCCACGGGGGTGTCGTGCCGGTGACGTCGAGCACGATCTGCAGCGGCTCGACCGGGCCCTGGGTGACCGGACCGGCCGCGCCTTCCGCACGGCTCAAGATGCGGGCCATACCGTCGAAGCGCAGCTCCCAGTGGCGCAGCGGCTCGACGGGTCGGAACGTGAGCTGCCCGTCGGAGGCGGACCCGGTGCCGGCGTCGCGCGCGAACGAGCGGCTCACCCGCAGCTGCCCGTCGGGGAGGTAACAGATGAGGATGCCCTCCCAGATGCCCGGGTCGTCGACCATCCGGCTGAAGTGCACGTAGAACGCCACACCCGCGCTGCCGTCGTTGACGACCAGCTGCAGGTTCTCGCTCCAGCCGGGCACATTGGGCAGATCGTGCAGCAGATCGTCCGCCGGCACGATGCCGTAGCAGTCGGGGGTCGTTGCGGTCGTCATGCCAGTGCCACATCCTCGGACTCGGGAAGTCCAGCGGCGCCGACCAATTCGACCGCCCCGGTGGAGCCGTCGACGACGACCGTGTCGCCGGTGCGCAGCCGCCGACTGCCGTCACGCGTGTTGATGACGCAAGGGATGCCCAGCTCGCGTGCCGCGATCGCACCATGGCTCAGCGCACCGCCGATGTCGATGACGAGCGCCCCCGCCACCACGAAGAGCGTCACCCAGCTCGGGTTGGTGGTTTCGCAGACGAGGATCTCGCCGTCTTCGAGCAACGTATCGGCCAGCGGGTCGGTCACCACCCGCACCCGGCCGGTGACGACGCCCGGCGCGACGCCGATGCCCTGCACCTTGCCCGGCTCCCGCTCGAATCCGTCGTTCGCGTCCTGGGGCTCGGGCGCAGGCATTCCGCGCCAGGTGTCGGGCAGCCGCAGGCGCCGGCAGGCGTCGTAGAAGACCCGGCGCCCGGCGATCACCGCGCGCACATTCGGCGGCAGCTCCCCCATCAGCTCGGCCGAGGTCAGGAAAAAGACGTCTTCGCCCGACGCCAGCTCCCCCTTGCGGACGAGCGCGTTCCCAGCGGCGCGGGCACCGGCACGTGCGACATCCAGCAGCTGCACGTAGGAGGTCTTGCCGATCTCGCGCTGCGGGACGAACTTCGCGGTCAGCTTCAGCACCAGTCGGGCGGCTGCCCGCTTGTGCCACGGCAACGCGGCGAGGAGTTGGTTCTCGACGTCGGTGCGCCGCGCGACCTGCCGGGCCTGCCGCTCCAGTGGGCCGTCGCCGGCGGGCATGGCCGCATACGCGTCCAGTAGCTGCACGACAGCGGAGGGATCCTCCCGCCACGACGGACTGGACAGGTCGCCTGAGGCGGCCCCGTGGTACCCGTAGTTCGCCACGAACCGCTCGAGCGACGCTCCCTCGCGGGCGACCGTCCACAGGTCGCCCAGTAGGCGGGTCTCCTCGAGGCCGCCGTAGCCGGTGACCAGCTCGGACTGGGCGCCCGGCATGCCGGCCTCCGTCGCCAGCGATGTCACCCGCTCGAAGCAGGCCTGCGCCAGCATCGTGACGAGCCCGTGCACATACATCATCCGCGCGAACCGGTGGTAGGCCTTGCGATAGGTCGCCACCGCGGTGGCGACGTCGTCACCGGGCGCGGCGACCGACGCACGCCACCAGACGTCGTTGTCACTGCGCGCACGCCGCAGCTCTGCTGACACCCGCCAGGCGGCGTAGGGCATCTTCACCGCGGTCACCGGGTAGCGGCGGCGCATCGGGTTGTTGCGCTGCCCCGACTGCACGACGCCCAGTACCTGCTCCTCGAACGCGTCGCCGGACGTGCCGGGCATCCGGTCGGCGAGCTCGCGGAACCGGTTGACGTTGCCGGCCATTCGTGCGTGAAAGCCCGCCATGTGCCGGCGATCGGTGACCTGGCTGACGCGTGCCTCGCGCCGCGAGTATGCGCCGAGGGCGTGCCCTATCTCCACCAGCGATGCCTCCGAGGCCTCGATCCAGAACGTCAGGCCCAGCGGCGTCTGCACACCGGGATTGGCCTCGCCGAAGTTCACCGTCGTCCACGTCGTACCCGGGCCGCATTCGGCGTGCAGCGGGTTGAGCCCTGGGTTCATCGCGCGGGGTCAGCCGGCGTTCTGAGCGGCCGCCGCGGCGGCCGCCATCGGCGCGAAGACCATCTCGGCGAGGTTGGGGATGCGCGCCGTCGCCGACCAGCCGCCGTCCATCCGCAGCTCGGCGCCGTTGATGAACTCCGACTCGTCGCTGGCGAGGAAGGTCGCGAAGCCCGACACGTCCTCGAGCGTCCCCCAGCGAGTCAGCTGGCCCTCCCGCATCAGCGGCCCGGCGACCGGGTGCGCGTCCACCGCGGCTGCCAGCTCGGAGGAGAAGACGAACCCGCTGACGAGGGTGTTGATCCGGATGCCCTGCGGACCGTAGTCGGTGGCCATCTGGCGGGTGAGTGCCTGCATCGCCCCCTTGCTGGCCGTGTAGCCCGGCATGTGCGGCACGCCGCCGACAGCGGCGATCGAGGACACGTTGATGATCGACCCCCGGCCGGACTTGACCATCTCGCGCAGTGCGTACTTGCAGGCGAAGACCACACCGTAGATGCCGACCCGGATCATCCTGTCGAAGCCCGCGGTGTCGAGGTCGGCGACCGGGCGCTCGCTGTCGCCGATGTGGTCCATCGCCATCGCGTTGTTGACCAGGACGTCGACGCCGCCGAACTCTGCCACGGTTCGCGTGACGAGCGCCTCGACGGCGTCCTCGTCGCCGATGTCAGCGGCGACGAAGATCGCCGCGCCGCCGCCGGCGGCGATGTCCGCTTCCACGGCCTTGCCATCGGCCTCGCTACGGCCGGTGATGACGACATTGGCGCCCTCCTGGGCGAAGCGGCGCACGATCGCGCTGCCGAAGCCCCTCGTCGAGCCCGTGACGATCGCAGTCTTGCCTTGGAGGCGGCCTGTGG
>NZ_JBAPRN010000729.1:0-5938 GCF_049281135.1 Mycobacterium sp. | reverse complement strand
CAGGTGCGACGCGCCCGGCCGGAAACCTTCTTGGCGGGCAGTTACCATCCGGTGCTTGCCACCGGAGTCGCTGCAGATCATGTGGTGGCATTCCGTCGCAGCGATGATGTGCTGGTTGCGGCGACGCGTTGGACGGTACGACTCACTGAGACCGGTTGGGGTGACACCGTTGTCCCGATGCCGGCGGGTTCATGGACCGATGCGCTGACCGGCAGGGTGTTGTCGGGATCGGTGTCGGCCGCTGACTTGTTCGCCGAGCTGCCCGTCGCCCTCCTGGAGCGCAGCGATGCATGAATTCGCGGTGTGGGCACCGAAACCGGACACCGTCCGTCTCGACGTTGACGGCACCGCGCATCCGATGGCCCGCGACGCCGACGGCTGGTGGCGTGCCACCGTCGAGGCCGCCCCGAACGCGCGCTACGGATTTCTGCTCGACGACGACCCGAAGCCGCTGCCCGATCCGAGATCACCGCGCCAGCCCGACGGGGTGCACGACCGCTCCCAACTGTGGCAGCCCACACCGCGGGACTGGACGGACAGCAAATGGCTCGGTCGTTCGGTGCAGGGTGCGGTGATCTACGAGCTGCACATCGGCGCGTTCACGCCGGCGGGCACTTTCGACTCGGCGATCGACAAGCTGGACTATCTGGTCGACCTCGGCGTCGACTTCGTCGAAGTGATGCCGGTGAACGCGTTTTCCGGCACGCACGGCTGGGGCTACGACGGCGTGTTGTGGTACGCGGTGCACGAACCTTACGGCGGGCCCGACGGACTGGTCCGATTCGTCGACGCCTGCCATCGCCGCGGCCTGGGAGTGGTGATCGACGCGGTGTTCAATCACCTCGGCCCGTCGGGCAACTACCTGCCCCGGTTCGCGCCCTACCTGTCGTCGGCCGGCAACCCGTGGGGCGAAGGCATCAACATCGCCGACGCCGGATCCGACGAGGTGCGGCGCTACATCATCGACTGCGCGCTGCGCTGGATGCGCGACTTCCACGCCGACGGTCTGCGCCTGGACGCGGTACATGCGCTCTTCGACACCACCGCCATCCACCTGCTCGAGGAGCTGTCCGCCGAAACCGAGTCGCTCGCCGAGCAATTGGGCCGGCCGCTGTCGTTGGTCGCCGAAAGCGACCTCAACGACCCGCGGATGATCACGCCCCGCACCGACCACGGTCTCGGCATGGCGGCGCAGTGGGACGACGACATCCACCACGCCATCCACACCGCGGTGTCCGGTGAGCGTCAGGGCTATTACGCCGACTTCGGGTCGCTGGCCACCCTGGCAAAGACACTGCGCGAAGGCTTCTTCCACGCCGCCACCTACTCGTCGTTTCGGCAGCGGCGCCACGGCCGTCCATTGGACACCGCGACCATTCCGGCCACCCGACTGCTGGCCTACACCTGTACACACGACCAAGTCGGCAACCGCGCGCTCGGGGATCGGCCGTCGCAAAACCTGACCTCCGGCCAGCTAGCCGTCAAGGCTGCCCTGGTGCTCTGTTCGCCCTACACGCCCATGCTTTTCATGGGCGAAGAGTGGGGAGCCTCGACGCCGTTCCAGTTCTTCAGCTCACACCCGGAACCCGAGCTGGCCCGCGCCACCGCCGAGGGCCGCAAAAAGGAATTCGCCGACCATGGCTGGGACGCCGACGAGATCCCCGATCCGCAGGATCCGCAGACCTTCCAGCGCTCCAAGCTGGATTGGTCCGAGCTCGACGCCGATGGGCATGCAAAATTGCTCCGGCTATATCAGGACTTGATTGCCCTGCGGTGCAACGAAACCGATCTGGCCGATCCGTGGCTTCAGCGGTTATTCGTCGACTATGACGAAGACGCCCGATGGATCGCCATGCGCCGCGGTCGATTGACGGTGGCCTGCAATCTGGGCACCGAGCCGGTGCGTGTCCCGTTCGCCGGCGAACTCGTGCTGCGCTCCGACCCCCCCGATGTCGGTGAAGAGAGCACCGTGTTGGCGCCGCACTCGTTCGCGATTCTGCGCGCTGTGGATAACTGACTACCGGCGCCGTCCGCGACCGTCGATGATGCGCGGATGAGCCATTCTGAGCTGTTGCCGATCCCGTCCATCCACACCGCGTGCGATCCGGTCAACTCGATCGACGATCTGCGAGAGCGGTGGCGAGCGCTCATGGGGCCGTTGAGTTTTGGGACACGGCAACTGTGGTTTGGCTTGATCGGGCCGGACCGCTGCTTTGGTCTGAAGATCAGCCGGGTACCGATCCGCCCTCGTCCCCGGGGTCCGATTGTGTGGAACCTGATGTCGTCGCTGCGGACGCTGCTCGACGACCTGGAGCCGGGTACCACGGCAGCGCTGCTGCTAACGGGGCCCGGACGCGGACCGGTCTCGACCATCGAACTGCTGTGGTCGAAGTCGCTGACCGACATGGCCGAGCGGTTCGCCGTCCCCCTGGAGCCGATCTTCCGCGCCAACGACGAATCGATCGCACTATTGGGCTAGCACAGGCCCATCAGGTAGCTTTCGCGGATGAGTGAAATCGACTACGGCGCCAGAGCCCGTCTCGATTACATCGAAACGCAACTCAAGGCGCTGTTCCCCGACAGCTACGTGCCCTTCGCGGAGGCCAGTTCCTCCGGGATGCCGACCGCAGTGGTCGCGCTTGCCCGCGCGGGCAACATGATCGCCGCGATCAAGGAATACCGCAGCATCACCGGCGCCGGGTTGGCCGAGGCGAAGCAGGCCGTCGAAGCGATGCGGTGAGCGGCGCCCGAACCTCGCGCGCCTACAGCAGATAGCGGTAGGCCGGCGAACCCGGTTCGATCGCCTCGATCTGCATCTCGGTGGCCCGCATCCGCTCCAAAAGGCCGTCCAGGCCGGCGGCCGAGCCCAACTCGATACCCACCAACGCCTCACCGGTCTCCCGGTTGTTGCGCTTGACGTACTCGAACAGCGTGATGTCGTCGTTCGGACCGAGCACGCCGTCCAGGAAGCGGCGCAGCGCGCCAGGCTCTTGCGGGAAGTCGACCAGGAAGTAGTGCTTGAGCCCGAGGTGCACCAGTGACCGCTCGAGTATTTCGCCGTACCGCGACACGTCGTTGTTGCCGCCAGACACCAGGCACACCACCGTCGAGCCCGGTTCGATGTCGGCTTCCAGTAAGCCAGTCACCGCGAGCGCACCCGCCGGCTCGGCGATGATCCCCTCGTTTTGATACAGGTCGAGCATCGCCGTGCACACCGCGCCCTCATCGACTGTGGTGATCGAGACCATGTTGCCTGCTGCGGCCAGGGCGGCGTAGGTCAGCCTGCCGGCACGGCTGACCGCGGCGCCGTCGACGAACTGGTCGACATGGTCAAGGGTTACCGGACCGCCGTTGGCCAGCGCGGCCATCATCGCCGCGGCACCGGCCGGCTCGATACCTAGCACTGCCGTTTTGCTGGTCCGCTCGGCGAGGTAGGTGGTGATTCCGGCGATGCACCCGCCACCGCCGACGGGAACCACCACCAAGTCCGGCTCGGCATCAAGCTGGCTCAGGATTTCGACGGCGATCGTGCCCTGGCCGGCCATCGTGCGCGGGTCGTCATACGGCGGAACCAGCGTCGCTCCGGTGCGCTCCACGTCGGCGAGGGCGGCCTCGGCCGCCAGATCGTAGGTCGATCCGCCCACGATCAGCTCGATGAACTCCCCGCCGTGGTAGCGGATGCGGTCGCGCTTCTGCTTCGGCGTCTTGGCCGGTACGTAGACGCGGCCGCGAATACCGAGCGTGCGGCAGGCGTAGGCGAAGCCCTGGGCGTGGTTGCCCGCCGACGAGCACACCACGCCGGCGGTGACCTCCTGGTCGGACAGCTGGACGAGCAAGTTATACGCGCCACGCAGCTTGTACGAGCGCACGGTCTGCAGGTCTTCTCGCTTGAGGTACACGTTCGCCCCGGTCGTCGCGGACAACCGGTCGGAAAACTGGAGAGGTGTGGGCGCGACCACGCCGGCGATTCGCGTCGCCGCACCGTCGACATCAGCCGCGGAGAGCGGCCCATTGCCCGTGCTCGGGCTCTGGCTCAGTTCGGCGGACACCGGTCAATGGTGCCACCAAGCTGCAAATTCAGTGCACAGGGGTGAGCACAAAGACCGGAATTTGCCGGTCCGTCTTCGTCTGATAGTCGGCGTAGTCCGGGTATGCCTCGACCGCACGCTCCCACCAGACAGCCTTCTCGTCGCCGAAGACCTCGCGCGCGTCGTGCTCGCGCGTGACCGGCCCGTCCTGTAGCTCGACCCGCGGGTTCTTGGCGATGTTGTGGTACCAGACCGGGTTCCTCGGTGCCCCGCCCATCGACGCGACGCAGGCGTACTCGCCGTTGTGTTCGACGCGCATCAGGGGGGTCTTGCGAAGCTTGCCGGTCTTGGCGCCGACAGTGGTCAGCAGGATGATCGGCATGCCGTTCATATCCGCGGCATCGGCTCCACCGGATTCGGCGTACTTCTCAGCTTGTTCGCGAGACCAATCCAACGGGCTGGGCGCGTATTCACCTTCGAGTGGCATGACACCACCTTAGACACGCCCGCACCGGGTGCTCACCTGCTTGGATCGCGACTCAGCTGTAACTCAGGGTATGCCCTGTAGAGTCTGCGATCGACTCCGCACGCTTACCTGTAGTCGCACAGATTCCTCGCCTCGCGGGGTGAGCATTTACCCACCGATGGGACGTGACGCACGATGCAGCGGTACTCGCGTTACCTCTGTGTGCGCGTCCTCGTAGCCCCCACAGCTCCACACGCCGCCTTCCCCGGGGCCGGGTAGCGGTCCCGTTGGCCATCACTGACGTATCCCAATACGCCCATCTCAGCGACGCGGACCTCACCGCGCTCGCCGCCGAGTTGGACACCATTCGTAGTGATGTCGAAGCTTCACGCGGTGCCAGGGATCGGAAGTACATCACCCGCGCGATCGCTTTCCAGCGATGCTTCGACATAGTGGCGAGGCTGATCATCGCCGGCACCAAGGGCAAAATCGGTTGGGCCATGGGAACGACTGCCCTTGCCGCGGCCAAATGCATCGAAAACATGGAACTCGGCCACAACATCACCCACGGCCAATGGGATTGGATGAACGATCCGGAAATCCATTCCAATACCTGGGAGTGGGATATGGCCGGTCTCACGTCGCAATGGCGATATACCCACAATTACCAACACCACGTCTTCACCAACATCGTCGGCGTGGACGCCGACCTCGGCTTCGGAATCCTGCGAGTCACCCGGGACCAGAAGTGGCGACCGCTCGCCCTGCTGCAACCGTTGTTCGCGGTGCTGCTCGGGATGGCCTTCGAGTGGGGCATCGCGCTGTACGGCGTGATTTCGGTGCAGCAGGAAGAGACCACCGACGCCGGCAGAGCCGCCCAGAAATCGGCAATGTTGCGCAAGATGGCTCGCCAGGCCGGCAAGGACTACGTGCTCTTTCCCGCCCTGAGCTGCCGGAGGTGGCGGCGCACGCTGGGGGCGAACATCGTGGCCAACGGATTGCGCAGCGGGTGGGCCTACATCGTGATCGTCTGCGGTCACTTCGTCGATGGAGCGGAAAAATTCACGCCGTCAGTGCTGGAGAACGAGACCAAGCGGGAATGGTATCTCCGGCAGATGCTGGGTACCGCGAACTTCGACGCCGGACCAACGCTCCGGTTCATGACCGGAAACCTGTGCTACCAGATCGAACACCACCTCTACCCCGATCTGCCGCACAACCGGTATCCGGAGATCGCCGAACGGGTGCGTGCTTTGTGCGCCACCTATGAACTGCCGTACACGACCGGTCCGATGCTCCGTCAGTACCTGCTCACCGTGCGGACAATCTGCAAGTTGGCGCTGCCGGACCGGTGGCTTTCCGCTACCTGCGACGACGCACCGGAAACGGCCTCTGAGAAGAGGTTCCGAAACGTCACGAACGGATCAGCAGCACTCCACGACAC
>NZ_JBAPRN010000728.1:0-3017 GCF_049281135.1 Mycobacterium sp. | reverse complement strand
GGCGCGGGTGCTGATACCTGGGATCAGCTCGTCCTTGCCGTATTTGATGGTTTGGGCGAAGAAGACCAGCTCGAGAATGGCGGCGGTCAACAAGCCGAACCAGAAGCATTTCAGGTACCAGTGGTCGTAGACGACGAACCAGTCATGGAACCGGGCCACGCAGCCGGTGTCGTGGGCGAACCAGTAGAAGGTGCAGAACAACGGCATTGAATACGCGCGGTCGCGTTTGGCGACGCGGACGCATTCGATGAGCCACCACCACTGGAAGATCATCGCGATGGCGAAGCCACCCAGGATCCACCACTTGTTCTGGTCAATCAGGTTCAAAAGCTGGTGGGGATCGTACAACATCAGGGCTGCCTCTCCAGGGTGGGTTCCGTCCGCTGCGGGGCAGCGCGCCTGCGCGAGCTGTTCCTGGCCGTCAGGTGAACGGCCAGAACGACTTTCGCTGCGGTAGGCGCGTTCATGTCTTTTACTCTTTACCGTTCTGGGTCACGAGGTGAGCGTGTCGAGGTCAGCGACGGCGGTCGCGGTGCGGCGGATGACGATGCGGCAGGCGTCTTCTGGTTGCATCTCGGGTTGGTAGAAGCTGTGGCCGTAGGCCCATGCCCAGGCGGCGCAGGGATAGGCGGCGTTCTGGCGGTACGCGGTCCAGGCGTCCTCGGTGGCCGGCGGCTTGCCGCCGCTGTCGGCGACTGTCGTGAGGTAGAGGTCGAGGAGCTCGCGTTCCCAGGTGCGGCGGTCGTCGGTTTCGCATGCCGAGGTGACGAAGTAGGTGAAGTCATAGGCCCAACTGCCGGTCATGATCGACTGCCAGTCGGTCAGGCCTGCGCGCCCGTCGTTGGTGATGTAGACCTGCCCGACGTGGGGGTCACCGTGCAGTAGGGTGCGGGGTCCTTGGAGTCCGGTGTGCTCGAGGCTGCGGCGCGTCGCGGCCCAGAGCCGGTCGGCTTGATCGCGCATGCTCGCCGGGATGACGCTGGCGGCCTTGTTCAGCCCGACGGCGCAGCGCTTGCCCATGTTCACGAAAGACTTGACGTAGCCGAGGTGGTCAGCTGTGGTCTTCAGCTCGGCCAATGCCGGGTCCTCCCACCAGGCGCCATGGCATTTACCGAGGTTGACGACGACGTCTTCGACCTGGCTACGGGTCAGGGGGGTGGTGGCGCTGATGAAGGTCGCCCCCTTGGTGGCAGCGATGTCTTCTAACAACACCATGCTGCGCCACGAACGCGGGTCGACGCCGCCCCAGTAGCCCAGCGGGGCTTCCATCTCAATCCTCGGCCGAAACCGCGTGTAGAACGTTGGTTCTCCGTCGAGGATGTGCGCGCCACCGAGCAGCAACCGCTGCGTGAAGCCGGCAGTGGTCTTGGTGTAAAGCTCGGTCGGGAGCCCGGCCTCGCGGCCGGCGTCGTTGTATTCGACACGCAGCCCGCTGCGGGTGGTCGTCTGGCTGGTGCCTGCCTCGGTGCTGTAACCCACCACGCGAGCGTCGCGGCGCCCGTGGCACAGGACGTCGGTGAGCCAGGCCTCGTTGATGTCGAAACCATCGCGAGGAATGTCGGCCCGCGTCCGGGGTGGCTGCGGCCGAAGCTTCTCGCCTGCCATCGCCCAGGCGATCGCTCCCGCGCGCCCGGCCAGCCAGAGCTTGGGGTGCACTAGCGGCCCTCGGTCATCCGAGCGCCGGCCACGCGGTCGTCTCGCGGAACCGGAACGCGTCGGGCCTGCGGCCATCGGTGTCGGTGAATCCGTATTCGTCGGCGAGCAACACGACAGGGTGAGCACGGCCGGCCTTCTTGGCGACACCGTCGTCGGCGGCCAGCGCGGCGATAGCGCGGCCGGCGTAGTGCGGGGTCTCGGTGAGCGCGATCAGCTCGTCGTCGCTGATGTTTGCGAGCCGCTCGTCGGTATCGGCGAACTGGGCCCAGCCCTCGCGAAGGAGAGATTCGACGGCGCGCGGGTTCTGGTCGAGCATCGCGCCGATGAACTCGGTGCGCACGATTCCCGGCCAGATCGACAGGATTGACACGGGGTAGTCGCGCAGCTCGTGGTGCATGTCGAGCATGAGCCGGTGTCCGGCGGCCTTACCGGTACCGTACAGCGGTGACATGAAGTAGTGGACGGCGCCGCACGACGACACGTTGACGATGAGCCCGCTACGTTCGAGCAGCAGCGGCATCGCCTTCTGAGTCGCGACGTAGTGGCCGCGGACAGCGATCGTGAACAGTGCGTCCCAGCTGTCGACCGGCGTCTGCCAGAAGGGTGGACCGCCCCAGCCAGGGCCGAGGGCGGAGACGGTATCGGGACTCGGGAAGACATTGTTGACCAGCAGATCGAGACCGCCCTGCTCGTCACCGACACGATCGAACAGTGCGGCGACCTGGGCGTCGTCGGCGTGGTCACACCCCACGCCGATGCCCACGCCACCGGCGTCAGTGACGGCCCGGGCCGTTTCGGCCGCGGTGCCCGGCATCGGACCGGCGGGGGCGTCAAGCGAGCGTGCCGTGACGTAGACGGTCGCGCCGGCTGCACCCAACTCGATTGCGGTGGCCTTGCCGAGCCCGCGGCTGCCGCCGGTCACGACGGCCGCCTTGCCGGCGAGTGGCTGATCGGTCATCGTCAAACCTTCGATTGCGGGTGGTAGTCGCTCATGCTGGCGCCCCGGCGTGCGTTTCAGCCTTCAGCCGACCGAGCGCATCGACGGCGAACTGGAAAGCACCGGCGACCTCCTCCAGCGGCAGCAGCATCGACAGGTAGTCGGCGACACCGATCCATGAGATTCCCGCCTCGACGTAAGGGACCAGCGCGTCGGCGACATACTCTGGCGTCCCGTACAACCAGGCGGCCTCGCAGTGGCGGCGGGTGGTTTTGCTGATGACGTCTTCGACGAAGCTGTCGTCGTGGGAGTACGGCTTCATCTTCGCGTAGTAGTTCCAGTCGTCGGGCATCGGCGAGCGAAGTCCGGCATCCTCCCAGTCCTGCTTGGTGATACGGCCCGACATCGCCGAGAACCATTTGAC
>NZ_JBAPRN010000727.1:0-8508 GCF_049281135.1 Mycobacterium sp. | reverse complement strand
GCGCTGCATGGGCGGCGAGATTCAGGCGCAGCTGGCACCTAAGGACGACGCCGAGCGGCAGAAGGCACTCGACGCGGGTTATGACCTCGATCAGGTGCTGACCACCGGCGACCTGGTGTCCGGGGAGAACGTCTTCTTCTGCGCGACCGGCGTCACCGACGGCGACCTGCTCAAGGGAGTCCGCTACGAGCCCGGCGGCTGCACCACCCAGTCGATCGTGATGCGCTCGAAGTCGGGCACGCTGCGGATGGTCGAGGGCTTTCACCGGCTGACCAAGCTCAACGAATACTCCGCGATCGACTTCACCGGCGACAGCAGCGCCGCATACCCACTGCCGTAACCGCTACTCAACGAGTCCCACATATCTACCAAGAAAGCCCCCAAATGGCAGACAGCGAATACCGCATCGAGCACGACACCATGGGCGAGGTCAAGGTGCCCGCGAAAGCGCTGTGGCGCGCGCAGACTCAGCGCGCGGTGCAGAACTTTCCGATATCGGGACGGGGACTGGAGCCCACCCAGATCCGCGCGTTGGGTCTGCTGAAAGCCGCCTGCGCGCAGGTCAACAAGGACCTCGGACTGCTGGCCGCCGACAAGGCCGACGCGATCATCGCCGCCGCCGCGGAAATCGCCGACGGTAAGCACGACGAGCAGTTCCCGATCGACGTCTTCCAGACCGGGTCGGGCACCAGCTCCAACATGAACACCAACGAGGTGATCTCGAGCATCGCCGGCGCCAACGGTGTGACCGTGCATCCCAACGACGACGTCAACATGTCGCAGTCGTCCAACGACACCTTTCCGACCGCGACCCACGTCGCGGCCACCGAAGCCGCTGTGCGCCATCTGATCCCGGCGCTACAGGTGCTGCACGACGCGCTGGCCGGCAAGGCCCGGGAGTGGCACACGGTGGTCAAGTCGGGCCGCACACACCTGATGGACGCCGTCCCGGTCACCCTCGGCCAAGAGTTCTCCGGCTACGCCCGGCAGATCGAGGCCGGCATCGAACGGGTCAAAGCGACGCTGCCCCGGCTGGGCGAGCTGGCGATCGGCGGCACCGCCGTGGGCACCGGCCTCAACGCTCCCGACGGCTTCGGCGCCAAGGTGGTCCAGGTGCTGGTGAAAGACACCGGGTTGACCGAATTACGCACCGCAGCCAACTCTTTCGAAGCTCAGGCGGCCCGCGACGGGCTGGTCGAAGCGTCCGGTGCGCTGCGCACCATCGCGGTGTCGCTGACCAAGATCGCCAACGACGTCCGCTGGATGGGATCGGGCCCGCTGACCGGCCTGGCCGAGATTCACCTACCGGACCTGCAGCCGGGCAGCTCGATCATGCCGGGCAAGGTCAATCCCGTTCTCTGCGAGGCGGTTACCCAGGTCGCCGCTCAGGTCATCGGCAACGACGCCGCCATCGCCGTCGGCGGACTGTCGGGCGCGTTCGAACTCAACGTCTACATCCCGATGATGGCCCGCAACATCCTCGAGTCGTTCAAGTTGCTGGCCAACGTGTCTACGTTGTTCGCCGAGCGGTGCATCGTCGGGCTGACCGCCAACGTCGAGCGCCTGCGCGAGCTGGCCGAGTCGTCCCCGTCGATCGTCACGCCGCTGAATTCGGTAATCGGCTACGAAGAGGCGGCCGCGGTGGCCAAGCAAGCACTCAAGGAGCACAAAACGATTCGGCAGACCGTGATCGACCGCGGGCTGATCGGTGACAAGCTGTCCGAAGAAGAACTCGACCGTCGCCTCGACGTGCTGGCAATGGCCAAAGTCACCAAGGAGTAGACATGCTCAGCGACGAACTCCGCCAACGGCGCCTGGCGCTCATCGAAGAGCACATGAATACCGAGGTGACCAAGGAGTTCGATCGCACCCTGGCCACCTTCAACGGACACCCGCACTACGAGATCATGGCCACCGGTCAGGTTTTCGACGGCGACGACGAGGTGATGGGCTACTACCGGACCACCCGGACCGCGTTCCCCGACCAACGGCACGACAATGTGCGCTTCCACGTTACCGAAGACGCGGTGATCACCGAATTCGATCTGCTGGGAACCAATCTCGGTGAGTTCTACGGCATGCCGCCCACCGGCAAGGCGTTCCGGGTACCGATCATCGCCGTGTTCTTCTTCGACGGCGATCGAATCACCAACGAACGCATCTACTTTGACAGCGCGAGCCTAGTCACTCAGATCGGCCGTGGCGAACTACTGGCCCTCGCCGCATCGGGTGAGTTACCGGGACAGTAACCGGCCCGGCGGAACGCGACACATCGATGAGCGTGCTGATGGATGCTGGTCTTGTAACAGACCAGATATCAGGATCTTGAGCTTCGCGTCGGTAATAACCGCTCTGGGCCAAGAGCCCCTCGTGGAGTGTCCGACGGCCTATCCTGTGTATGCCGGGGGCCGGGATAAGCGGAGGGTCGGATGACGGCCGGAGCGGTGTGCCAGAGTTGTGGCGCAGCACCTTTGGAGAACGCCCGGTTTTGCCACGCCTGTGGCTCCCCAGTCGCCGACCCAACCGACACCCACCCAGAATACAAGCAGGTGACGGTCCTCTTCGCGGATGTGGTCCACTCGATGGACATCGCCGCGGCAGTCGGCCCAGAGCGGCTGCGCGAGATCATGACCGAGCTCGCCAACCGCGCTGCAAAGGTGGTGCAGCGTTACGGCGCCGCGGTCGCACAGTTCACCGGCGACGGGATCATGGCGGTGTTCGGTGCGCCAGTGGCGTTGGAAGACCACGCCGTTCGCGCCTGCCGTGCGGCGCTGGGCATTCACGATGAAACCGCTCGACTGGCTGTCGACGTCAAAGACCGTGACGGTCTGGATCTGCTGCTGCGCGTCGGACTTAACTCCGGTGAGGTCGTTGCCGGTGAGATCGGTTCGGGCGCTTTGGGTTACGCTGCGATTGGCGAGCAGGTGGGTCTGGCGCAACGAATGGAATCCGTCGCGCCCCCGGGCGGGGTGATGCTCAGCGAATCCACGGCACGGCTGGTCGGTGGCACGGCGTTGTTGGGTGACACCGAGATGGTGCACATCAAGGGCGCCAACAAGCCGGTGCCCGCCCACCGGCTGTTGGGGATGGCGGAAACGCATCGCGACGTTGGCCACACCGAGTCGAACCTTGTCGGTCGACGGTGGGAGATGGCCACTGCCGAGGGCGTGTTGGACCGTGCCGTCGACGGCTACGGTGCGGTGGTCGGCGTGACGGGGACGCCCGGAATCGGCAAGAGCCGTCTGGTGCGTGAGGTCGCCGCGAAGGCAGCGGCTCGGGGCGTGGACTTTTTCGCCGCCTTCTGCGAATCGCACGCCAGCGATATCCCGTTTTACGTCGTGGCGCGACTGCTGCGCGCAGTCTTCGGCGTAGGTGATCTGGACGCCGCCGGCTCCCGCACCCAGATACGGGCCCGGGTGCCCGACGCCGACCCCGAAGACCTACTGCTCTTCGATGACCTGCTGGGCGTTGCCGATCCCGAGGTGACGCTGCCCAAGATCGATCCGGACGCCCGTCGGCGGCGGTTGACTGCACTGGTCAATGCGGCGTCGCTGGCACGCCGAGCCCCGGCAGTCTATGTCATCGAGGACGTGCACTGGATCGACGAGGCCAGCGAATCCATGCTTGCGAGCTTTATGGCTGTGATTCCGCAGACCCGCGCGGTGGTGCTGATCACCTATCGCCCCGAATATCGGGGTGCGTTGAGCCGGGTCCCGGGTGCTCAAAGCATCGCCCTGGCGCCGCTCAGCGATTCGGAGACCGCAGCGCTGGTCTCAGAGCTGCTCGGCCACGACCCCTCTGTTGACGCGCTAGGCCAGAAGATCGCTGAGAGGGCGGCCGGTAATCCGTTTTTCGCCGAGGAGATGGTGCGCGACATGGCCGAGCGCGGCGTGCTCAATGGCAACCGCAGCGCCTACTCATCAACGGTCGGAATAGCCGAGGTCAGCATGCCCGCCACCGTGCAGGCGACTATCGCCGCCCGCATCGACCGCCTTGCCCCAGTCGCCAAGCGCACCTTGAGCGCTGCGGCGGTCATCGGCTCGCGGTTCGACCCGGGCCTGCTCGAAACACTGGGCATTGAACCGATTGTCGAGGACCTTGTGGTGGCCGAACTCGTCGATCAGGTGAGGTTCACCGGAGGACCGGAGTACGTGTTTCACCATCCGCTCATCCGTGCGGTGGCCTACGACTCACAGCTCAAATCCGATCGTGCCGAGCTGCACCGGCGCGTCGCGGCCGCAATCGAATCACGGGACTCGGCAGCGGCTGAGGAAAATGCCGCTTTGATTGCCGAACATGTGGAGGCCGCCGGCGATCTGCGCGCCGCCTACGGCTGGCACCTGCGCGCCGGGGCTTGGGCAACCAGTCGCAACATGCCCGCAGCACGAACCAGTTGGGAGCGCGCCCGAGCGATCGCCGACGCATTGCCCGCCGACGACCCGAACTGGGCAGCCATGCGCATCGCCCCACGAACCATGTTGTGCGGGACCGCCTATCGGATCCATACGAACGACGCCGGCGCCCGCGTCGACGAGTTGCGACAGTTGTGCGCCGTTACCGGGGACAAGGCGCCACTGGCCGTCGCCATGGGGGGGCTGGTGATGGATCACGCGTATCGGGGCCGGATTCGTGAGGCGTCGAAGTTGGCATCGGAGGCCATGGCCCTCATCGAGTCCCTTGGCGATCCGACCTTGACGGTGGGGTTGTCCTATCCGGCGCTCTACGCCAATTTCGAATGTGGTCGGTGGCCTGACGTGCTGCGGTGGTCGCAGAGGGTTATCGACCTGGCCGACGGTGATCCGTTCATGGGCAACTTCATCTTCGGGTCTCCCTTAGCACTGGCGCTGACGGCACGGGCTACGGCAAGCTATTGGCTGGGTCGTCCCGGATGGCGCGAGGATCTGCGTCATGGCCTGGAGATCGCCCGCATTGCCGACCCACTGACCTACGCCGGGGTCGCCGATTTCGGTTACTTCCCGGGAATATCGAATGGCGTACTGGCTGCCGACGACCGCGCGGTGCACGAGATCGAGGATGCGCTAGCGATTGCCGAACGAGCCGGCAATGATATGGCTCCGTCATTCGCCCGGATGGCACTGGGCGTCGCACTGGTGCATCGCCACACGGCTGCGGAGCGTGACCGCGGACAGACACTTCTGGCCGCGGTCAGGGACGTGTTTGTACGCGATGCACACAACCTCGGGGATCTACCGCTCGTCGAGGTGTACGTGGCGCGGGAAATGGCTCGGCGTGGAGCCCGCGACGAGGCGATCCAGCTGATGCAGGCATCCACCGACCACCTGGTCCGCGAGGGGCAACTGCTGGCGGGGGGCGTCACAGCGATGGGTGTTCTGGTGGAGACACTGCTCGAGCGCGGAGCCGACGGTGACGTGGCCGAAGCCGAGGCCGCCATCGAGCGGCTGGCGGCTGCGCGAGCCGATGAGCCGCGGGTAATTCGCGATATCTGGCTCCTGCGACTGCGAGCGCTCGTGGCGCGGGCCGATGGCGATGCCGTCGCCTACGCGGAGTTCCGAGATCGCTACGGGGACATGGCGACATCGCTCTGCTTCGAGGGCCACATTGCCTGGGCTGAAGATATGCGATGACGGCAAAACTCGGCAGCCATTTTTCTCGAAACAGACCATCGAGAGTTTCAAGACTCCATGTCCGAGATGGCACAGCGATACGACGGACACCGTCGACCAGCGGTGAAATGATGGAAGTCGTCGTTCGGAGAGGGCGGTGGTCTAGCTGAGTACCGGTACGCGCCGGCGGGTCATGATCGCTCTGGCCGTTGTCGCAGTCGCGGCCTGCGGTGTCGTTGTTGTCGTGCGGGTTTTGCTGCATCCGGTTGTGGGTTCGTCACATGCAGCACCTCCGGCAGCCACATCCGGGCCGCTGGCCCCTGGACCGCCAGGGTTTCCGGATCTCAACGATTTCACCGACGTCTCGCAGGATCACGATGCGTCCGGCCACTACCCCTTGGCAACATTTACCAGCCCAACGGGCTTGCAGTGTGCAATGTGGAGCAGCCGTGGAGATACGGCGGCAACCTGCTTCGGGGCGATTCCTGGTCTCGATCATCCGGCGAACCGGGTTTACGCGGGGGACTACAAGGCGTATTTCGACCAGAGCAGGCCTCCCGACACGGACAAGCTCAACGGGAAGCCGCTGGCGTCAGGTCAGAAGGTGATCTTGGGTGCCGGAGGAAAGCTGATGGGCGGTGACCAGATCACTTGCGGTGTGCAAGACGCTGTCGTCGCGTGCATGTTGATCAGGGGATTCGGCCAGAACCACGGCGACGACACCGCCCAACGGCACGGGTTCGTCCTCGACCTACAGCGAAGCTGGACGTTTTAGGCCCTTCGGTCCCGCCAACGTCGAGTACTTACGAACTGTCGTGTTGACGCCGACCGTCCGGGCGCCGCTAGTTGAGTAGTCGACTACTGGTTCGGTCGCGCGCACCCGCGGTGATGATTCGCGTTGTCGGGAAACACAGGTCCGCGTAACCCGATGCCCAGAGCGGCAAACCTTAACACCGGTGGTGTCGTTGAGCGGGCCAGCGGCATCCGAATGCGTATGAGCTAGAAGGGGATCGACATGACTACGACGGCACCGCCATCAGCGCCCGTAACGATACGAAGCGTCTTGCTCGGACTACTGGGCATTCCACCCACCGTTGGGACCGAAAGCACCGCGATCTCGCCCGACGCCGCTGTCGCTCATCCGGACACAGCGAAGGTGTACGAGTTCACCAGCGTCGACTATCCCGGCGCCGCACAAACACTGGTTTTCGACACTGACGGCACCACGTCGCTGGGCGCGTTCATTTTCGACCCCGGCAGCGCGTCCTCGCCCCCGGCCGCATTCACTGTGGCGGGAGGGGCCTACCAAATCCTCAACGTGCCCAACTCGACCGCAAGCATCGCAACGGGCCTCAACACGTCTGGTCTGATCGTTGGGGCGTACGACGACGTCGCGGGTTCGGCACATGGCTTTACCACCAGCGACAGCATCAGCTTTACCAACGTCGACTTCCCCGGAGCAACCGACACTCAGGCCATCGACGTCAACGACGCCGGAACTATCGTGGGCGACTATTTCGACGCAGCTAGCGTCGAGCATGGGTTCATCAGCAGCGGCGGTACCTTCACGGCCATCGATTTCCCGGGAGCCAAAAACACTGCGGTCGGGGGAATCAACGCCAACGGCGACGTCGTCGGAGGATACACGGATACAGCGGGAGCAACCCACGGCTTTCTGCTGTCGGGCGGTGTATACAGCCCTCTGAACTTCCCGCTCGCCAGCGGCACGACCGCGTTCGGCATCAACGACAACGGGGACATCGCCGGCTGGTACACCGACACCGCCGGCAAAACGCACGGATTCGTGTACGCCGACAACAACTTCAGCACCGTGGACGTCGCCGGCGCCAGCACCACTCAACTGACACGCATCAAGGACTGGGAACAGGTCACGGGCGTGTACGAGGACGCCCTCAACGAGGAACACGGCCTCACCGGTCAATGAGCCCCTTCAACCACTACCTAAGGACGGGATCAAAATGACAACAACGCTCGAAACGAAGTCTCCGAAAAAGACCGCAGCAGCAGTGAAAACTAGCGCCGCATCAAAGAGAGCCCCATCTCCAGTGCGGACCAGTGCCGCGTCGAAGAAAGCTCCATCGATAGGGCAGGCCAGTACCGCATTGAAGAAGCCGGCACCACGGAAACGAGTCGGCAAACGCGTACCGCCGGCACCCAAGTCAGGTGCCCGCCCGTTGGCGCCTGCCGTACTTGCTGCGGCTGTGCAGACGCTGGCGCTGCCACAGCTGCCACAACCCGCACCAGGGCAGGCCATCAATCTGGGGCCCATCGCCGGGACCGAATCACCGACCGGCGCGTTCGGCGCCGGAGCCGTCGACCTCTGTGAAATATCGCCGAGCGGTCTGGTGGCTCTGGGCGGCGACACCTTCTCGGGCAACTCTTGCGGAAGTGGGACATGGAGCCAATCGATGGCCCTGAAAGTCCAACCAGGCACCGTTAATAGCAACACAATTCAGTTCAACGGCTCGTTTGGCGGGAATGGCACCCTCTACGCCGAGCCCCCACCGTCGGTACCCGGCGGTAGCCAATTGCCGGCCGGGACGGTTCAGGTCTTCGGCATCGACTATGCCTTCGTGACAAGGACGGCAAACCTGCAACCCATCGACACGCGACTGGTGACAATCGACCCCAACAACCCGGGGTGGGCGACCGTTCCCGGGTCCTGTCGGGACGCAGTCAGCTGGCAGAACGGCAACGAAACACAGATCAGCGGCTACCAGGCGCCCGACGGTAATTGTTATATCGTCGCCGACGGGTTCGCCCGCGATCACCAGGTCTGGCTGTATCACTGCCCGGCGTCGAGCTTCACGGACCGGAATACGTGGTGGGCCTGGGGAATCGGGCCCGACGGCAACTGGGCTTGGAATGTGGACCCGACACCTCTCAGCGGTGACAACTGGGG
>NZ_JBAPRN010000726.1:0-16008 GCF_049281135.1 Mycobacterium sp. | reverse complement strand
GACATGTACCGGCGCATCGAACTTGCCGGAGATGGCAATCTGGACTCGCCAACCGTTTTCGAGACAGGCCTGCCATGACCGACAACAGCCCCGGGTACACCGTCGACCGGCTCGCAGATTTCGTGGTCAACGCTGATCAGTCCGATATCAGCGGAGACGCGCGGGCGACGCTGAAACGCAATGTCCTGGACAGCATCGCCTGTGCGATCGGCGCGCTCGACGGCGAGCTCATTCCCGCGATCCGCGCACATGCCGAACAGTTCAGCAGCCGCCCGACCGCGACTTTCGTCGGCGGCGGACGCGCGTCGGTGGATCAGGCCGCCTTCTTCAACGCGGTGCTGGTGCGTTATCCGGATCTCCTCGATACCTATCTGACCCCCGGCGGTTTGTGCCATCCGGCGGACAACTTCGGTGCGGTGTTCGCCGTCGCCGAGCACGTCGATGCCAGCGGGTCGGACTTCCTGCTGGCTCTCGCGATCGCCTATGAGGTCCAGTGTCGTTTCAGCGCGCAGGTTCCCGTGATGGGCCGCGGCCTCAACCACGCGCTGCAACTGGGAATCTCGGCCGCAGCGGGCTCGGCGAAGCTGCTCGGTCTTGGCGTCGCGCAGACCGGCGACGCCGTCGCCTCCTCCGCGGTGGACAACGTGTCCCTCGCAGCCGTGCACACCGAACCGGTGTCGACATGGAAGGGCATCTCGCCGGCCATCACCGGGATGCGTGCCGTCTATGCGACCATGCTTGCCGGCCGCGGAATCACGGGTCCGCGTGCGCTTTTCGAGGGACCCAATGGCCTTGAGCAGTTGTTCGATCAGCGCATCGATCTGAGCACATCCGACCGCGCACTGATCGCTGTCGAGCAGACCTACCTCAAGCAGTACTGCGCGCTGATCCACGGCCAGGTGGTTATCGACGCAACGCTGGCGCTTCGTGACGAGCACGGCATCACCGGTGCGGACGTCGCGACAGTGACACTCGAGGTATTCCAAGGTGCATTCGACATCGCCGGCGGTGGCCGTTACGGCAACAAGGACCACCCGTCGACCAAAGAGCAGGCGGATTACAACCTCAAGTATCTGGTGGCCGCGGCGTTGCTGGACGGTCAGGTCGGTCCCGAACAGCTTGAGACACAACGAGTCCGCCGCAGTGACGTCCAAGACCTGCTGGTGCGGGTAGATGTCCGCCAGGCCGCCGATCTGACCGCGGCCTATCCCGAACGCACGCAGGCTCGCGTGCAGATCACGCTCAAGGACGGTCGCGAGTTTCGCCGCGAACAGTCCGACTTCGAGGGATCGCCGACTCGGCCCATGTCATGGGATCGGGTAGTGGAGAAATTCCATTGGCTCGCCGAACCATTCGCCGACGACGCGCTGCGCGCCCAGATCATCGACGCGGTGCACGGTCTGGACGACATCTCGATCGCCGAGCTCACGGCGCTTCTCGGTGCGGTGAGTCCATCGGTGCAGCGGCCGCGAACCAGGGGACGGCTCTAGCAGGGCGAGCAAGAAAAGATTGCGAGTACTCGCTATCTATGCTAGCTTGGCAACACCCCAACGATGCGGAGGAAGATAGTGAGCTACGACGTGATCATTCGCGACGGATTGTGGTTCGACGGAACCGGCAGCACGCCGCAAACCCGCACGTTGGGCATCCGCGACGGCGTCGTGTGCACGGTGTCGTCGACTTCGTTGGACGAGACCGGCTGCCCCGAGATCATCGACGCGAAGGGTAAGTGGGTCGTTCCCGGATTCGTCGACGTGCACACCCACTACGACGCCGAGGTGCTGCTGGATCCCGGATTGCGGGAGTCGGTTCGCCACGGTGTCACCACGGTATTGCTCGGCATGTGCTCGCTGTCGACCGTCTACGCCAATGCCGACGATGCCGCCGACCTGTTCAGTCGGGTCGAGGCGGTGCCGCGCAAATTCGTTCTTGCCGCATTGCAGGACAACAAGACCTGGTCGACTCCCGCGGAATACGTCGAGGCAATCGACGGCCTGCCGTTGGGCCCGAATGTCAGCTCACTGCTTGGTCATTCGGATCTCCGGACCTCGGTGCTCGGCCTCGAACGCGCCACCACCCGCGACGTGGAGCCCACCGACGCCGAACTCGACAAGATGGCCGCTTTGCTGGACGACGCTCTGAAGGCCGGCATGCTCGGCATGTCCGGGATGGACGCTGCGATCGACAAACTCGACGGCGACCGCTTCCGCTCTCGCGCGCTGCCGTCCACCTTCGCGACGTGGCGGGAACGCCGCAAGCTGATCAAGGTGCTGCGCAAGCGCGGCCGGATTCTGCAGAGTGCGCCCAACGTCGCCAAAGCCGAATCCGGACTGCTGTTCTTCCTGGCCAGCAGCCCAATGTTCGGGTTGCGCAAAGCCGTTCGCATGAGCCTGCTGGTATCTGCCGACGCCAAGTCGATGCCGTTAGCGGTACACGTGTTCGGCCTGGGCACGCGGCTGATGAACTTTGTCCTGCGGTCGAAGGTTCGATTCCAGCACCTGCCGGTGCCGTTCGAGCTTTACTCCGACGGCATCGACCTGCCGGTCTTCGAAGAGTTCGGTGCGGGGACCGCTGCGCTACACCTGCGGGACCAGCTGGAGCGCAATGAGTTACTGGCCGATACGGAATACCGCCGCAGGTTCCGTCGGCAATTCGACCGCGTCAAGCTCGGCCCGTCGCTGTGGCACAAAGACTTTCACGACGCAGTGATCGTCGAATGCCCCGACAAGACGCTGATCGGCAAGAGCTTCGGTGCGATCGCCAAGGAGCGAGGGCTCCACCCGCTGGACGCGTTCCTCGATGTCCTGGTCGAAAACGGTGAGCGCAACGTGCGCTGGACCACCATCGTCGCCAACCATCGGCCCAAGCAGCTGAACAAGTTGGCCGCCGAACCGAGTATCCACATGGGCTTTTCCGACGCCGGTGCGCACCTGCGCAACATGGCCTTCTACAACTATTCGCTGCGGTTCCTCAAGCGCACGCTGGACGCTTACCAAGATGGGCAGCCCTTCCTCACCATCGAACGCGCCGTGCATCGCCTGACCGGCGAAGTGGCCGAATGGTTCGGCCTGGACGCCGGCACGCTGCGGGAAGGCGATCGCGCCGACTTCGTCGTGATCGATCCCGCCGGCCTGGACGACTCGGTGGATGCCTATCACGAGGAAAAGGTCCCGTTCTACGGCGACCTGAGCCGCATGGTCAACCGCAACGACGCGGCGGTGGTGGCGACGGGTGTGAACGGCGCAATTGTGTTCCGCAACGGCGAATTCCGCGACGGCTACGGTAAGACGGTGAAGTCCGGCCGCTACCTGCGGGCGGGCGCAAGTCGCCGACAACTCGCCGGCTCGA
Source organism: Mycobacterium sp. (assembly GCF_049281135.1). GTDB lineage: Bacteria > Actinomycetota > Actinomycetes > Mycobacteriales > Mycobacteriaceae > Mycobacterium. The sequence goes on along the minus strand of NZ_JBAPRN010000726.1, from coordinate 12,660 downwards.
GCGCGTAGGTCACCCGATGGCAAGGACGCAGCAACAGCGCCGGGAGGAGACGGTGGCGCGTCTGCTCGAGGCCAGCATCGGGACGATCATCGAAGTCGGATACGCCCGGGCCTCCGCGGCGGTTATCACCAAGCGAGCCGGAGTATCCGTCGGCGCCTTGTTCCGGCACTTCGACACGATGGGCGACTTCATGGCTGCCACGGCCTACGAAGTGCTTCGGCGGCAACTGGATTCGTTCACCAAGCAGGTCGCCGCGATACCTTCTGACCGGCCGGCCATGGAGGCCGGACTGACGATCCTGCGAGACATCACCAGCAGTCCGACCAACGCCGTGCTCTACGAACTGATGATCGCCGCGCGCACCGACGAAAAGCTCAATGCCACTTTACAAAACGTTCTCGAGCAATACACCAGCAAGATCTGCGACGCCGCGCGCGCTCTACCCGGCGCCGACAATTTGTCGCAGGAGACGTTCCCGGTTCTGGTGGCGTTGTTGACCAACACTTTTGATGGAGCCGCGATGTTGCGAGCTGTACTACCGCAGCCCGACATCGAAGATCGGCGGATCGCCCTACTGTCGTCGTTGCTGAGCGGCATCGGCCTGCCGGGCTGACCGCCTAGTCGTCGGTGAGTTTCGCGACGGCGTCGTCCAGCCCTCGATACACGCTCATCAGCTCGTTGATACCCAGTAACGTGAGTGGTCGATGCGTGGCGGGCCCATCGGCGACCACGCAGAACGGGATGGACTCGCCGAGGTTGTCGCGGGTCTTCATCAAGACGCTGATGCCGGCCGAGCCGAGGAATTCGACCCTCAACAAGTCGACGATGAGGCCCTTGGGCTTTTTGGCGAGCGCGGAATCGATGGCCTCGGTCAGCCCGGGGGCGGTAAGCATGTCCACGCTTCCGCTCACGGCTACCACCGCCAGCCCCTCGACCTCCGACTCATGGGTGCTGAAGTCGTCTTTGTCGGATTGAGGTGGCGAACCAGATTCAGCATGTTGGTTTTCGGCCATCATCGATCTCTCATTCCTTACGGACACCTGCGTCGGCTACTAACGGAGCAGACGTCGTTGACAATGGCTGGCGACTCAACCCACGGACCCTGCCGACGTGTGTCGACCGAACGCCGCGGATACTCATATTCGACTCCTGCGCAATAAAATCCCACGGCACACCGAAGACTAGCCGAAACCGTGGCGGGTGTCGTCTGAGACCTACAGTGTGCCGATCGCCGACTGCGGGTTGAGCGCAAAGCCCCAGTCGAGCAGGCCACCGGCCTGATCCCAGTAGGTTGGTCCGCCCTCGCGCACCAACCCGTACATCATGGCTACCACCAGGCGGCGGCCCCCGCGAGCCGCGGCGCCGACGAATGTCTTGCGCGCGGCGTCGGTGAACCCGGTCTTGCCGCCGATGGCGCCCGGGTATCGCGTCAGGAGCTCGTCGTGGTTGACGATCGGGTGGTCTCCGTCAGTTCCGGGGAACACAGCCGACGGCTCTGCCGTGATTTGAGCGAAGACCGGGTTGGCCATCGCCGCTCGGAAGATGACCGCGAGGTCGTGGGCTGTCGACCAACCCGAGCCGCCCGGCCCGTCCAATCCCGACGGCGTTGACGCATGGGTGTTCACCGCGCCCAGCGATGCCGCCTTGGCGTCCATCTTGGCCACGGTGGCGCCCAGGCCGCCCAGCATGTGCGCCAGCGTGTTGGCCGCGTCGTTACCCGACACCAGAAGCAGGCCGTCCAGCAGTTGGCGCGTCGTGTAGGTGCGGCCGGCTTTCACGCCCACACAGTTGCATTCGACCTGGCTGTCGGCTGGGTCGGCGACGACGGTCGAGTCCAGGCTCAGCTCGTCGAGGGCCACCAGCGCCAGCAACACCTTGATGGTGCTGGCCGGTGGATGACGAAGGTTCTCGTCGCGAGCGGCCAGCACCTGACCGGAATCGAGGTCCGCGACCAGCCAGGTCTGAGCCGGCCCATCGGGGATGGGCACCGAACCGACCGGCTGCACGCCGGTGTCCGCCCAAGCAGTTGCATTGCTGCCGACAAGGGAGAAGACAGCCGCTACTGCGGCGAGAAGCTTCCGCATGGCCACGCAGCTTACCGGCCCGCGCCGCCTGTCGTTGACCTCGGAGGTGTTCAATCGACCCATGTTGAGCCATGCCGAAATCTCGGACCGGTTGGAAATCCAGCAGCTGATCGTTGATTACTCGACCGCGATCGACACGCATCACTTCGACGGTCTGGACGCGGTATTCACCCAGGACGCCTACATCGATTACACGGCCCTCGGTGGCATCGAAGGCCGCTATCCGGAGGTGAAAGCCTGGTTGGCCGAGGTCTTGCCGAACTTTCCGATGTACGCGCACATGCTGGGCAACTTCTCGGTTCGGATCGACGGGGACACCGCGTCGTCACGGACGATTTGTTTCAACCCGATGGTATTGCCGGGGGCGACGAAAAAAGACCAGGAACAGATCATGTTCTGCGGCTTGTGGTACGACGACGACTTCGTCCGCACCGCCGACGGGTGGCGGATGACCCGCCGGGTGGAGACCAAGTGCTTCCAGAAAATCCTGTAGGGGCCGCGCTCGGACTGAATTTCTGACTTCAGGCCCGGCTCTGGCACAATAGGCGGCTGTCCGCCGCGCGACCCATCGTTTGCGCGATGCTTGTTCGGCGGTCACACACGCGAGGCAAAACCGGATCCGGGCATCCCGCCCGAATCGCTGAATTGCAGCGTGACATCGGTAGGAGAAGTTGCTCAACCATGGCTGTAAAGATCAAGCTCACCCGGCTCGGAAAGATCCGCAATCCGCAGTACCGTATCGCGGTCGCCGATTCGCGGACACGGCGCGAAGGCCGAGCAATCGAGGTCATCGGCCGGTATCACCCCAAGGAGGAGCCGAGCCTGATCGAGGTCGACTCCGAGCGGGCCCAGTACTGGCTGTCGGTAGGGGCTCAACCCACCGAACCCGTCCTGAAGCTGCTGAAGATCACCGGCGACTGGCAGAAGTTCAAGGGACTGCCCGGCGCAGAGGGCAGGCTGAAGGTCGCCGCACCCAAGCCGACCAAGCTCGAGTTGTTCAACGCCGCCCTGGCTGCCGCCGATGGTGGCCCCGACACCGAGGCCTCGACGCCGAAGAAGAAGAAGGCTCCGGCGAAGAAGGCCGCCGCCGCGGACACCGCTGCGAAAGCGGACACCCCCGAGAAGGCCGACGAAGCCGAGAAGCCGGCCGATGAGGCCGCGCCGGCCGCTGCTGGCGAGCAGGCCGCTGCTGGCGAGCAGGCCGAGCCCGCGACCGAGAGCTGACCACCGCCATGAGTACCGTCGTCGTCGACGCCGTCGAACATCTGGTCCGCGGGATCGTCGACAACCCTGACGATGTACGCGTCGATCTGGTGACCAGCCGGCGTGGCCGGACCGTCGAGGTGCACGTTCACCCCGACGATCTGGGCAAGGTGATCGGTCGAGGCGGGCGCACCGCGACCGCGCTGCGCACCCTCGTTGCGGGCATCGGTGGTCGCGGCATTCGTGTCGACGTGGTGGACACCGACCAGTAGCGGAGAGCTCCCTTGGAGTTGACAGTCGGGCGCGTGGTCAAAGCGCACGGCGTCACCGGCGAACTCGTCGTCGAGGTTCGCACCGATGACCCGGAGCTTCGGTTCGCGCCCGGTTCGATATTGCGCGCCAAGGGTTCTGATCGCCGCGAGCGTATCTACACCGTCGAAACGGTCCGTGCCCATGGCAGCCGCCTGCTGGTGCGGTTATCCGGCGTCGCCGACCGTGACGCCGCCGACGCACTGCGCCGCAGCCTGTTCGTCGTCGACTCCGCGGACCTGCCGCCCATCGACGAGGCCGACACCTACTACGACCACCAGCTCGAAGGTCTTCGCGTGCGGACGGTTGACGGCCGCGAAATCGGCGTCGTTGCTGAGGTTTTGCACACCGCGGGCGGTGAGCTGCTGGCCGTCAACCGTGAACAGGGCGGCGAGTTGCTGGTGCCGTTCGTGGGCGCGATCGTCACGTCGGTCTCGTTGGAGGACGGTGTCGTGGAGGTCGATCCGCCCGAGGGACTCCTGGAACTGGAGAACTGAGGACGCAGTGTGGTGAGAATCGATGTCGTAACGATCTTCCCGACCTACCTGGATCCGCTGCGAGAGTCATTGCCGGGCAAGGCAATAGAATCAGGTCTGGTCCAGCTCGGTGTGCACGACCTCCGTCGCTGGACGCACGACGTGCACCGCTCGGTCGACGACTCGCCCTACGGCGGCGGTCCCGGGATGGTGATGAAAGCGCCGGTATGGGGCGAGGCGCTCGACGAGATCTGCTCGCCGGAAACGCTTCTCGTTGTCCCGACGCCTGCAGGCGTACTGTTCACGCAGTCGACCGCGCAGCGGTGGGGCAGTGAATCGCATCTTGTGTTCGCGTGCGGCCGCTATGAGGGGATCGATCAGCGAGTCATCGACGATGCGGCTACGCGGATGCGAATCGAGGAGGTGTCGATCGGCGACTACGTCTTGCCGGGCGGAGAGTCGGCGGCGCTGGTCATGATCGAGGCGGTGCTGCGTCTCCTGCCGAACGTCTTGGGTAATCCTCTTTCGCACCAAGACGATTCGCATTCCTACGGTGTGCTGGAAGGCCCGTCGTACACCCGGCCGCCGAGCTGGCTCGGGCTCGACGTCCCCGAGGTGCTGTTGTCGGGCGATCACGCTCGCGTCGCGGCTTGGCGGCGGCAGACCGCGGAGCAGCGCACCCGCGAACGCCGTCCCGACCTGTGGCACCCGGATCGGGGCTAGGCGCCGATCCGCCCGGACGGAAACATCGTCTTGACGGCCTGAGTGATGGTTTCCCGCGCGGTCGCATCGTCCGAGGACTGCTGCGACTCGATCACCATGACGTATCGCCGGTCCGCGCCGATGATGCCCGTCGACAGATGCATCCAGCTGCTGCCGTCCATGCAGCACATCCATCCCTGCTTGACGGCGACCGGTTCGGCGAAGAGCCCGTCGGGAATGCCGAACCGTTGCGGGTAGCCGTCCGCCCCGGTAGCCGTCGAGCCGGCAAGGTCGTTGAGGATGATCTCCGCACGCTCGCCAGACAATCCGCCGGACCCGCTGAGCAGCCTGTCGTAGTAATGCACCAGATCCGTGGCCGAGCTCATCGTGTCCCACCACTGCCCGTCGCTGGGTGGCGTGGTCGACGTCAACCCGTAGCGACCGGCGACGTCGTTGATGATCGTTTCGCCGCCGCGCGCGGCCCAGAACGTCTCTGCGGCGTCGTCATCGGAGGACCGCAGCATGCTGTCCAGCGCCTGGCGGTCGCCCGACGACAGCGGCGTGCTTGCATCCTGTGACAACAGATCGTCGGCGATGAAGAGCTTCGCGACGGATGCGATCCCGACCAGCTGGTTGTTGCCGTTGGACAGCATCTGACTGGTGACGCGGTCCAGGACGGCGATCGAGATGGTTGCGCCGTCTGCGACGGCGGCGTCGGTGGCCTGCGCGATCCGGGCCGGCAACCCGTCAAACGCGGCGGCAGGAGGTGACTCCGGGGCATGGACCGCGGGTTCCGGGCTGTCGGGTGAGCCGTACACCTTTGCGCAGCCGGTCATCCACACCGTCAGCACCGCCGCGGTGGCGATCAGTCGCAGCAGCGGCCGGGCTCGCTTGGTCATTTCACGCTCATGTGTACCATTCGCCCACGTCACGGCCGGGTCAGTCGGAGCGGCGATTCGCCGCGATTTCGCTGCGTGGGCCCGATCTGGCACAATTGACCAGTTGTCTCCAGCGGTTGTCGGCCGGACCGTCCGCTCCCGCCTACCGCGAGACGCACCCAGATGCCCGAAACCCATCGGCTAGGTTGCCTGCCCACCTGTTCGCAGCGGTGAGCAGCAGCACGCAGCCGCGACCGCAAGGAAGTGTCTTCCGACATGAACACGCTGGATTTCGTCGACAAGACGTCGCTGCGCGACGACCTCCCGGCCTTCAACCCCGGTGACACGATCAACGTCCACGTGAAGGTCATCGAGGGCGCCAAGGAGCGTATCCAGGTGTTCAAGGGCGTCGTGCTGCGCCGCCAGGGCGGCGGGGTCCGCGAGACCTTTACCGTCCGCAAGGAGAGCTACGGCGTCGGCGTCGAGCGGACCTTCCCGGTGCACTCGCCCAACATCGACCACATCGACGTCGTGACGCGCGGCGACGTTCGTCGCGCCAAGCTCTACTACCTGCGCGAGCTGCGCGGCAAGAAAGCCAAGATCAAGGAAAAGCGCTGATTTTCGGCGCGGTCGGCGTTTCTGTGGCGGCCCTGCCGATTTGCCCGGCGATGCTGACTACGCTGAACCCGTGACTGAACCGACCGGCCCGCCCGAGGGTCAACCCGATTCCGGTCCGGCCGATCCAGAAGTCGCGACAAGCGCCCCGCCCGTAGCGGAGCCGGATTCGGACCCGGACGATCACGCTGACAAAAGGCGGGCGGCGCTGCGGGAAACGGTGATCCTGGCCGTCATCGCGTTGGTGCTCTACTACGTCATGTTGACGTTCGTGGCCCGTCCCTACCTCATCCCGTCGGAATCGATGGAACCCACGCTGCATGGCTGCTCGGGCTGTGTCGGCGACCGGATCATGGTCGACAAGGTCACCTTCCGCTTCGGCTCGCCGCAACCCGGTGACGTGATCGTGTTCAAGGGACCGCCGCCGTGGAACATCGGTTACAAATCCATCCGTTCGCACAACGCTGCGATCCGTTGGGTGCAAAATGCGTTCTCGTTCATCGGGTTTGTGCCTCCTGACGAAAACGACTTGGTCAAGCGCGTTATCGCGGTGGGCGGCCAGACCGTGCAGTGCCGCAACAACACCGGGCTGACGGTCGATGGCAAGAAGCTGACAGAGCCGTACCTCGACCCGGCGACGCTGAACGCCGACCCGGCTGTCTATCCCTGCCTGGGGCCCGAATTCGGGCCCGTCAGCGTTCCGCAGGGGCGGCTATGGGTGATGGGGGACAACCGGACTCACTCGGCGGACTCCCGCGCACACTGCACCAGCACCCCTGGCGACGCCATCAACGGACTGCTGTGCACGGGTGATCCCATGGCCGGCACGGTGCCGGTCGGCAATGTCATCGGCAAGGCGAGGTTCATTGTGTGGCCGCCCTCGCGGTGGGGCGCTGTGCGTGCGGTGAATCCTCAGCAGAATCACTAGGCCATGGCCACGACCTGGCCGCCGCGGACGGTGATCCGCAAATCGTCGGGCCTGCGCACCCTGGAGGCCGCGCTGTATCGCAGCGGTCTCGGGCCGGTCGCCGGCGTGGACGAGGTCGGGCGCGGGGCGTGCGCGGGGCCGCTTGTGGTCGCCGCGTGCGTACTGGGGCCGAGCCGATTGGAAAGCCTTGCTGCTCTTGATGATTCGAAGAAGCTCAGCGAAAAGGCGCGGGAGAGGCTCTACCCGCTGATTTGCCGATACGCGCTGGCGTACCACGTGGTGTTCATCCCGTCGACCGAGGTTGACCGCCGCGGCGTGCATGTGGCGAACATCGAAGGCATGCGCCGGGCGGTGGCAGGACTGTCGCTTCGCCCGGGTTACGTGCTCAGCGACGGATTCCGGGTGCCGGGGCTACCCGTGCCGTCGCTGCCGGTCATCGGAGGTGACGCAGCGGCGGCGTGCATCGCCGCGGCCAGTGTGCTGGCCAAGGTCAGCCGGGACCGGCTGATGGTGGCAATGGAGTCCGATCATCCGGGCTACGGCTTCGCCGTGCACAAGGGCTACAGCACCGCGGCGCATTTGGCGGCGCTCAACGAGCTGGGGCCCTGCTCGGAGCATCGGCGTTCATTCATCAACGTACGGCGGGTGGCGTCGGGGTCGGGTACCCAGATGGTGGCGGAGTGCGCACCGGGTCAGCAGAATGAAAATGGGTGGGGAAAGATGGAGCACGCCAATCAACCGCGGGACGGAGAAGGACGGCTGAGCTGATGAGTGCCGAAGATCTCGAAAAGTATGAAACCGAGATGGAGCTCTCGCTGTACCGCGAATACAAGGACATCGTGGGGCAGTTCAGTTACGTGGTGGAAACCGAGCGACGCTTCTATCTGGCAAACAGTGTCGAGATGGTTCCGCGCAACGCCGATGGCGAGGTGTACTTCGAGCTACGGCTGTCCGACGCGTGGGTATGGGACATGTACCGCCCGGCCCGGTTCGTCAAGCAGGTGCGGGTTGTCACCTTCAAAGACGTCAACATCGAAGAGGTCGAGAAACCCGAGTTGCGGTTGCCGGAATAAGCTCAGACACCGACGCTAGCGCTGGTCACTGCGGCCGAACATCGGCTTGCCGCGGCTTTCGATGACAGTCCGCGCTACGTCGGCGAGCTTGATGTTCAGATCTTGGGAGTACCGGCGCAGGATGTTGAACGCTTCTTGCTCGTCCACACCGTGCAGCATCATCAGCATCCCGACGGCCTTGCCTATCTCGCGGTTGGACAGTAGCCCGCGCCGCAAGGTGGAGACATCCTCGCCCGACGCGACGGCGTTGATGGCCACGCTGGCGAACGATGCCAGCACGATGGCCTGGCCGGCGGATTCGGTGTCGAAGACGTTCGGCTTGTCGCTGAACAGGTTGAGCGCACCCGTTTTCCGCTTGTCGACCAGGATGCGGAAACCCATCGCCCCGCGCACGGGTGTCTCGGCAACCAGCTGCGCCGCTAGCTGCGGCCATTGGTTCGGGGTGCTCAAGTCGGTTTCGATCTGCGGAGTCTCTTCTTCGATCGCGTCGACACATGGCCCTTCGCCTGCCTTACGTTCCATGTCGTCGATCCGCTGCGCGATGCTGTCGCTAGCACCGACGGTGACGTAGCGGCCGTCGCGGCGTACCAGCAGGCTGGCGTGATCGCACCCGGTGACCACGAGTGTCGCCGCGACGCAGATCGCCGCGTAAATCTCGCTCGATTCCGAGCCCTGATAGATGATCTCGGCCAGCGCGGCGAAAACCGTGCTGGGGTCCGCGGTCGGTGTGTCCGCGGAACCGTTGTTCGCCATGTCTGCCACGTCGTACATCATCCCAAGCTGCTCGGACTCCTGACCACCCTATCGACGTTTCGGTTGAGTTCGCCGTGCGTGTCCGTAATGGGACGGGCGTCAGAATTCCGTTAAGGATGGCGCCAAAGCCCCAATCGAGCCCGGCAGGTGGCGCTGTAATCGGTTAGGAAGGACCAATGACCGTCCCCGCCGCCGACAAGATCGCACCGTCATTCCTTGACGGCTGGAAGCGCGTCGTGCTCGGCAAGCCGATGATCACCGACGAACTTCAACACGAGAAGTTGTCGAATCCTGTTGCGCTGGGTGCACTTTCGCCGGATGCAATTTCCTCGACGGCCTACGGTCCCGAGCAGATCATGGTCGAGCTGCTACCGGCGGCTGGGATGGCCGCGTTTGTGTTGATGCTTCCGTTGATCGGCGTGATCTTGTTGATTCTGACGCTGGTGACGGCGTCGTATCGGCAGGTCGTGATGGCCTACACCCGGGCCGGCGGCTCCTACATCGTGGCCAGGGAGAACTTCGGACCTCGAATAGCACAGGTCGCGGCCGCGGCGCTGCTGATCGACTATGTGGTCACCGTGGCGATCCAGTGCGCGGCCGGCACTGTGGCGGTGGCGTCGGCGCTACCGGTGCTGGGCCCGTACAGCCTGGAAATCTCGGTCGGGGCCGTGCTGGTCTTCTGTTTTGCTAATCTGCGCGGCCTGCGCGAGGCGGGCCGGACCTTCGCGGTGCCGACGTACTGGTTTATCGGCATGCTCGCGCTGATGATCGTGGTCGGCCTTGCCCGTGAGATCCTCGGAAATCTGCCGCAATACGATCCGCAACACCTCGACGGCGCGGTGCCGATCCACCAGGGCAACGGCCTGGTCATGGGGGCGACCGTACTGGTGTTGCTGCGAGCGTTCGCCAACGGAGGCTCGTCGCTGACCGGGGTCGAAGCGATCTCCAACACCGTCAACCTGTTTCGTAAACCCGAGGGCCCTAACGCCCGCCGAGTGCTGACCGGCATGGCTGCGGTGCTGGGGCTGTTGTTGGCCGGTGTGGCCTGGCTTGGCTACGCCACTCATTCCGTGCCGTTTTCCGCCGGATATCCGTCGATGCTGTCCGAGATCGGCCGGGCAGTTTTCGGCCAAGGACTGATTGGCCAGGTCTTGTACTTTCTGCTGCAGGCGGCGAGCGCGGCGATTCTGTACAACGGCGCCAACACCAGCTTCAACGGCTTTCCGGCGCTGACTCACTTTGTTGCGGAGGACAGTTTCCTGCCGCGACCGCTGATGAAGCGGGGTCATCGGCTGGTGTTCTCCAATGCCATCATCCTGCTGGCCATGCTGGCGGTGGCGCTGCTGGTGGCCACCGGAGGCGGGGTCAACGCGCTGGTGCCAATGTTCGCGATGGGTGTGTTCACCGCGTTCTCCATGACCGGCTACGGCATGACCAGACACTGGCTGACCCATCGCGGACCCGGCTGGCGCTACAAGCTGGTGGTCAACCTGTCGGCGGGCATCTTGTCGACGAGTGTGGTGGTCATCTTCGCGTTCGCGAAGTTCAGTGAGGGCGCCTGGCTGGTGGTGGTGGTCTTCCCGATCCTGGTGCTGGGGTTGATGCGGCTCAACAAGCAATACCGCGCCGAAGCGTCGGTGTTGGAGATGTCACGTACCCAGCGTCCCGACCTGACGAGGCACGCTCGTCACCGGGTACTGGTCTTCATCGATTCCATCGACCTGGCAGAAATCGAAGCGCTGCGCTACGCGAAGGGCCTGCACGCCGACGATCTGGTCGCCGTGCACTTCATTCTGGACAGCGCGCATGCCGCGGAGCTCCAGGAGAGATGGCAACGCTACAACGCCGGCACCGAGTTGCGCCTGATCGAGTGTCTCGATCGACAACTCGGCCGCGCCGCCCAGCTCCTGGTGGCGAAGGTCAAGGACGACTATCCCGACGCGACCGTGACGGTGTTGTTGCCCCGGCGAATGTATTCGGCACTGGCCGGCCGGCTACTCCATGACCGTACCGCTGACATGCTTGCCCGGGTGATCAGCCGCGTCCCGGGGGCAAGCGCCCAGATTCTGGCCTACGACGTGGGCTCGCGGGTTGCGCGTGCGCTGCAGGGCGGCGAGCGGGAAAGCACCGGCCAATCGCCGGATTCCGCCGGAAAGACGCAGGCGACAATGCCTGCGGTTTGAAACTCGCGTCGATTCGACGCAGTCACCCACGCCCGGCCGAGATGTTAATTCGCTGAGAATAATCGCTGGCAGCACCCACTCGGGTAACCGAATCCCCGGTCGAGACGCTAACGTTCTCGGGCGTAAGTTTCTCGTAAGTAGTGCGAACGGCAGGGCGGGGAAGAGCATCACTGTGGTAGATCCGGCGGACGAGCACAAAGCCCCGTCAACATTCATCGATGCCTGGAAGCGGTTTTTCCTCGGAAAGCCGCTTATCACTGAGAATCTCGAACATGAGAGCCTGTCGAATGTCGTTGCGCTAGGCGCGCTTTCGCCCGATGCAATCTCCTCGACGGTGTACGGCCCCGAGCAGATCATGGTCGAGTTGCTGCCGGCGGCAGGAATGGCGGCATATGTGCTCGTGCTTCCGATTACCGGCGTGATCTTGGTGATTTTGGCGTTGGTGACAGGGTCATACCGCCAAGTGGTGATGGCCTACACCCAGCGAGGTGGCTCGTATCTGGTGGCACGAAGCAATTTCGGACCGCGTATCGCGCAGATCTCGGCTGCGGCGCTGTTGATCGATTATGTGGTGACCGTGGCGGTGCAGTGCGCGTCGGGCACGTTTGCAGTGGTTTCGGCGGTACCGTCCCTCGGCCCCTACCACTTGGAAATCACCGTGGCTGCGTTGCTGCTCATCGCTTACGCCAACCTGCGCGGAATGAAAGAGGCTGGCCGGATCTTCGCTGTGCCGGTCTACGCTTTCATCGTCATGCTCACGGTGATGATCGTGACCGGGGTGGTTCGCCAGATCTTCTGGGGTCTACCGCAATACAACTCGGAGCACATTGTTGGCTCTGTGCCAGTGCATCAGGGCAACGGGCTGATCATGGGCGCGACGTTGTTGATCGTGTTACGCGCTTTCGCCAACGGCGGCACCTCGCTGACCGGGGTCGAGGCGATCACCGACGCCGTCAATGTCTTCCGAGAGCCGCAAGGCCCCAATGCGCGTCGGGTCCTCACCCGAATGGCCTGCATCCTCGGGTTCTTGTTGGTTGGTGTCATCTACCTGGTACATGCCACTCACGCCACTCCGTTTATCGCTGAATATCCGTCGATGCTTTCCGAGGTTGGCCGGGCGGTCTTCGGCAACGGGGTGATCGGGAAGATCACGTACTTGCTGCTGCAGACGGCCAGCGCCGCGATCTTGTTCTTCGGTGCGAATACCAGTTTCAACGGTTTTCCCGCGCTGACGAGCTTCATTGCCGAGGACAGCTTTCTGCCGCGGCCGATGATGAAACGTGGTCATCGTTTGGTGTTTTCGAACGCCATCATTGTGCTGACTGCACTGGCGGTGACACTGGTGATCGTGACCGGCGGCTCGGTCGACGCGGTGGTGCCGCTGTTTGCGATGGGCGTATTCACCGGTTTCTCGATGGCCGGCTATGGCATGACCAAACACTGGCTGGTCCATCGT
>NZ_JBAPRN010000725.1:0-7402 GCF_049281135.1 Mycobacterium sp. | reverse complement strand
AGATCAATCTGCCTACCATCCTGTGTGACAATGCCTTTCGCGTTGACCTCGGCGGGTTCACTGGCCTCGACGTCAACATGATCGCGCGTCAACGCCGCGTAATAGCTGCCCGGATCGCGTATGATCCGTTTACCGTAGGGTGCGAAATCCGGTGTGACCTTCTTGGCCAGCTCCGTGTCTTTGCCGAAAGTCTGCTCGATGTACTCCAGACACATCTGCAGCAGCACGTCGTTGGCCGCAGAGATGGACAGGTGGTCCTTGGCCCACTCCGGGTCCTGCAGGATGACCGGATAGTTGTTATCCGCGGTGCCCCAATACGATTTCAGCCGGTTCCAATTCGCGTAATATGGCAGGTGGCGACCAAGGTAGCGGCGATGCGCCGGAACCTCATCGGTGGGACGCTTACGTGGTGCCACCCAGTGCGGCTGACGCTGGAACACCGTCAAGTGGTCCACCTGGTCGACGCAGGCGTCGACGATCTGCACCGCTGTGCAGCCCGCGCCGATGATCGCCATCTTCTTGCCGGTGAGATCCAGCGAGGAATCCCACAGAGCGGAGTGAATGCTGGTGCCCGCGAACGTCTCCCGACCCTTGACATCGGGCCAGCGCGGGCGGTTGAGATAGCCGGCCGCGGTGATCACGACGCAGGCGTAGCTGACGTCGCGACGGCCCTCGGCATCGACGGAATGGATCTGCCACTGGTTGCGATCGGCGTCCCACCACAAGGCCTCGACCTCGATGCCGAACCGGGTCCGCTCGCGCAGCCTGTACTTGTCGGCCAGTGCCACCAAATAGCGCTGATACTCCGCGCCTTGCGGGTAGTAGTTGCTCCAGTCGGGGTTGACTTCCCACGACAGCGAGTAGTACGCGGACGGCGTGTCGACGCCGATGCCCGGATAGGTTGTGGTCAGCCAGGTGCCGCCGACTTCCTCGTTGCGATCGAAGATCTCGTAGGACACGCCCTCCGCTGCGGCCGCCAGGGCGACGCTCATCCCAGCGATGCCCGCCCCGATGATGGCGATGTTGACGGTCTCCGGGATCGGCGCCGTGCGCGGCAACGTCGGCTGTGAGCGCTGGAAGCCGCCCTGCTCGAGCAGCAGGTCCACCTGCTCGTCGTCGACCTCCGAACCCAGTGCGATCGGTAGCAATCGGGCGAACAAAGCCCGGTCGGCGGCTGCCACCGCGTCAGCGCGTCGAGGCTGATCCAGCGCGTCGATGACGGCGTTCACCAGCGCCTCGGCGGTATCGGGGTCGGTGACGCCGGCCCGTTCGGGCGGGTCGGGAATGTGCGAGATGTTGGGCGCATACGTCTCGATCACCGACGGGTCGCCGGTGAGCTGAGCGAGCACCGCCACCAGCACGCCCGGGTCAGCCTGACGCAGGTTGTCCCGCAGTTCGCCCGGGTCAGGAGCGGCGGGGCCGGTGGGCGACGTCGATTCCGTGGCGGCGGTCATGCCATCGAGTATCAAAGCGGACGGGTGAGCCGCGCGACCATCTGTCTACTCAGCGGGACACGAGTAGGCGCGCGGCGCCGTCCCGGGCATACCCTGCGACACATGGACCGGGTGCATTCCGACGAACAGGTGGACACCCTGATCGCGCAGGCACGCGGTCATACGCTCGGCGATATTCCTCGCCGAACGGCCCGCCGCCAGCCGGACAAGACGGCAATCATCGACGGGCACGTCGTGCTGACCTTCGCCGAGTTCGATCATCTGGTCGATAGAGCCGCGGCAGCATTGCACGACAACGGCTTTGCGCCTGGCGAGCGCATCGCTTTGCTGGCGCACAACTGCTGGCAGTACGCGGTGCTGGCGTTCGCGACGGCACGCGCCGGTGTGGTTCTGGTGCCGATCAACTTCATGCTCACCGCCGAGGAGATCGCCTACATCCTGGGCCACAGCCGAGTCGGCGGATTCATCGTCGAAGCGGAACTCATGCCGACGGCCGAAGAAGCGATGCGGCTGGGCGGCTCAGTCACGACAAAAGTCGTGCTGCTGCCTGCCGGGCACACGGCTGCGGCGGGCTGGGCAGACTTCGCAGCGTGGCTGACGACTACCGCCGCCGCCCCCAACCCGCGCATCGACGACGACCAGCTGGTGCGGCTGATGTACACCAGCGGCACCGAGTCGCGCCCCAAGGCGGCCATGCATTCCGGCCGCAGCCTGATGTGGCAGTACGTGAGCACCATCGTCGCCGGGTCGATGACCGGCGACGACATCGAGATCCACTCGCTGCCGCTTTACCACTGCGCGCAGCTGGACAACTTTCTGGCCACAGACATCTATCTAGGGGCGACCAGCATCATCCTTCCGCGTCCGGACCCTGAACTGGTCCTGCGCACCATCGCACGCTACGGCGTCACGAATTACTTTGCGCCGCCGACGGTATGGATCAGCCTGCTGCGTTGCCCGGTCTTCGACGAGGTGGACTTGTCCAGCCTGCGTAAGGGGTACTACGGCGCTTCGGCTATGCCCATCGAGATCCTCAGCGAGATCCGGGCCCGGCTACCCAGTCTGAGTTTGTGGAACTTCTATGGTCAGACCGAAATGGCACCGCTGGCGTCAGCGCTCGGCCCGGCTGAGCAGGACGCCCACGCCGGCGCGGCCGGCCGCCCCGTGATCAACGTGGAGACGACGATTCTCGACGATAGCGACATCCCGGTGGCCACTGGTATCGTCGGCGAGATCGCCCACCGCAGACCGCATTTGATGCTGGGCTACCTTGACGATGCCGAACGCACCGCCGAGGCGTTCCGGGCTGGCTGGTTCCATTCCGGCGATCTCGGCTACTTCGACGAGCACGGTCTGCTGCACGTCGTCGACCGCAAGAAAGACATGATCAAAACCGGTGGCGAGAACGTGGCCAGCCGCGAAGTCGAGGAAGTCATGTACCGGCACAGCGGTGTCCAGGAAGTCGCGGTATTCGCCTTGGCGCACCCGGTCTGGGTAGAAGCAGTGGTGGCGGCGGTGGTGCCCCGCGACGGAGTCACCCTCACCGAAGACAATCTCGTTGCCCACTGCCGGGAGCACCTGGCCGGGTTCAAGACACCAAAAGCTATTTTCTTCGTCGATTCACTGCCGAAGAACCCCAGCGGCAAACTTCTCAAACTCGAACTGCGCGAACGCTTCAGCCTCAACAAGCAGCTGTCGAATCTGCGATGAGCTGGCCGATCCCACTGCCTTCACACCGGGATGATGGGAATCTTTTTCATGGCGCTGGCACGGGGATCTGGCGCAGCCGCGGCCGCCTGATGATTTTCCTCGCCGCGGGTGTAAGTCCATACGCAGAACGGCTCGCCTTGGGCGAACTTGAAATCCTTTGGCGGTAAGTTGATATCGAGCTTACAGCCGGGGAAGAACGGTGCGGAGATCCGCTGTTCGAACGTGCAATTCATCCACGCTCTCGCCGGTGGGTAAAGGCCTTCGTCGGTGTATTTTTGCAATACTTCGCATCGACGCATGTTGAGCACAACGTGATCGGGGTTGTGCACGATGTACTCGCCGCCGTAGCCGAGAGTGCCGTCGATACTCAGACACGCCAGCTTGAGAAAGTCGACTACGTGCACAGGCTCAATCTTGAGCACCTTGGCCAGCTTCGGGTATTCGTATTCGATGATCAGCTGGTACATATCCGGCAACCCAAGCCAAACCTCGTCTTCCGGGATGATCTTGGTCCACTGATCGATGAAGTAGTTATGCCCCTTGAGGTATTGATCCCAATACGTTTTGATCAGCCGCATCAGAGCTGGTTTGGTCAGGTCGTCGGTTTGTAGGTCAAACGGAATCGCTTGGTACTGGGCGTTTTTCCAATCCCATCCGGGCGGCGCGATGAAGCGGCCCATCGGCATCACCTGGCGCATGACCGCGCGTGACATCTCGGCGGCAACGTCCATGGCGGTGTTGATGCCGACCTTGTCGGCGTAGGTGGTTACGTGCGCATAAGGCACGAAGTTCAAAGTGTCCTCGAACACACGAGCCAGTCCCAGCAGGAAGTCACGCGAGAAGTCCTGGATGTTACCGACTTTGCCCATGAAGTCGTGCGTGTAGTCGTCGTAGCTCAATTCGGTTTCTTCAGTGGACATTTCGGGTTCCTTCCTAGGCAATGGCGCGGTGTTGCGTTCGACATTCAGCGTCTTGTCAGATTCTGCATTAATTGTCATAATCTGACAGTGATGCTATGCACAACGGCACCAGAGCATCACGCGGTATGCCCACTGAGTGGGACAAAAGTCAGGAGCAAAGGAGCGTGACGTGACTGCGCAAGGGAGGCCCACACTGAGCGAACGGCGCGCTGAGCAGTTCCGCTTGGACATCGCCATGGCTGCGCGCGACATCTTCCTTGCCGAAGGCTCGACATCGGCAACTGTGGAGCGCATCTGCGAGGCGGTAGGCATTGCGCCCCGCACCTTCCACCGACACTTTCCAGTCAAAGAAGACGTTGTCATGCCGCTGTTTCGGGAATTCGGCAGGCTGAGCATCCAATCGCTCCAACAAGCCCCGTCCGACAGCGACACCGTCGATACCTTGGTCGAGGCGTTTGCCACTGAGGTACCCCGGCGCGGACAAGTTGAGATAGACCGTCGGTTCTTAGAGCTGATGCTCAGAGCTCCGCAGTATCGGCTGCGCTGGCTTGATTGGGGCGAAGACCTCGCTGCCTCCATCTCAGACTTTCTCGCCGCCCGCTACGACCTCGGCGCCGACCCGTTCCGCCGCGAGCTGCCGGCTCACCTGGTGATCCAAACCTGCAGGCAAGCCTATGTTTACTGGATGGAGGACGGTGACTTCGACCACTTGAGATGGGCTTTGCGCACCGGCATCGAGATGATCGTCGGCGCGCTGTCAGCACAGCCGACCGGACAACGATCGTTGCGCAGCCGTCGTTCGCCAACACGGTGACCGCGGCCTGCGCCGGCTGAGGCCAGCACGGTGTTCCACTGACCGGGCAACCGGGGTCCTATCGGGGCCGCACCGAGGTTGACTCGCTCCATGAGCCACGACATCACGTTGCCAGAGCTACAAGAGTTCATCGCCGGCTTCTGGTACCACTACGACGAAGCGCACGACGACGACCTGGCGGCGAGCTACGACGAGGACGTGCATTACCTGACGCGAAGCGATTCGGGAGCCAGCCCCTTCGAAGACTTGATGTCACCGGAACTGCACGGACGCGACGCGGTGATGGGATGGCTGTCCGATCATCGCAAGCAGAGCCCATACCCGTTGCGCCACCACGCCACCAACGTGCACCGTACCGGAACCGACGGTGACGTTACCCGCGCGCGCTTCTATATCCTCGTAAACCAAATCGCCAACTTCGTCCCGTTCGCGGTGTCCAGCGGCGTCGTCAACGTCGGCGTCCGACGCGGACCCACCGGGCTGGTGTTCACCGAGATGGACGTCGTGCTCGATGCCACAAACTCTGTCCTGCTGTCGGAGCTCAGTGCCGACAGCGCCGCAGGTTCGTGAGCCCACGCGAAACATTCTCTGGCGGCGTCGCCGTCATTACCGGTGCCGGCGCCGGGATCGGCGCGGGACTGGCGCGATACGCCAGCCGGCTGGGCATGACCGTCGTCCTGGCCGACATCGACGCCGTCGCCATCGCCGCGCTGCGCGCCGAACTTTGCGCCGCAGGCGGCGCGGCGGTAGACATCCGGTGCGACGTGACCGACCCGGATGCCGTCCAGCAACTCGCCGACCGCGTCTACCGCGATGTCGGTCTGGTCCGGCTGTTGGTGAACAACGCCGGCGTCGAACAGTTTGGCTACCTGTGGGACACACCGGTGCCCAACTGGCAGCGTGTCGTCGACATCAATGTCAGCGGCGTCTTTTTCGGCGTCCGGGCGTTCCTCCCGAAAATGATGGCCACCGACGAGCAGGCCTGGGTGTGGAACCTGTCATCGGTCGGTGCAGTACGCGCAATCCCGCTGCAGGCGCCTTACATCATGAGCAAACACGCCGTGCTCGCGTTGACGGAATGCCTGCATCTGGACGTTCAATCGGCGGGTCACGACCACCACATCCACGTGCAGGCGGTGCTGCCCGGCGCGGTGGTGTCCAACATCTTCGAGTCGGCGGGCGGCGTCGACACGAACGCCGGTGATGTCGCTGCCGCTGAGGCGCAGCGTTCCGCGATGCTGGACATCAAGGCCGCGGCCATGGATCCGCTGGCGGCCGCCGAGACGGTGTTCGAGCAGGCCGCGGAGGGCCGCTTCTATTTGCTCACCCAGCAGTCCGTCGCGTCGGCCATGGCAGACCGCGCGAATGTGCTTGCCGCGCAACAATCTCCGGCGCTGAGATGACGCCGCAACTCGATCCCGACGCCGCCGCGCGGGTGGGGGCGTTCGGAGCGATCCCGCCGATGCGCAAACGCGGCCTTGCTGCGGTGCGCGCCGCGGTCGAATCCGCGCCGCTGCCCGATGAAATGCCCGCGATGGCAAGCATCGACGATGCGACGATCCCCGGCCCCGCGGGATCGACTCCTGTTCGGATCTACCGTCCTACAGACGGTTCCGGTCAGCCCGCGCTGGTCTACTTTCATGGCGGCGGACTCGTCATGGGCTCCAATCATTCTTTTGAACCGCTGGCCCGCGAGCTTGCATCGGCATCGGGTGCCACCGTCGTGGCCGTCGACTATCGGTTGGCCCCGGAGTCGCCGCCGCCCGCGCAATTCGACGACGCCTACGCCGCCACCGAGTGGGTCTCGCGGAACGCACAGGACCTCGCTGTCGATTCCGCCCGCGTCGCAGTGGTCGGCGACAGCGCGGGCGGTTCGCTGGCGGCCGCGGTTGCTCTGGCCACACGGGACCGTGGCGGCCCGGCGATCTGTGCGCAGGTGCTGCTGTATCCGGGCTTGGATCGGGACATGACCGCACCGTCGATTACCGCACTTCCCGATGGCCCGCTCCTCGCCCGCGATGACATCGACTACATGCATGCCCTCGCCGACGGCAACGCCGGCCCACCCCGGGATCCATACCTCGTTCCCGCTTACGCATCCGACCTGTCCGGCCTACCGCCGGCGATCGTGGTGACCGCGGCATGCGATCCGATCCAAGACTGGGGCGAGCGGTACGCGGCACGGCTCCAAGATGCCGGCGTGCAGACCACCACCACCCGCTATCCCGGTATGTACCACGGATTTCTCATGCGTTGTGACGCGACCGCGCGCGGTCGACTGGCTATCGCCGAGATCGGCGCGCTGCTGCGGGCGAAATTCGCTCACCCGGTCCGATTCGACGTCCCGATCACCGGACATGACGTCGCCCCAGCGCCGTGAAGTCGCCCACAATCACGCCAACGCAGAATTGGCAGAAGGAGACAGCTGATGCTCACCGACGAGCGACGGATGGAGCTTTCCGACGTGTTGCGGCCGGCGGCACCGCCCCGCGAGATCGACAACG
>NZ_JBAPRN010000724.1:0-2369 GCF_049281135.1 Mycobacterium sp. | reverse complement strand
GGGTCAGGTACGGCCCTATCCGTGGCGCCATGGCCAGGAACTCGTCTTCGCTGCGGCCGTCGAGGATACGGTCGCGCAGCCGTTCGTAGCGCTGCACCTTCGCCTCGGCCCGGTCGCGGCGTTCGGCGATCAGGTCACGAACCGCCGCAGCGTCGCCGACGTCGAGTGCCTGCACTTTGATGAGCAGTTCGTCGCGGATCGCCGACGGCTTCGCCGGCCGCCCGGTGAACTGCCGAATCTCCTCATAACCCGCCTCGGTCAGCGAGAACATCCGCTTGTTCGGCCGGCGCTCCTGCTCGACGATGCGCGCCTGAATCAGGCCCTGCTCGGCGAGACGTTCGAGCTCCCGATAGAGCTGCTGCGGTGTGGCCATCCAGAAGTTCGCCACCGAGGCGTCGAAGTCTTTGGCCAGGTCGTAGCCGGACGACTCCCCCTCGAGCAGCGCGACCAACACGGCGTCACGTAACGACATTCGGCGATCGTACATCAGACAATACTCAAAAAATTGATTATTCGCCTATGGACATACTCAGCCCGACGTTCTACTGTCGAGGCCACCTACTCAACAAAGTGACCATCAGAGGTATCCGATGCATCCCTTCCGCAAGGCAGTCGAAGAAGGCGACGAAGCGGCCATCCAGGCCTTGCTCGCCGACGACGTGGCATTCACCAGCCCGGTGGCGTTCAAGCCGTACGTCGGCAAGCCGATCACCGCGGCGATCCTGCGCGGCGTGCTGCGCGTCTTCGAAGACTTTCGCTACATCCGCGAGATCCACGACAGCGCCGGCGGCAACCACGCGTTGGAGTTCGAGGCCGGGATCGCCGGCGCGCCGGGCGTCACGGTCAACGGTTGCGATTTCCTGCACGTCAACGACGACGGTCTGATCGACGACTTTAAGGTGATGGTGCGACCGCTCTCCGGTGCGACGGCGTTGTCCGAAGCAATGGCCGCACAATTTCCGAGAATCCAGCAGGAGGCCGTCGAACTGGCCGACCAGTTCGCCAAGGCCCCCACGGCATAGGGAGCCAGGCATGCGAATCGGGTTAGGGATCAACTACGCGGGCGGCTTCAAAGAGGTGGCCGCCGAGGTGGCCGACCTCGAGCGCGCGGGTTTGGACATTGTCTTCGTCCCCGAGGCGTATTCGTTCGACGCGGTAAGTGCCCTCGGATACCTGGCCGCCAGCACCGATCGTGTTGAGCTGGCATCCGGCATCCTTCAGCTCTACACCCGCACGCCCACACTGACCGCGATGACCGCCGCGGGTCTGGACTACGTGTCCGACGGCCGGTTCACCCTCGGTCTGGGCGCGTCTGGCCCCCAGGTGATCGAGGGTTTCCACGGCGTGCCCTACGACGCGCCGATCGCCCGCACCCGCGAGGTCATCGAGATCTGCCGCCAGGTGTGGCGGCGCGAGAGGCTGCAATACCAGGGTGACCACTACACGATCCCATTGCCCGCTGAAGCCGGCACCGGCCTGGGCAAGCCGCTGAAGCTCATCAACAAACCTGTCCGGGAACGCATCCCGATACTCGTGGCCGCGCTGGGACCCAAGAACGTCGAGCTGGCCGCCGAGGTCGCCGAGGGCTGGCAGCCCATCTTCTTCCTCCCGGAGAAGGCGCAGGACGTCTGGGGCGAGGCGCTGGCCACCGGAAAAGCGAACCGCGACCCGGCCCTGGGCGGGCTCGAGGTCTTCGCCGGTCCGACCCTGGCCATCGGTGAAAACGTCGAGCCGCTCAGGGAAGTCGTGAAGCCGCACCTGGCGCTCTACATCGGCGGTATGGGCGCCAAGGGGAAGAACTTCTACCACACCCTGGCCACCCGATACGGGTATGGCGAAGCGGCAGACCGCATCCAAGAGCTCTATCTGGCCGGCGACAAAGAGGCAGCCGCCAAGGCCGTTCCCGACGAGCTGGTGCGTGACGTCTCGCTGATCGGCACGCCCGGGTTCGTCAAGGAACGCGTGGCGGCCTTCCGCGAGGCCGGGGTCACCACATTGAACGTGGTACCGATCGCCGGCACGGCCGCCGAGCGGGTCAAGCTGATCGAGACGCTGCGCGGCCTGGTCGACTGACCGATCAGTCGCGCGCCTCAGCCAGCGCGGCGTTGAGCGTCTTGCTCGGCCGCATCACCGCGGTGAGCTTCTCGTCGTCCGGTCGGTAATAGCCGCCGATGTCGACGGATTCGCCTTGCGCTTCATCGAGTTCGGCGACGATGGCGTCTTCGTCCTTGCCCAGTTCCTCGGCCAGCGCGGCGAAGTGCTTGCGCAATTCCTCGTCGTCGTGCTGCGCGGCGAGTTCCTGCGCCCAGTACAGCGCCAGGTAGAACTGGCTGCCACGGTTGTCGAGCTCACCGGTCTTGCGCGACGGA
>NZ_JBAPRN010000723.1:0-2192 GCF_049281135.1 Mycobacterium sp. | reverse complement strand
TCACCACCCGCTTCGTCGTCATCAACGGGTGCCGCCGGCTGGCCGCCGCCCACAAATACGGTCGCACCGATCTGGCCGTCGTCATCAACGACGACATCGCCCGCGACCGGGTGACACTGATCTCGGCCTCGATCGCCGAGAACGTCGACCGGCAAGACTTCGACGTCATCGAAGAAGCCAAGGCCGTGGAAGCCCTCGTCAAGGAATGCGGTAGCGGGATCGAGGCGGCCACCCGGCTACGCAAGACCCAAGCCTGGGTGTCGCAGCGGCGGGCGCTGCTGGAGTTGGCCCCGCAACTGCAAACCGCTTTGCGCCGAGGCGAATTGGCCATCCGGGACGCCCGCTCCTTGGCCCGCGTGCCGCTCGAGCAGCAAGTCGTGCGGTGGCAGGCCGCCCAAGAGAAGAAGAACGACGGGGGCGTCCACCATGACTTGTCGGACAAACGCTCGCCCAGACCGTCGCGGATCATCGCCAAGGCGTTGAGCGAATTCAACTCCCAGCCCCAGCTCCTCGCCGACGCGCTGCGCACCCACCTGGGACCCGACGGTGTCAAGACACTGCTCGCGGTGCTTGCTGACCAGCCCGCCACGGTCTAAGCACGCAAGCCGCCCACGCGTCACGTGACGAATGGGCGGCTGGGGGGAATGCTTGAGCCGAATACCCTGCCGCACAGTCACATCGAGCGCTACAGCTGGTCGGCCAGCTCGCCCAGATTTCCCGGCGTCATGAACTGCGCCAACGCGTCCAGATAACTACGCGCCACCGCACGGTATTTGTCGGCGGCGGCGCTGGTCGAGCTGTCGGCGTCGAGCAGATCCTGCTGCGCGGCGATGAGCAGCCGGTTGGCCTCGGTGAGCGAAACTAGCTGTGCCCGAAGATCATCGACGTCGGTACTCGGCTGTGGGGGAGCGGCGCCACCCCGTAACGGTGGGAGCTCGTCAACATAGACATACCACCGCAGCCGTTCCGGTCGGGGCATAGCGCCGCCGCGGATCTCACTGGCCTTGATGGCCCGAATGATGGTGCGCGGATCCTTACCTAGCCGCTTCGCCGCTTCTGATAAAGACACGACGGGACCGCCCGGTGCGGTCTCCACACCCGGCGGCGGCTGCTTGGGCTGCGTCATAGTCGGGTCATTTCAGCCGCCCGGCTCACCCCACTCCCAGTAACGACACCATGCTGCTAATTAGTGACATCATAACGACATAGTCACCGCAGGCACGACCCAATGCCGCTATTTAAGGGCGTTCATGTCGTAAACTAACACCATCACGACGAGGTGACAGTGACGCCCGCCGAGTGCCGGAGGAAGACGTGAGCAACAGCGAGCAGCGAAAGCTGACGGGTAAGGTCCTGGTGCGCTTCACCGAAGAGGACTTGCAGGCCCTGCAGGACGAAGCCAACCGGCAAGGCACAACCCTGCCGGCGCTGATGCGCGACCTCAGTCTGCGCACCCTGGTGTCGCAGGCCTCCTGATTTATCGCACGACCGGCCACCGGCGCGCGACATCGGGCCAAAGTGAGCGCCGTCAGCCGGTGAGACGTTCAGCGCCGGCCAGGATGCGCCCCACCGTCTGGTAGTGAATCGCCCACCGACGCCCAATCGCGCCGCGGGACGTCAGCGGCATGCGGGGACTGCGTTAGGGCGTGTGGGTGCCGGGTGCCGGCGTTTTGCCGAATGCCGCGAACACGGCCAACGGGTCCAGGTAGTCGCGCCAGTGCACGATCTTGCGGTCTTTGACTGTGATCACCGAGATGAATCGGTTGACGTATGGAGCACCGGTGCTTACAACCGTACCGTGCATGGTGTACTCCAGAACCACCACGGATTTGACGGGGTCGTAGTAACGGTGCACGTCGCTGCTGCCGGACTGCACGATGGAATCCCCGTAGCCGGAGTACAACTCGGCAAGTGCTTGGCGCCCAACGACTCTGGGCGGGTAATCGGGGATGGTGATGACGTATTCGACCACCACATCCTCGGCGTGCATTTCGAAAAAATCACTGCCGTCGACCAAGCCTTGTAAAGCCTCGGCGACAACCTCGAAGTAGGGCCGCATCGCCGCGTACTTCGCCATGTCTCGCGACGTCATGGACGCCTGTCCTTTCCTCGGTTGGTGTACTCGATACGTTGTGTGCGCATCGACCTCGGGGCGCGATGCCGACAACAATTGTCTTGATTCGTATTTCGGC
>NZ_JBAPRN010000722.1:0-2808 GCF_049281135.1 Mycobacterium sp. | reverse complement strand
ACCCAGACCGGCTCGTCGGGCAAGTCTTTGACCCACTGATGTTTTGGCGCGGCAACCGCCGCGTCGTTGACCGCGTTGAGGACGATGTCGCCGAGGTCGACATCCTCGGTTTGCAGATCTTCACCCTCGCCCAGCCGAGACAACAGCAGGAGTTCGTCGACGAGCGAGGTCATCCGGCGGGCTTCCGACTCGATCCGGGCCAACGCGTATTCCGTGGTCGGCGGAAGCGCCGCGCTGTCCTGGCGGGTGAGTTCGGAATAGCCCTGAATCGCGGCCAGCGGGGTCCGTAGCTCGTGGCTGGCGTCGCTAATGAATTGTCGCATGCGCCGATCGGATTCGGCTCGATGAGTCAGCGCGCTGTCGACGTTCTCCAGTAATCGGTTCAAGGTGTGTCCGACGATTCCGACCTCGTTGTCGGGATCGGT
Organism: Mycobacterium sp.; assembly: GCF_049281135.1. Lineage (GTDB taxonomy): Bacteria > Actinomycetota > Actinomycetes > Mycobacteriales > Mycobacteriaceae > Mycobacterium. The sequence goes on along the minus strand of NZ_JBAPRN010000722.1, from coordinate 2,383 downwards.
GTCGTCCGGTTGCACCCTGGCGGTGATGCGATGGTCATCACCGGTGAGCGGAGCGCCCGCGACCTCCGCGGCGGTGACGGCCACCCGGCGCAACGGCCGCAGTGCATAGCCGACCACCAACGCGGTGAGACCCGCCGTCACCAGCAGTGCCGCGATCGAAAGTACTGTCGCGCTGACGATCCGGCGGGAAATGGTCTTGTTGACCAGGCCCAGGGAAACCCCGACGACGAGCTTGTCATCGGAACCGGACTGTTGGCTACTCATCCGGTACGGGCCGAGCCGGCCGAGTTTCACCGTGCGGAGCTCACCGTCGTGCCACGACTCTGCCTTGATCGCCGCGATGACGTCCGGCGTGGCGGGCCGCGGATCGTCTTCGAAAAAGACCGCCGAACCGATCACGTCGCCGCCATGGATCACGGCGATCACATTTCCGGTGTTCTGCTCGGTGAATCCCAGCAGGGCCTGTCCGATATCGCCGTGCCGTCCGGATTCGCTGGCGCGGTGCCGGGTAAACGAATGGTCCAGTGCGTCAAGCGAACTGTCGACTTCGGCGTCGTTCATTGCGTTGACGTAGTTCCGCAAGCTCACCACCGAGATGACGCCGACCACCAAGAGGACAACGGTGACCACCGCGGAGACCCCCAAGACCAATTGACGGCGCAATGTGCGTGGGCGCCACCACCGAGTGGTTGCGGCCCTGGTCATTTCGCTGCCATCTTGATGTCAGGCCGGCGCGCGGAGCATGTATCCGACACCGCGGACGGTGTGAATCATCGGCTCTCTACCGGCGTCGATCTTCTTCCGCAGATACGAGATGTACAGATCGACAATGCTGGTGCGTCCGGCGAAGTCGTAATTCCAGACGCGGTCCAAGATCTCGGTGCGAGTCAGTGCCCGGCGGGGATTGCGCATCAGGAAGCGCAGCAGCTCGAACTCGGTCGAGGACAGCGAAATCGTTGTGCCTGCCCGCGTTACTTCGTGGCTTGCGCCGTCGAGCGTGAGATCGCCGACCGTCAGTTCGTCCTCAGCCGGGGGAGCCAGGTGGCTGGAGCGTCGCAGCAGTCCGCGCAAGCGGGCGACCAACTCCTCCAAGCTGAACGGCTTGGTCATGTAGTCGTCGGCGCCCGCGGTCAAGCCGGTCACCCGGTCCATCACCGAATCCCGGGCAGTGAGAAACAGGGTGGGCGTATAGGGCCCTGATTCGCGGACCCGCTGCAGGATCTGCAGACCATCGACGTCGGGAAGCATGATGTCCAGGACGAGCACATCGGGTTCGACCTCGTCGAACTTGCTCACCGCCTCCCGGCCGTTGTGCGTGACCTCGACGGTCCAGCCCTCATAGTGCAACGCCATCTTGACCAGGTTGGTCAGGGCTGGCTCGTCGTCGACCAGCAAGACGCGGATGGGGGAACCGTCGTCCCGGCTGATCCGGGGAAGCTGCCCGAGAATGGCCTGACGCGGCCGCTGATCACGTGCGGAAGCAGACATAACCGCCATGGTCGCCGATTCTTCCTGCCGCACACCGCGTTGTCACCAAGCTCATATCTTTCTCACATGCGTTGGCTATCCGGCGAAGACGTTCGGCGGTCATGCCTCGCCCAGCGAGCGCTATGAAGATCGGGTACCGTACCTGGCAATTCGGGGACTGCGGGAGGGCGTATGACGGTCGCTGAGCCGATCATCGTCGTGCTCGGCCCCTGGTGCGGCGGCACGTCGGCCGTCGCGAAAGTTCTTCACCATCTTGGGGTTTTGATGGGCACACGATTCGATGTGGGTGTTCGCGAACTGGACGACACCTGGGAGGACACGGATCTCAGTCTGTTGTGCCGCAGGGCTTTTACCGAGCCTGGTGGTCAGCTGTTAATGGATGTTCGTACCTTGAGAGTGAATCTTCGAGATTGGGCCACCAATCATCGCAATGCCGCCCGCATCGCGGGACGTCGGCCCGGTGTGAAGCATCCCGCTCTTTGCATCGCGGTGGACCACATCCGGGACGCCTGGGGGCCATTGGTGCCGGTTGTGGTAGACCGACCCCCAGCCAACGTGGTGGCTTCGTTGAATCGACTCGGTTGGTGGGCTGACGAAAAAGAGCGGGCTGAATCGACGGCTCACTTGATCGCCGCCCGTGACCTCGCGCTGGCCGGTGTTCCGACGGTGCGGGTCGATTTCGAGGAACTTCGCTCCACGCCTGCCATTGTGATCCGCCGTCTCGCGGGCGAGTTGGGCCTCGAGATAACCGACGCACAATTTGAGGCGGCTGTCAGCAGTGTGGTGCCCGCAGCGGAGGTCCCGCGCGACGATCCCCACCAGCGGCTCATCGAACGTTTCCTGGCGGAAGCGGAAAGCAACCCCGATGATCCACAACCCGTGCACATGTTGGCGC
>NZ_JBAPRN010000721.1:0-25919 GCF_049281135.1 Mycobacterium sp. | reverse complement strand
GACGTGCGCTATGAAAACCCTTGCGCCGCGCGTCGCAGCTAGCGATTCGACACCGCTCCGTCACGCAAGACCACGTCTTGCCCAGCGCCGGCCGCCATGGTGGCCGCCTCACCGCGGGCCAGCGCGATCGTCGCGACGGCCACCAGCACTCCGGCGACGAGCAGCGTCAACACCCTTGGCCCGCTGGTGTTCAGCGTCTCGCCCAGCACCACCACTCCGAGCATCGATGCCACCACCGGCTTGGCGACGGTCACCGTCGGCAACGAGGCGGTCAGCGCACCGGCGCGAAAGGCCGACTGCTGAAAGATCATTCCCCCCAACGCGGCCGGTATCAGACAGTAGGACTCAGGCGCGCGCAGAAATGCCCCGAAGCCACCCGATACCGCGCCGATGGCGCCTTTGGTCAGTAGCGCGAATAGCGCCAGCGACGAGCCGGCCACCACCGCCAGCAGCACCGGTGCGATCGTGCTGTCGGCCCAGATCCGCGCACCCAGCACGCACGCCACCAGGATCGGGCCCATCACGACGGCCACCGCCGCCCAGGTTCCCAGCGTGCCGCGCGCGCTCCCGGTCCCAGGGTCACCGACCGTGACCAGCACCGCTAGCGCGCCGGCCAGCATCAGCGCCCAGAACCACTCCCAGCGCGTCACACGGTGATGAGCCAACCGCGCATAGATCGGCAGCGCGAACAGCAGCGAGGTGACCTGCAATGCAGTCACCAGCATCACCGATCCCAAGGCGAGCGCGGCGGCCTGCAGGCTGTAATTGGCGACAGCCCCCATACCGCCCAGCCACCAGCGGGGATCGCGTACCGACAACCGGAAGAGTTCGAGATGGCCGACCTGTTGGTCGGTGATCTCCTGGGCCGACCGCTGACGGATCACGTCGCCGATCGCGGATGCCAGAGCAGCACACAGCGCGATCAGCGCCGCATAGTCCGCCTTCGACATCGTTCACCGCCCGTTCATGACCAGTTGGTCTACAGCCTAGGGCGACTCGCAACCGGCCGTCGGTTACAGCTCAGCTGCCGGGCCGATCCCCTCGCCCACGGCGTTAGCGCCATGATTTGCCCGTTTCAAGCCATAAATTGTTTCACGAATGAGGGGTAATCGCGGGTGACGCCAAGGTCCGCGCTGCCAACTCGGGCCACGTCGTGGAACAAGCTGCTTCAATACTGGTTGAGGTGCTGACAGAAGCACCTCGTGTCGACGGCGCCGCAATGCGCGGCAGGTGCGCGGCCAATAACCGCGCGAAGGGTAGGTAACGGCAGCTCATGATGCCTGACGAGCCACACAATGAACCCCGGCCCACCCCGCGACCCGGACCGCGGCCCGGGCCCAAACCGACGCCCCGCCCCAACCCTCACCTGGTTGCATCGGCGCCCGCCAGTGACCCACACCGATTCGGCCGCGTGGATGACGACGGAACGGTGTGGCTGATCAGCGCTGCCGGCGAGCGAACCATCGGATCCTGGCAAGCGGGCGACAACGAAGCGGCATTCGCCCACTTCGGTCGTCGCTTTGAAGACCTGAGCACCGAAATCGCGTTGCTGGAAGAGCGATTGGCCGCCGGTACCGGTGATGCACGCAAGATCAAAGCCACCGCCGCGGGCCTGGCCGAGACATTGCCGAGCGCGAACGTGCTCGGAGACGTCGATGCGCTGGCCGCTCGACTGGCCGGGATCGCCGAGCACGCCGAAGCCACCGCCGCGGCCGACCGCACTCGTCGCGACGAACATCGCGCTGCCCAAACCGCGCGTAAAGAGGCCCTGGCCGTCGAGGCCGAGGAGATGGCCAACACATCCACGCAATGGAAAGTCGCCGGCGACCGGTTGCGCTCGATCCTGGACGAGTGGAAGACGATCTCCGGCCTGGATCGCAAAACCGACGATGCGCTGTGGAAGCGCTATTCGGCGGCGCGAGAGACGTTCAACCGTCGGCGCGGATCGCATTTCGCGGAACTGGATCGCGATCGGGCAGGTGCCCGCGAGGCCAAGGAAGCGCTCTGCGTCAAAGCCGAAGAACTCGTCGACTCCACCGACTGGGGTGCGACCAGCGCCGAATTCCGCAAGCTGCTGGTCGACTGGAAGGCGGCCGGACGCGCGGCCCGCGATGTCGACGACGCCCTGTGGCACCGCTTCAAAGCCGCCCAGGACACCTTCTTCAAGGCCCGCAATGCCGCGACCGCCGACCGGGATGCCGAATTCGTCGCGAACGCCACCGCCAAGGAGGCGCTGCTGTCGGAGGCCGAAAAGCTCGACACCGGCAATCCCGAAGCCAGGGCTGCCTTGCGGACGATCGGCGACAAGTGGGACGCGATCGGCAAGGTTCCCCGGGAGCGGTCGGCCGACCTCGAGCGTCGACTGCGTGCGGTCGAGAAGAAGGTGCGCGACGCTGCCGAGCCCTCCGGCCCCGACCCCCAGGCTCAGGCGCGGGCGGAGCAGTTCCGGGAACGTGCCGAGCAGTTCGAGCGCCAGGCCCAAAAGGCCGAAGCGGCAGGACGTTCCAAGGAAGCCGAAGAGGCGAAGGCCAACGCCGAACAATGGCGGCAATGGGCCGAGGCCGCTGCCGATGCGCTGACCCGCAAGCGCTAGCCCGGCGGCTGCGCCGTGTCGTTGGGCTTCGGCGGCTCAGCGCGGTCAGGGTCGTCGAGGGTTTCCAGCAACGTTCGGGCCTGCAGATGTGCTGCGGCTCGACGACGCTGTTCCTCGGCGGCGAGCTGCACGATCGTGCGCGACCACACCACCCGCGCCCAGTGGAACGTCAACAGGATGATGGCGATCCAAGCCACGAACAGCCCGACGCCGGGACCCGGGTGTCCAGAGGCCACTGTCTGTCGTGACCACACGGCCAGCAAACCGGCGGCACTGGCCACCGCGGAACCCGCCAGCGCGACCCAGGCCAGCGCCCACCGCCTGGTCAACAGCGCCAACATCGAAAATCCGACACCGAAAACCAAAGCGAGCCAACTGAATACACGTGACGGCAAGGCTATTGCCGCTTTGCCGGCGCCCCGCGTGGAGAACAGCACATCCCATCCGCGGACGTCGCCGGTGTGCGGCAATATGAAGGACGCGATCAGCACGAACACCAAAATGGCCACAACCAAAGCTCGTGCGCCCGGCTCTATTTCGCGGGCGATACGACGCTCGGCGGCTTCGATGTCGTCCCGGAAGGCGTCGAACTCGCCTCGCTTCGGCTCGTTCTGGCTCATCGAGCGCAGCCTTGTGGCTCTGGCGCCGCCGCGGGTTGCCCGACGCCCGGCATACCCAGCCCTACTCCGGATGGACGTTGCCCCGCGGCATCACCGGCGCGGGTGCGGCGATGGCTGATGACATCGCCGTCGGCGATCAGGTGATGGGGGGCAGCTCGGGTGATGGTGGTCGTGATGACGTCGCCCGCGCGCACCTGCTGCTCGCCGGGTGTGAAATGCACCAGGCGACCATCTCGCGCCCGTCCGCTCATTCGTGCGGTGCTGCTGTCCTTGCGGCCCTCGCCGGTGGCCACCAACAGTTCGACCTTCCGGCCGATCTGGTTGCGGTTCTCTTCCAGCGCGATCTGATCCTGGAGTGCTATCAGCCGCTCATAGCGTTCCTGCACAACGGCTTTCGGAAGTTGACCGTCCAGTTCGGCCGCGGGGGTACCGGGACGTTTGGAGTACTGGAAAGTGAAGGCGTTGGCGAACCTGGCCTGTCGAACGACATTCAATGTGGCAGCGAAGTCGTCCTCGGTTTCACCGGGGAATCCGACGATCAGGTCGGTGGTGATCGCCGCGTGCGGCATCGCCGCCCGCACCCGATCGATGATGCCGAGGTAACGCTCGGCCCGGTAGGACCGCCGCATTGCGCGCAATATTCGGTCCGAACCCGATTGCAGCGGCATGTGCAGCGCCGGGCAGACGTTCGGCGTCTGCGCCATCGCCTCGATGACGTCGTCGGTGAACTCAGCCGGATGCGGAGAGGTGAACCGCACCCGCTCGAGGCCTTCGATGCGTCCGCATTCGGTGAGCAACTCGGCGAACGCGCCTCGGTTTCGCGGTATCCGCGGGTCGGCGAACGATACCCCGTACGCGTTGACGTTTTGGCCCAGCAGCGTGACTTCCAGCACGCCGTCGTCCACCAGCGAACGCACTTCAGCCAAGATGTCCTTCGGGCCGCGGTCGACTTCCTTGCCCCGCAACGACGGCACGATGCAAAACGTGCAGCTGTTGTTGCAGCCCACTGAAATGGAAACCCAGGCAGCGTAGGCAGATTCGCGGGCAGCGGGCAATGCGGACGGAAACTCCTGCAACGCCTCGGCGATCTCAACCTGGGCAACCCTGTTGTGCCTGGCCCGTTCGAGCAACGCCGGCAACGAACCGATGTTGTGCGTGCCGAAGACGACGTCGACCCACGGCGCCTTGCGCAGCACGTCATCTTTGTCTTTCTGGGCCAGGCAGCCACCCACCGCGATCTGCATGTCAGGGTTGCTCCGCTTGCGCGGCGCCAGGTGGCTGATGTTGCCGTACAACTTGTTGTCGGCGTTCTCGCGGACCGCGCAGGTGTTGAAGACCACCACGTCAGCGTCGTCGCCGTCAGCCGCCCGCCGGTAGCCCGCCGCCTCGAGCAGGCCCGCCAGCCGCTCCGAATCGTGGACGTTCATCTGACATCCGTAGGTGCGGACCTGGTAAGTGCGGTGCGACGACGGCGGCGTCGCTCTGGGCGCCGCATCCGATGTCACCGTCGAAGTCACTGGGCCATGGTACGGCGAGCTGTGACCACCGGTGCTCGCGTGGTCGTCGGCTACCCAACAATCGCCCAATGGACACCCCGGCCTGCTCGGGGAATAATCGCAGGTCGTGAAGCGACTGATCGCCGGCCTCGCGACGACTGTGCTGTTGTGGGGCTCTGTTGCGGTGATCGTGGGCACAGGTACTGCCCAAGGTCTCCCCGGCGGTCCCTTCCCGCTTGGTCAGCCCGGCTGCCCGGCCAATACGCCGGCCAACCCACGTGACCCATACGGCCCTTGTCACTGGTGCCCCGGCCAACCGTTGCCGCAGACCGGAAATCACCGCACCAACCCGGTGGTGTGGGACATGGGGATCTGCCACACCTACTGGTTCGTCATGTTTGGGCAGGGCAATGCAGCTCAAAATGTCTTCGACGGAGATAACCCACCCGCACCCCCTCCAGAGCCGCCGCCCGGCCTCAATTTCTGCCCCATTCCCCCCTGGTGCCCATAGGTTCGACGGCCCGAGCGCCGAGCTCTGCCGACATAACCGCCAAAGTTGATGCGGCCATGGGGCACAACAGAACGCGGCCGCCTTCGTCTGAGCTAGACGCGCCTGCGCTCCCGCTCGCCGGCCAACTCGACGCTGACGACGTCGTAGGCCATCGACTGCGCGAAACCGCGACGCGCGAGCATCCCCACCAGCCGGCGGGTCACCCGGGCATCGGCAGCTTCGTCACTGAGGTTTTCCTGCCGAAGCTTCTTGCGCACCAATTCTTCGGCGCGACCACGCTCGGCCGCGGGATTGATGCCGCCGAGCACCGAGGTGATCACGTCCTTGTCGACGCCCTTGGTACGCAGCTCAGCAGCCAACGCGCGCTTGCCTTTTCCTGCGTTCGCCAGCCGCGAGTGCACCCACTGTTCGGCGAAGTCGGCGTCGTCGATCAATCCGACGTCAGCCAGGCGATCCAGCACCCTGGTGCTGACATCGTCTGGGTATCCGCGCTTGGCCAGCTGACCGGCCAGCTCAGCACGGGTCCGCGCCGTCGCGGTGAGCAGGCGCAGGCACAGCGCCCGCGCCTGCTCTTCGCGAGATGGCTCAGAAGTCGACGGGAGCGGGCAGGACGCTGTCATTGGTCACGTCGTCAGTCACTACCGCACCGATGCCGAGCTTCTCCTTGATCTTCTTCTCGATCTCGTTGGCCACGTCGGCGTTCTCCAGCAGGAAGTTGCGGGCGTTCTCCTTGCCCTGCCCCAGCTGTTCGCCCTCATAGGTGAACCACGACCCGGACTTACGAACGAAGCCTTGGTCCACACCCATGTCGATCAGCGAGCCTTCCTTGCTGATGCCCTTGCCGTAGAGGATGTCGAACTCGGCCTGCTTGAACGGCGGCGACACCTTGTTCTTGACGACCTTGACCCGGGTGCGGTTACCGACCGCATCGGTACCGTCCTTGAGCGTCTCGATCCGTCGCACATCCAGACGTACCGACGAGTAGAACTTCAAAGCCTTTCCACCCGTTGTTGTTTCGGGCGAGCCGAACATCACCCCGATCTTCTCGCGAAGCTGGTTGATGAAGATCGCCGTAGTGCCCGAATTGCTCAGTGCGCCGGTTATTTTCCGCAGCGCCTGACTCATCAGCCGGGCTTGCAGTCCGACGTGGCTGTCGCCCATCTCGCCTTCGATCTCCGCGCGCGGCACCAGTGCGGCCACCGAGTCGATGACCAGGATGTCCAGCGCGCCCGAACGGATCAGCATGTCCGCGATCTCGAGTGCCTGCTCGCCGGTGTCCGGTTGGCTGACCAGCAGCGAATCGGTGTCCACGCCCAGCTTGCTGGCATAGTCGGGATCCAGCGCGTGCTCGGCGTCGATGAACGCCGCGATGCCGCCTGCGGCTTGGGCGTTGGCCACCGCGTGCAGTGCGACGGTGGTCTTGCCCGAGGACTCTGGGCCGTAGATCTCCACGATCCGACCACGGGGCAGGCCGCCGATGCCCAGGGCGGCGTCCAGCGCGATCGACCCGGTCGGGATGACCGAGATCGGTACGCGCACTTCGTCACCGAGGCGCATCACCGAACCTTTGCCGTGACTCTTCTCGATTTGGGCCAGTGCCAATTCGAGCGCCTTTTCGCGGTCTGGGGCTTGTGCCATGGTGCTACCTCTCGGTGTAGTCGTCGTTCGATTTGACCGGTCTTGGTCAGTTGGCCGTGACGTTAAAGCAGCCCTCCGACAAGTCGGGCCCGTCGAACGATCACCACAGTAGCGAACAGGTGTTCGAAAGCAAGGAGGCGCGCCGCCGGCGTGTCTAGGGTCCGATCACCACTGTTCGCGGGGGACGTCGAAGTCGACACACAGCGCGCGCCACACGTCGCGAGGGTCGATTCCGTCCTCGATCGCCTGTGCGGCGGTGCGCCCGCCGAAGGTGGTCAGCACGTGGTCTGCCAGCACCGAGCCGCCGTATGTCGCGCCGAACCGCAGGGTGACCCGATCGTGAAATTCCGTGAGCCGCACCCAGCCAAGCTACCTACCCGGCAGGCGCGAGCGCATGACGGCACACCTGCACCGGGTCGGTGACGTCGGCCGCGCCGGACGCGGCGCGCTGCGCGGCGTCGCGGTAGCTCGGCGTCGCCAACACTTCGGCGGCGGCGCTGACCAGTGTCTCGTCGGTCAATGGCCGCACCAGCCTGCCACTGCCTTGGCGCACCACCCGGTTGGCGATCTCCCATTGGTCGCCTCCGCCGGGCACCACCACCAACGGCACGCCGGCCAGCAACGTCTTGGCCACCATGCCGTGTCCGCCGCCGCAGATCACCAGGTCGGCATGCGCGAGAAGGTCGTCTTGGCGGCCCAGCCCGGCTACCGCCCACGGCGGCAGCGTCAGATCGGGACCGTTCAGTCTCGACACCACCACCCGCGCACCGGCGGGCAGACCAGATCCGGGCACCAGGCAGTCCAGGGCGGCCTGATCCAACCCTTTCGTCCCGGTCATCGCCGTCGACGGAGCGACCACCACCACCGGCCCCGAACCCGGCGGAATGGACAGCACCTGCTCGGTCGGCTCGAAGTGCAGCGGACCCACCAGAACGGCTTCGGACGGCCAGTCCGGCCGCGGGACCTCCAAGGCAGGCAGCGTCGCGATCAGCCGGCGCAGCGGGCCGGGATCGGTTGCCGGCAAACCGATCTCGACGCGCACCTCGGCACGCTGGCGGGCGCCGGCCCGCACGGATCGGGCGGTCAGCGCGCGCATCGTGGCATCCCGCAACCGGCCGCGGATCCCGGTGCCCGGCGCCAGCCCGCTGCCGATCGGCGGCAGGCCTTTGGACGGCAGGTACAACGGATGCGGGTTGAGTTCGATCCACGGGATTCCCAGCAGCTCAGCCGACATCCCGCCGCAGGCGGTGATGACATCGGACACCACCAGGTCCGGCTCCATCGCTTGGAGCTGCGGCACGTTCAGCACCGCCATCCGAGCCGCACGCTGGTGGATTTTGGCACCGGCGTCGCGGTCGTCGTCGTCCGCGGTGGGGTCGAGCCCCGCCAGTTCGACGGCATCGACACCGGCGGCGCGAGCGGTTTCCAGCCACTCGGCACCCGTCAGCAGCGTGGGGGTGTCGCCGGCGGCCACGAACCGCTGACACAACGCGATAGCCGGAAATGAGTGCCCGGGGTCCGGCCCGGCCACCACGGCGACGCGCATCGCATCACCCTGCCACAGCTGCTCGCTAGGCTGTGATCATGACCGAGCAGACTCTCGAGAACACCCGCACCGTCGAGGTCTTCCTGCATGCGCTGCAGGACGCCGACCTCGATACCGCCGGCGCCGCGTTGGCAGAAAATCTCGTGTACCAGAACGTCGGTTTGCCCACGATCCATGGCCGTCGCAGGGCGATGAAACTGTTCAGCCCGCTCGGCGGAGCCAGCGGTTTCGAGGTGAAGATCCACCGGATCGCCGCCGACGGCGCCGCCGTACTCACCGAACGCACCGACGCGCTGATCTTCGGGCCGCTGCGGCTGCAGTTCTGGGTCTGCGGCGTATTCGAAGTCCATGACGGACAGATCACGTTGTGGCGCGACTACTTCGATTTCTTCGACATGTTCAAGGCGACCCTGCGCGGCCTCGCCGGCCTCGTGGTGCCGGCGCTGCGGACGTCGTTCTAACTCCGATGTCCGAAAGCGGGGTACGGCCCGACGCGTTTCAGTTCATTCGATACTGCTGCGGGGGGCAGCTGCCCGACTCGATGCGGGACTGGGTGCGCAACGATCTGGCCGGCAGGGGTGCGACCGGCCGGATGATGCGCCGGGTCGCCGTTCCGGCGGTGCTGGTGCTCGCGCCGTTCTGGCTGATCCCGACGACGTGGGACGTCCACCTGAGCATGACGCTGCCCATTCTCATTCCGTTCGTGTACTTCTCGCACGCACTGAACAAGGTGTGGCGCCGGCACATGCTGCAGGTGCACGGCCTCGACCCGAATCTGGTCGACGCACGCCGCAGTAAGCGCGAAGAGCAAATGCGTCAGTCGTATATCGAGCGGTACGGCCCCAGGGACGAATCGACCAGCCACGGCCAAGACATCTGAGCTCTACGCCCGGCGCGGAAGCCCGCCGAGTTCGTCGAACGCCTGCGACCAGCCGACCAGACGATCGGTGGCACCGGCAAGCTCGTCACGGTAGCGCTGTCGTGATTCGACCAACGCGGCGCCGCGATCACCGTTCGCCGATGACACCAATTGCGCTGCGGCGGTGACCATTTCGTTGTACTGACGCACCCCGGCGCTCAATTGCGCGATAAACGCGTTGATGGTGGGCGCCAGATACGAGCGGGACTGTGGCGTGCCGTTGGCCGCACGCTCCATCGACACCACCTCGGCGGCGGTCGCCGCCATGGCGGCCGAGCTCTTTTTGGCCGCCGCGGTCAGCTCACTGATCTCGGTGTCGGGCAACATGTTGCCGCGCTCCATAACCCCCAGCAACGAGAAGAAACCCCGTTCGGAAGCACCGAGCGCATACATCGCCGGTCGGGCCGCCGAACTCGGCGGCGGCAGGCGCCGAATGTTGGTGGGCCGTTGCGCGGGCAGCGGATCGGCTTTCATCCAGCGGTACCGGATCAGCAGCAGCGTGGCGATCATGGCTTGCACGACGGCGACGCCGCCGGTGATCTCCAGCAGCAGCGCGAACCAACCCCATGCCGCCAGGATCGCCGTCACCACGCTCCAGAACACGCACCCCGCGCTGAAGATCAGACCCCAGCGCAGCGCGCGGCGCCTACGACGCAGCTGCCGTTCCCGCGGATCGATCACTGCGCTGATCTTCTGGACTAACAGCTCGGAAACGTCGCTGGCCGTGTCGAGGCCGCGCATCAGCAATGTCCGCCACGCGGAATTGCGACCCGGCTGCACCGCCATCGAAGTGCTCGTCCCTTACTGACCGAGGGGCTTCTCGGTGGGCGCAGCCGTAGGCGCCGATGCCGGCGTGCCCGGCGCAGCCGTGGAATCGCTCGCCGCGCCGCCCGCCGACCCTCCAGCCGGCAACGCCTCGCCGCGCATCGACGCCCGGATCTGCTCCAACCGCGAGTGGCCGGCCATCTCCACGCCGGCTTGCTCGACCTCGATCATCCGGCCCTGCACCGAGCTTTGGGCCAGCTCGGCCTGGCCGAGCGCGTTGGCGTAGCGGCGCTCGATCTTGTCGCGCACCTCGTCGAGGTTCGGGGTGGTACCCGGCGCGGCGATCTCGCTCATCGACCGTAGCGACTTGCTGACCTGCTCCTGCATCTTGGCCTGCTCCAGCTGGCTGAGCAGCTTGGTGCGCTCGGCGATCTTCTGCTGAAGCACCATCGCGTTCTGCTCGACGGCTTTTTTGGCCTGTGCGGCAGCGCCCAGCGCCTGGTCGTGCAACGCCTTGAGGTCTTCCACACTCTGCTCAGACGTCACCAACTGCGCCGCGAAGGCCTCAGCGGCGTTGTTGTATTCGGTGGCTTTCGCGGCGTCTCCCGCAGCCGTGGCCTGGTCGGCGAGTGTCACTGCTTGCCGGACGTTGACCTGAAGCTTTTCGATGTCGGCGAGTTGACGGTTGAGCCGCATCTCGAGTTGGCGCTGGTTGCCGATCACCGACGCGGCTTGCTGGGTCAGCGCCTGGTGCTGACGCTGCGCCTCCTCGATGGCCTGCTGAATCTGCACTTTCGGGTCGGCGTGTTCGTCGATCTTCGAGTTGAACAGCGCCATGACGTACTTCCACGCCTTGACGAACGGGTTGGCCATGGGTTTAGCTCCGCCTTTGTGTGTAGGTGTCTGCCCTGAGCCTCAACTTATCGTCTCCGCCACGATTGCCACACCCTCACTAGCCGGGCTAGGCGACGGCCATCGAGACGACGGGCGGAATGACGACCTTGGTGCTGGCGTCGATGTTGGCCGCACTGCGGGCGCTGGCCATGGCCTGCTCCCGGCGGGCCAGCTGTTCGCTGGCGTCGACGAGCAGCTGAGACAACGGCACGTCCAACGCGTCGCAGATCGCGCTGAGCAGCTCGCTGGAAGCCTCTTTGCGGCCGCGCTCGACCTCGGACAGGTATCCCAGGCTGACCCGCGCGGAGTCGGATACCTGACGCAACGTCCGGCCTTGCTTGGTGCGGGCACGACGCAGTACGTCGCCGAGGACTTCGCGTAGCAATGACGCCATCGCGCTCTCCTTAACTCCGGTCAGCTTGATTCTTCATCAGGTCAACGCACGCCGCGCGGTCAATGGTTCCCGGGCCTGCTTACTCGGCCGCGACCAGCGCCCGCAGCCTGCTGATCGACTCGCGCACCGCCGAGATTCGGATGTCCCAGCGCGTTCCAGTGAGCTTCAGCTCGATCACCTCGGTGTCGACCGGGCCGGCCAGACCCATGAACACCGTGCCCACTGCATGGCCGCCGTGCGGGTCGGGTCCGGCGACGCCGGTCAACCCGACACCCCAGGTGGCATCGCAGCGTTGGCGCGCGCCGACAGCCAGCGCCCGGGCGGTCGGGCCCGCGACCGGGCCGACCTCGTCGAGAATCTGCGGCGCGACGCCGGCCAGCACGACTTTGGTGTGCTCGGTATAGGTGATCAGGCCGCCACGCAGGACCTCACTGGCACCGGGCACGCCGGCGAGCGTCGCGGCCAGCAGCCCGGCGGTCAGCGACTCGGCAGTCGCGAGGCTCTGCTTGCGGACGGTCAGATCGGCGACCAGCCCACGCGCATCGTCACTGAGCAGCGGGTCGTCCACGAGCATCCCTTGCGGCGGAGGCGACGTAGTCCAACCCGGTCAGCACGGTCAGCACGATCGCGGCTGCCATCACCACCCACGCGGCGACCAGCCAGGAACCCGACACCGGCAGCACGAACATTCCGATCGCGACGGCTTGCACGAGGGTCTTGAGCTTGCCGCCACGACTGGCGGGGATGACGCCGTGGCGCAGCATCACAAACCGCAACACCGTGATCCCGACCTCGCGGGCCAGGATGACGGCCGTCACCCACCAGTGCAGGTCACCGAGCATCGACAGCCCGATCAGCGCGGCGCCGATCAGGGTCTTGTCGGCGATCGGGTCGGCCATCGTGCCGAATTCGGTCACCATGCCGTAGTTACGGGCCAGCGCGCCGTCGAAACGATCGGTGATGACCGCGACCGTGAAAACGACGAAAGCGATTATCCGGCTGGCGGTTTCGTGCCCGTTACCGGCGAACAATGCCAGCAGGAAGACCGGAACGAGCACCAGCCGCAACAGCGTGAGCACGTTAGCGAGGTTGGTGACCCGAACGCGCGGGACTACTGGACCTGTTTGAGGCTGTCCCGACACGGCAACCAGAATATCGGTTACCGCAGCGCTGGGCCTGATTACCTGCTCCACGTCGCGCCACGCGTCCGCCTCGCCGCCGCGCGGCCGGGATGTGCCCCCACTGCATCGTCGCCGGGCGGGCCCGAACCGATACTCTGCAATTCGTGAACGCAGCGAGCGATCCGGCGGCCAACGGGCCTGCGATCCGGCGCGCGCGAACCTCCGACGTCCCGGTGATCAAGGACCTCGTCGACACCTACGCCGGCAAGATCCTGTTGGAAAAGAATCTGGTGACGCTGTATGAAGCGGTCCAGGAGTTCTGGGTGGCCGAGCACGACGGCGTCGTGGTCGGTTGCGGCGCATTGCATGTGTTGTGGGCCGATCTCGGGGAGGTGCGCACCGTGGCTGTCGACCCGTCGATGACGGGACGCGGCATCGGGCATGCCATCGTCGACCAGCTTCTCCGGATCGCCCGCGACTTGCAGCTGCAGCGGCTGTTCGTGTTGACCTTCGAGACCGAGTTCTTCGGCCGGCACGGGTTCACCGAGATCGAGGGCACCCCGGTGACCGCCGAGGTTTTCGAGGAAATGTGCCGCTCCTACGACATCGGTGTCGCCGAGTTCCTGGATCTCAGCTACGTCAAGCCGAACACTCTGGGCAACTCGCGGATGCTGCTGGTGCTGTAGCGAAGCGGATTCCCTTCCGCCCATGGCATGCGTAGTCACCGTGCAGAAGGATGGGCCAGGTGGACTCTCGACCCGTTGTCGTCATCACCGGCGCTTCGCAGGGAATCGGCGCCGGCCTGGTCGCCGGCTACCGCGGGCTCGGCTACGCCGTCGTCGCGAACTCGCGCAATGTGACCCCAAGCGACGATCCGATGGTGCTCACCGTCGCCGGAGACATCGGGCAGCCCGGCGTCGGCCAACACATCGTCGACGCCGCGCTCGAGCGGTTCGGCGGAATCCGAACGGTGGTCAACAACGCCGGCATCTTCATCTCCAAGCCGTTCACCGAGTACACCGACGCGGACTATGACGCGATCACCGGAGTCAATCTGCGCGGGTTTTTCGAGGTTTCGCGTGCCGCGGTGTCCGCGATGCTGAGCGGCGGGGCAGGCGGCCACCTGGTCAACATCTCCACCAGCCTGGTCGACCACGCGGACTCTGCGCTCCCGTCTGCGTTGGCGTCACTGACCAAAGGCGGGTTGAACGCCGTGACCAAAGAACTGGCCATCGAGTACGCGAAGCACGGTATCCGGTGCAACGCCGTCGCTCTCGGCGACATTCGCACTCCCATGCACGATCCGGCGACATACGATGCGTTGGCCAAGAGGCATCCGTTGGGGCGCGTGGGCGACATCGACGATGTCGTCAAGGGCGTGCTGTATCTGGAGAACTCGCCCTTTGTCACCGGCGAGATCCTGCACGTGGATGGAGGTCAAAGTGCCGGACACTGATGCGCTGCGCGACGCCCTGGACCGCTGGAAGGCCGGCATCGACGCACACCAGCCCGAGCGGGTCTCGGAGGTCTTCACCGAGGACGCCATCTTCCAGGGTCTACGCCCCTACAGCGTTGGCCGCCAAGGCGTTATCGACTACTACGCGAGCCAACCGGTAGGCCTGACAGTCGAATACCAGATCCTGCAGGCCCGCCGACTGGGCGCCGATCAGGTGCTCGGATATGTCCACGCCGACTTCACGTTTCCAGACGGGCATGTCATCAGCGTGTTCCTCGGCGTGGTGGTCAAGCACAACGACGACGGCTGGAGCATCTACTACTACCAGGCGTCCAAGCTCGATTAGTCTGCGGGTCAGTCGATTTCGCTGTCAGAATCCGAGCCGTCGGCGCTTGAGCCGCCGCGGATCAGCGCCAGCGTTCCGGCCAGGTCCTCGGGCTTGACCAACACGTCACGCGCTTTGGAACCTTCGCTCGGGCCGACGATGTCGCGAGTCTCCATCAGGTCCATCAGCCGGCCGGCTTTGGCGAAACCGACCCGAAGCTTGCGTTGCAGCATCGAGGTCGAGCCGAACTGGCTGGATACCACCAACTCGACGGCCTGCAGCAAGACATCCATGTCGTCGCCGATGTCGGGGTCGACATCCTTGCGCTCGCCGCTGACCTTGGCCGTGGTGACACCCTCGGTGTATTCGGGTTCGGCTTGGTCCTTGCACGCGGTGACGACGGCTTGGATCTCCTCGTCGGTGATGTAGGCACCCTGCAGCCGCAGCGGCTTACTCGCACCCATCGGCAGGAACAGGCCGTCGCCCATGCCGATCAACTTTTCGGCGCCGGCCTGATCCAGGATCACCCGGCTGTCGATGAGCGACGATGTGGCGAACGCCAGCCGCGACGGCACGTTGGTCTTGATCAAGCCGGTCACTACGTCGACCGAGGGACGCTGGGTGGCCAGCACCAGGTGAATGCCTGCGGCACGGGCCTTCTGAGTGATCCGCACGATGGCGTCCTCGACGTCGCGCGGCGCCGTCATCATCAAGTCGGCGAGCTCGTCGACGATCGCCACGACGTACGGGTAGGGCCGGTACTCCCGCTGGCTGCCCAGCGGCGCGGTGATCTCTCCGCTGCGCACCTTCGCGTTGAAGTCGTCGATATGGCGCACCCGGGACGCCTGCATGTCCTGGTAGCGCTGCTCCATCTCCTCGACCAGCCACGCCAGCGCTGCTGCCGCTTTCTTCGGCTGGGTGATGATCGGCGTGATCAGGTGCGGAATGCCTTCGTAGGGCGTCAGTTCCACCATCTTCGGGTCGATCAGGATCATCCTGACCTCTTCCGGTGTGGACCGGGTGAGCAACGAGACCAGCATCGAGTTGACGAAGCTGGACTTACCGGAGCCGGTCGAACCGGCGACCAGCAGGTGCGGCATCTTGGCCAGGTTGGCCGAGATGAAGTCGCCTTCGATGTCCTTGCCCAACCCGATCACCAGCGGGTGGTGGTCGCGGCGAGTCGTCGGCGCGGTGAGAACGTCTGCCAGGCGCACCATTTCGCGGTCGGTGTTGGGCACCTCGATGCCGACGGCGGACTTGCCTGGGATCGGGGCGAGCATCCGGACGCTCTCGGTGGCCACCGCGTAGGCAATGTTCTTCTGCAGGGCGGTGATCTTCTCCACCTTCACGCCGGGGCCCAGCTCGACCTCGTAGCGGGTGACCGTCGGCCCGCGTGTGCAGCCGGTGACCGCGGCGTCGACCTTGAACTGTTGCAGGACCGAGCTGATCGACTCGGCCATCTGATCGTTGGCGGCGCTGCGCTTTTTCGGCGGATCGCCGGCCACCAGCAGGCTCAGCGGCGGCAGCGTGTACGGGCCCTCGACAACCCGGTCGACGACCAGTGCGTCTTGCTTGGCAACGTTTTTGGCGTCGCGCTTGCGGCTGCGCGACACCGTGGGCTCCGGCACCGTCGGGTTGTCGTCCGGGGTGACCGGGCCGGCGTTCGACGGCCACGCCTGGGCTTCGTCGTCGCCGTACATCGAGGATTCGTCGTAGTATCCGTCGGAAAAGTCTTCGGCGACATCATTTTCCGTGCTCGACTCGTCGTAGTACTCATCGCCGTCGCGGTAGTCGAACATCCGGGTGCCGAACATGGAACGCAGCGTGTCCGGCAGTTCGCGAATCGTGGTGCCAGTCAACAAAAGTAGACCGAACAGCGCGCCGATGAACAGCAGCGGCGCGCAGATCCACTTGGTCAATCCTTCCGAGAGCGGTCCCCCGATGGCGAAGCCGATGAATCCAGCGGCGTGCGCACGTCCGGCCGGAGTGTCCGGCGAGCCGGCCCACAGATGCCACAAGCCCAGCACCGGCAGCGCCATCATTGCCGCGCCGAGCACCAGCCGGGGGCGGGCCTCCGGATTCGGCTCGGTACGCATCAACAGCACGGCGACCGCAGCGGTGACCACGGGCAGCACCACCACCGCCGAGCCGATGAAGATGCGCACCACCGAGTCGATCCAAGCGCCAACGGGGCGGGCGGCGTCGAACCAGGAACTGGCAGCGATCACGACCGCCAAACCCAGCAACGCCAGCGCAATCCCGTCGCGACGGTGTCCCGGATCGATCTCGCGGGCCCGGCCCACCGACCGCGCCGTGCTGCCGGTTCCCTTGGCCAGCATCAGCCACGTTCCACGCACGGCGCGACCACACGCCAGCCCGGCGTTGGACACCAGCGAGTGGTTGCGGCGCCTGGCGGGCCGGCGCGGAGCCTTAGCGGGCCTTCGCCCAGGCCTACGCCGGGGCTGCGCCGACCGCGAAGAGCTCTTTGACCTGCTCGTTCGGGCTCCGGAGCGCGCGACAGTCTTGCTAGCCATACGGCAAGCCTAATCGCTATAACACCATCTGCACCATCCGCCACACTGGTTACCTGGCCGTAACCATCCAACCGGCGATTCAGCGGCGAAAACAGCTGAGTAGGGTGACACCCGTCACTCATCTTCAGGAGGCCTGAATGCCCGTCGTCGTCGTCGCTACGCTGACCGTCAAACCCGAATCGGTCGACACCGTTCGTGACATCCTCACGACCGCGGCGGAGGAGGTGCACGCGGAACCCGGCTGCCAGCTGTATTCGGTAAACCAATCGGGCGAGACCTTCGTCTTCGTCGAGCAATGGGCCGACGAAGATGCGCTGAAGACCCATAGCAGCGCTCCCGCGGTAGCCAAGATGTTCACCGCGGCCGGCGAGCACCTGGTCGGCGCACCCGACATCAAGATGCTGCAGCCGGTTCCCGCCGGCGACCCGGACAAGGGGCAAATTCGCCCGTGACCGAAGGCCCACTCGCAGGCAAAGTCGCGCTGATCACCGGCGCCGCGCGTGGGCAGGGCCGCGCCCATGCGGTGCGACTGGCGTCCGAGGGCGCCGACATCATCGGGGTCGACATCTGCGCGCCGATTGCCAGCGTGCCCTACCCGTTGGCGACCGCCGACGATCTTGCCGCCACCGTCAAACTCGTCGAAGACACCGGAGCACGGATCGTCGCCAAGGAGGCCGACGTTCGCGACCGAGCGTCGCTGTCGGACGCGGTTCAGGCGGGTGTCGACGAACTCGGCCGACTCGACATCGTGGTCGCCAACGCCGCTATCGCCCCGATGCAGTCCGGTGACGACGGCTGGCGCGACGTGATCGATGTCAATCTGACCGGGGTCTACAACACCATCAAGGCCGCGATACCGGCCTTGATCAAGCAGGGGGCCGGCGGGTCGATCGTGCTGATCAGTTCCGCCGCCGGACTGGCGGGCGTGGGCAGCCCCGACGCGGGATCGGTGGGCTATGCGGCCGCCAAGCACGGCGTGGTCGGTCTGATGCGCGTGTACGCGAATCTGCTTGCCAAACAAAACATCCGGGTCAACTCGATTCACCCGACCGGCGTCGAGACGCCGATGATCGACAACGACTTCACCCGGGGATGGCTGGCCAAGATGGCGGCCGAGTCAGATTCGCCGGGCAGCATGGGCAACGCGTTACCGGTGGAGGTGCTCCAACCCGAGGACATCGCCAACGCGGTCGCGTGGCTGGTGTCCGACCAGGCTCGCTACATCACCGGTGTCACCCTGCCCGTCGATGCGGGCTTCCTGAACAAGTAGCGCGTGGCGAGAAATCCAGCGGCACAAACCGCTTTCGGCCCCATGGTGTTGGTCGCCTTGGAACAAAGTGAACCGCCCGGCCGGCGGTTGGTCGACGATGATCTGGCGGCGCGGTTATTGCCTGCGCCGACCCGGTGGCTGGTCACCGCAACGCCGCCGAACCCGATGAGGCGGCTGGCGATGGCCGCGATGGAGCGCGAGGGCCCAGGCCTGTGGGCCAGCATGAACTGCCGTAAGCACTACATCGCCGACAGGTCAACGAATCACTCGACGACATCGACGCAGTGGTCGTACTGGGAGCCGGATTCGACACGCTGGCTTACCGGTTGGCCACAAACACCCGGATCCCGATTTTCGAGGTCGACCAGCCCGTCAACATCGCCCGCAAGACAGCGGCTGTGCAACGGGCGCTGGGCGCGCAGCCGGTATCGGTTCGGTTGGTGCCCTTGGACTTTGAACACGACGACGTTCTCGACGTGCTGACTCGACACGGTTACAACCCGAACAGCCGCACCTTTTTCGTCTGGGAAGCCGTGACCCAGTACTTGAGCGCCGAAGCGGTCCATGCCACGTTGAACGAACTGCGCCACGCGATATCGGGCAGCCGACTGGTGTTCACCTATGTCCGAAGGGATTTCATCGACGGCATCAACCTCTACGGTGCCGACCCGCTGTACCGCAGGTTCCGGCAGCGCCGGCAGCTGTGGCAGTTCGGGATACCGCCGCAAGAGGTTGCGGCGTTTCTGGCCGGCCACGGATGGCAGCTGGCCGAACAAGCCGGACCCGACCTGATCATGCGCCGATACGTCGAGCCAACCGGTCGCCATCTCACCGTGTCGCCGATCGAATGGTCGGCCTACGCCGAAAAGGCTTGACCCTCTTCGAGCCTCCGCGCACCCGGATCGACGCAGTTCCGACACGCCGCCGCTTCGCATCCCCTGCTCGGCCCCACAACGGCGTCATACTGAATGCGTGGCCAGCAACGAGGCTGCCCGCTTATCCGGCCCAGTGGCGCCGTCGCCTCGGCGCCAGGTATTCGCTGGCTACCGATTTCTATCACCGCACCAGGCCGCGGTGCTCTATGCCGCCACCGGCCAACTGATTTCCAGCGCGGAATGGGGCACGCCTGAGCTCGTCGTCGCTCATGTGGACCGGCTGCTCTCAAACTTCGACGCCCAGCCCTTCGCACTACGGGTGCGTGCCGCCGACCTCCGCGACCAGTACAGCGACGGCATCGCGCTACTCGACGAGCTGGCCGACGGCGATTTCACCGCCCTGGCCCGACTGCGCCAAAACCTCGTTCTGTCCCACACTCGGGTAATGCCTTTAGTCGGTTTGCTTTTCGATCACATCGTTGAGGCGGTAGAGGCGCCGCCGGCGACGTTGCGATGCGGCGCACTCGCCCGCTACCACGAATCCGGAAGTTGAGTCCGACACGCCGGACGCGAACGTTCCTCTAATCAACATCAAATCGGCGTCATACTCTGCCCGTGGCCAGCGACGGGGCCGTCCCCGGTTACGGTCTGTCGGCGCCGGTGTCCCGGCGCAGGATGCTCGGTGGGCTCACTCTGCTGCCCCTGGTCGCCGTAAGCAGCGCCGTCCCTACCGCTTCCGCCGATCCCGGCGATACCGCTACCGCCGCGGACGCCGCCGACACGTCTTACCTGTACCTCTCCCCGCATCAAGCCGCGGTGCTCGACGCCGCCACCCGTCGCCTGATCCCCGGCCCGGGAGATGACCCGGGCGTGACCACCCCGGGGGCGCACGAAGCGAACGTGGTGCGGTACATCGACGTCATGCTCGGGGCATTTTCCTTTTCGCCAGCCAAGGTGCACGCCGGCGGGCCGTGGAGTAATCGCGCTGGCGGCTCGGTGGACTTTATGGCCAACTTCGTCCCGCTCGACCGCGCCCAGAACTACGCCTGGCAACAGCGAATCGCCAACCTACGCAGCCAGTACACCGCCGGCATTGCGCTGCTTGACCAACTGGCCGGTGGCGATTTCACCACGGAGTCGAAGTCGAAACAGAACAACATCCTGGCGACCGGTCAGGCGGTGTCGTTTACCCAAGTGCTGTTCGGTCACGCCATCGAGGGGATGTACTCCGTCCCGGAGTACGGCGGCAACGCAAACCTCGTGGGATGGCAAGGCATCGCCTGGCCCGGGGACATCGAGCCGCGCGGCTACACCGACGCCGAAGTCGAAGCGGCCCAAGGGGACACGGCGGCCCAAAGCGGGATCATCGGCATGTTGGTGCAAGGCGGGTGGGCGCTGGCGATCGCGAAAATGGGGGGAAAGGCCGGCGTTAATATTGGCCGGTAAAGCGATCATCGTCGGCTCCGGACCGGGCGGGTCGGTCATGGCGATGGAACTCGCCGAAGCCGGCTGGGATGTCGTGATCTTCGAGATGGGACCGAACTACTACTCCAACATCGAAGGGCAAGGGCCGTTCCCGACGTTGTTCTCCAACGACGAGCTCAAGTCGCAGTACCGCTACTTCGAGCAGCCAGATCCCTTGGCCTACCCGCGCACGTTTCGCCAAACCGCGAGCCAGAACGCGGCCAGCACCTACGTCGGCGACGTCAATGACCTGCCCAACCAGGTCGGCGGCGCGTTCCCACACTCGGACGTCAAGGTCACCCGGATGTGGGACATCGACTTCAAGGGGCTGTCGCTGCTCGGCCCCGTGCCTGGCGCGGACATGGCGGATTGGCCGTTCGAGTACAGCGAGCTCGCTCCGTACTACGACGAGATAGAGACGCTGATCGGAGTGCAAGGGGATGTCGCGTCGATACCGGGATTCGTGCAGAGGCACCAGCCGCAGCAGAGGCCCTACCCGATGCCGCCAGGGGCGCAGATGCGCTCGTCGATGCTGCTTGCGGCGGGGGCCAAACGCCTTGGGCTGCATCCCTTCTACTTCCCGATGGCGGCCAATTCGGTCGAGTACAACGGATCCCCGGCGTGCAACAACTGCGGCTTCTGCTCGGGCTACGGGTGTCCGATCTCAGCCAAGCCGGGCAACCTCATCATGCTGCGGCGCGCGCTGCGCACCGGGCGGACGCAATTGCGACCGCAGACGACCGTCACCCAGGTCAACTACACCGGCCGTCGTGCGACCGGCGTCTCTTTCATCGACGCCGCGGGCAACGCCGGCGGCGAGAGCGCCGACATCGTTGTGCTGGCCTGCTCCGCGGTGTTGTCGCCGCGCTTGGCGCTGCTGTCCAACCTTCCCGACCCGTATGCCCGCATCGGCAAACGGATCATGTTTCAGAACTTCTACGACGGCTTCGCGATCTTCCTCAACCAGCGAGTGCACGCCTACCGCGGTCGCTCGTGTACGCAGGTGGTGTTCGACTTCAACGATCCCGACTTCCCCGGAGCTCGAGTCTTCGCGCGGCTGGCCGGTCTGCCCTACATCCGTGCCGGCCTGTGCGAGCTCGGGGGTAGCCAGAACCCGATCGCGGAAGGCAAGTTCTACCAAGAGATCCTCGGATTGATCCCGGGCGTGCAGTTTTTCGGCCGCGCGTTCAAGGATCTGATGCAAGCCTCGCTGCTGCGCGACCGACTCGCCGGCGTCGATTGCTTTGCCACCGACATGCCATACCTGACCAACAACGTCACTCTTGACCCGACGATCAAGGACCTCAATGGGCAGCCGGCACCCCGGGTCACCTACAAGATCGGAAGGTTCGAGAAGGCCTCGCAAGACTTTTTCATCCCTTTGCTTTCCACGATGTGCGGGGCATCCGGAGCGCAGCTGTACGCCGCGGTACCGCAGAGCACCGCCAATTCCATCGGGGGCACCGCGCCACCGACCGGCCTGCACACCATGGGCGGGATGCAGATGGGCGTCAACCCGGCGACCAGCGTCGTCGATGGGAATGGCCGAATGCATCAGATGGACAACGTGTTCTGCTCGGACGGCAGCGTGTTCGCGACCTCCGGCGGCTCTAATCCGACCAACACGATCATGGCGGTCGCGCTGCGCACCGCGCGGGGGCTGACCGGCAGGCGGTCCGCCTTACCGGCCCCCGCCTTCGGCCAACGCGGCTGAGGTAACACTGGCGCCGAACGCCGCAGGGCTCAGATCTCGATAACCGTCGGCACGATCATCGGCTGGCGACGGTAGGTCTCCCCCACCCATTTGCCGACCGTGCGACGGACCGCCTGCGCAATCCGAGCCGGGTCGGTGACGTTGTCGGCCGCAAGCGATTCCAACTCCGCTTCGACTCTGCGCACCACGGGCTCCAGCGCCTTGGGGTCCTCGGAGAAACCCCGCGAATGCACTTGCGGCGGGGCCGCCACCTTCCCGGTACCGCGCCCGACCACGACCGTCACTGACACGAAACCCGATGACAGGATGAGCCGTTCACCCAACGTGATGTCGCCGACGTCACCGGTGATCAAGCCATCGACGAACATCTTGCCAACCGGTACCGCACCGGCGATGCGCACCGCGCCGCCCACCAAGTCAACGCTGACGCCGTTCTCGGCCAACACGATCGACTCTTCCGGGACACCGGCGCTGGCCGCCAGCTTGGCGTTGGCTCGTAGCATCCGCCAGGTGCCGTGCACCGGCATCACGTTGCGAGGGCGAACACCGTTGTAGAGGAAAAGCAGTTCACCGGAGTAGGCGTGGCCTGAAACATGCACGCGGACTTGCTGATTGGTGACAACACGAGCCCCAATTCTGGCCAGCTCGTCGATGACTCCGTAGACGGCCTCCTCGTTGCCCGGTATCAGCGAGGACGACAGGATGATCAGGTCTCCGGACGTCAGCGTGATGCTGCGATGCTCGCCGCGCGACATCCGCGAAAGCGCCGCCATCGGCTCGCCCTGCGTTCCCGTGGTGATCAGCACTACTTGGTCGGGGGCCATCATCTCGGCAGCGCCGATGTCGACCAGATCCGCCTCGTCCACCTGCAGAAAACCCAGGTCGCGCGCAATTCCCATGTTGCGCACCATGGACCGCCCGACGAACGACACCCGCCGGCCCAGCGCCGTCGCGGCGTCGATGATCTGCTGCACCCGATCGACGTTGGAAGCAAAGCACGCGACGATGACGCGGCCGTGAGCGCTGCGGATCAGCCGGTGTAGCGTCGGCCCGACCTCGCTCTCCGACGGCCCTACACCGGGGATCTCCGCGTTGGTCGAGTCGCACAAAAGCAAATCGACGCCGGCGTCGCCGAGCCGTGACATGCCCGGCAGGTCGGTGGGTCGGCCGTCGGGCGGTAATTGATCGAGCTTGATATCGCCGGTGTGCAGCACGGTTCCGGCACCGGAGCGCACCGCGATCGCCAGCGCGTCGGGAATGGAGTGGTTGACCGCGAAGAACTCGCACTCGAACACCCCGTGCGTGGTGCGCATCCCTTCGGCCACCTGAACGAAGACCGGCTTCTGCCGGTGCTCACGGCATTTCGCGGCAAGCAGGGCCAGGGTGAACTTCGAACCGACAATCGGTATGTCGGGCCGCATTTTGAGCAGGAACGGGATCGCCCCGATGTGGTCTTCGTGGGCGTGCGTCAGCACCAGCGCCTCGAGGTCATCCAGCCGGTGTTCGATGTGACGCAGATCAGGCAGGATCAGGTCGACGCCCGGTTCGTCGTGGGTGGGAAACTTCACCCCGCAGTCGATGATCAACAACCGGCCCAGATGCTCGAAAACCGTCATGTTGCGGCCGATTTCGTTGATTCCGCCCAACGCGGTCACCCGCAGACCACCGGTGGTCAGCGGACCTGGCGGTTCAAGGTCTACATCCACCTGCGAGCCACCCTCTGGCTCACCTGAGCACCGACGCTGCCCGCATGTCGGCAGCCAGTGCATCGATCTGTTCGGCGGTGGCGGCCACCTGCGGCAGGCGCGGGTCGCCGACCTCGATGCCCTGCAGGCGTAATCCCGCCTTGGACAGTGTCACCCCGCCCAGGCGGCCCATCGCATTGCTCAACGGGGCGAGCGCGACGTTGATCTTGCGGGCGGTCGTGACATCTCCGGAAGCGAAGGCGGACAGCAGGTCTCGGAGCTGGCCGGCCGCCAGGTGGGAAATCACGCTGATGAAGCCGGTGGCGCCCATCGCCAGCCACGGCAGGTTCAGCACGTCATCGCCGGAGTAGTAAGCCAGGCCCGTCTCCGACATCAGCTGCGTGCCGCCGTGCAAATCACCCTTGGCGTCTTTGACCCCGACGATGTTGGGGTGCGCCGCCAACACGTGCAGCGTCTCGAATTCGATCGGCACCACCGAGCGCGGCGGGATGTCGTAGAGCAGTACCGGCAGTGGCGTCGCGTCGGCGACCGCCGTGAAGTGAGCGACCAGCCCGGCTTGCGGAGGCCGCGAGTAGTAGGGCGTGACCACGAGCAGACCGTGCGCCCCCTCGGCGGCACACGCCTTCGCCAAGTGGACGCTGTGCGCGGTGTCGTAACTGCCCGCGCCGGCGATGACGCGGGCGCGGTCGCCCACCGCTTCGAGCACGGCCCCCAGCAGGGCGAGCTTCTCGGCGTCGGTGGTGGTCGGCGACTCGCCGGTGGTGCCGGATATGACCAGGCCGTCGCAGCCGCTGTCGACGAGGTGGTTGGCCAGTCGGGCCGCGGCCGGGAGATCCAGGGATCCGTCCGGGGCGAACGGCGTCACCATGGCGGTCAGCAGCGTGCCCAGGCGTGTGTAAACGTCGAATCCGCCGGTGCTCACGGACCCCAGATTACCTGGCGGTAGCAACCCCATTTGGCACCGCCGCGTGCATGGCTCAGGCTTCGGTGGCCAACGGACTGGTCGCCACCTCGGTGCCGTCGGTCAGCGTGGAGATCTGGAAGTCGCCGAACACAGCGGGGGCGACGCCCACCAGCTGCCGAAGGCACGCGACGGCCAGCCGCCGGATCTCGACGTCGGCGTGCTCGCTGGCCCGCATGGCGATGAAATGTCGCCACGCCCGGTAGTTGCCGCTGACGACGATGCGGGTCTCGGTGGCGTTGGGTAATACGGCGCGAGCTGCCTGGCGAGCCTGCTTGCGGCGCAGGACTGCCTGCGGCTGATCGGCGAACTTGGCTTCCAGCCTGCTCAGCAGCTCGGTGTAGGTAGCTCGGCTGGCGTCGGCAGCCTCGACCAGGATGCGCCGCAAATCGTCGTCGTCTTCCATGCCGGGCGGCACGACGATCTGGGATTCGTTCTCCGGCACATAGCGCTGCGACAGCTGCGAGTAGGAGAAGTGCCGGTGCCGGATCAGCTCGTGGGTGCACGATCGCGAGATGCCGGTGATGTAGAACGAGACGCTCGCATGCTCGAGCACCGAGAGATGCCCGACGTCGATGATGTGCTGTAGATAGCGGGCGTTGGTCGCGGTCCTCGGATTGGGTTTGGACCAGCTTTGATAACACGCCCGGCCGGCGAATTCGACTAGCGCCTGACCACCGTCGGCGTCGGTGCTCCACGGCACCTCGGGCGGCGCGACGAACTCGGTCTTGGCGATCAGTTGCACGTGCAACGGCGCGGTCTCGGCCACGGCGAACACCCTAACCGTCAGCGCCAGCGGGCCCAGACGTACGGGACCAGTGCTCGCAGGAAATCGAGATCCGGCCCGGGTTCTGCGCCCGCGAACGCGTGCTCGAAATACTCCTCGGCGACCAGCAAGATGCCTTCGGCGTATTCACTGGTGAACGCGATGCTGCCGTAGTCGTCCATCAACGCGCGCACCCGCTGCACCAGCTCGGCCGACCGCTGCGATCTCGTCAGGTGGAGGTATTCGCGGACCAGTGAGTCATCGGAGCCCTGAGCGACGCTGAGCAGGTGCATGAGCGGCAGCGTGCGTTTGCCTTCATACAGATCGCCCAAAATCTCCTTGCCATACATG
>NZ_JBAPRN010000720.1:0-5138 GCF_049281135.1 Mycobacterium sp. | reverse complement strand
CCACAAGGCGGCGGCCTCCCGCAGCCGGCGCGGTCGCAACTCGAGCCCGACCAGGGTCGAGAACGTCTGCTCGGCCGGACCGCCGGTGGCCCGGCGGCGGCGCAGCGTCTCACCGAGCGCGGCCGCGCCCGGGATGCGTTCGCCCAGCGCCGCATTCACCACGGTCTGCACCCAGCCCTCGATCAGGGCCAGCAGTATCTCCAGCCGCTCCAGCGCCTGGGTCTGCTCGGGTGTGGCCTTGGGCTCGAACACCCCTTGGGTGAGCAGCTGCTCGACGGCGGCCGGGTCATTCAGTGACGCCGGGTTGAAATCGCGGGCCAGCTCCTCGATTCCCTGCATGTCGATCTTCATGCCCTTGGCGTAGGCCTCGACGGCGCCGAGCAGCTGACTGGACAGCCACGGCACATGACTGAACAGGCGGTGGTGGGCGGCCTCTCGGGCCGCCAGGAAAGTGACGATCTCGCTGCGCGGCTGCTCGAGACCGTCGGCGAACGCCTCGATCGCGTCGGGCAGCAGCGCCGCAATGCCCTTGGGGCCCAACGGTAGTCCGACGTCCGTCGAGGTCAGGACCTCGCGAGCCAATCGCGCCAGCGCCTGGCCCAGCTGCGAGCCGAATGCCATGCCGCCCATCTGCGACATCATCGACAGCAGCGGACCCGCCATGGCCTTGGCCTCGTCGGGCAGCGACGATGCCCACACCGTGGCGATCTGCTGAGCCATCGGGTCGCACAGTCGCTTCCAGGTCTCCAGGGTGTGGTCCACCCAGTCGTTAGGCGTCCAGGCGACCGCCTTGGTGGTGCCCGCCGGCAGCGCGGTCACCCCGTCGAGCCAGGTCTCGGCGAGGTGGACGGCATCGCCGATCGCCTCGCGGGTGGCGACTGGGATGGGGGCCACGAAGCCGATGGTGCTGGATGCCAGCTGGCGGGCCAGCTCGTAGTTCACCGGACCCGAGGATTGCCCGCCCATGGAGCCGGCGCCGCTGAACATCTGCCCGAGGCGAGTGAACATCTGGCCGAGGTCGGCCACGTTGAACTCGCCGCCGAGGCCGCCCAGGCCGAATGGGTCAGCGGACCCTGAGCCGGACTCGGGGTCGTTCTCGCGGTGCTTATCGCGGTCCGGATCGTCTCCGGGGGAGAAGCCGAAAGGCAGGTCAGCCATGTCCTCAACGGTACTCATCTCCCACGCACGCCGCGCGGCCCGTTGTCACGCTCTGAGTGAACCCGCCCGCCACGGACCTGAGCGCTCTGACCACTCCGTCTAGTGTTGGCGACGTGAACAGGCGGATTGTGACGCTGATTGTGGCGTTGATCCCGATCGTGGTCTTCGGCGTGCTGCTCGCAGTGGTGACGGTGCCTTACGTGTCGCTGGGGCCGGGGCCGGCGTTCGACACGCTCGGGCAGGTCGACGGCAAACAGGTGGTCGACATCAAAGGCACACAGACGCACCCGACCACGGGCCAGCTGGACATGACGACGGTGTCCCAGCGTGACGATCTCAGCCTGGCCGAGGCGCTGACGCTGTGGCTATCCGGGCAGGAACAGTTGATGCCGCGTGACCTGGTCTACCCGCCGGGCACGTCGCGCGAGGATGTCGACAAGGCCAACGACGCCGATTTCAAGGAGTCGGAGCACAACGCCGAGTTCGCGGCCCTGGGTTATCTGAAATACCCGGCGGCCGTCACCGTTGTGACGCTGACCGATCCCGGGCCCTCGGTGGGTAAGTTGCAGGCCGGAGACGCCATCAAAGCCGTCGACGGTAAGCCGGTAACCACCGTCGAGCAATTCACCTCGTATCTGAAGACCACCAAACCCGGACAAAACGTCGCGGTCGACTTCCACCGCAAAAACGCGTCACCCGGGGTTGCCCACATCACGTTGGGTCATCACCCGAAAGGTGACTATGGCTTTGTCGGCGTCTCGGTGACAGACGCGCCGTGGGCGCCGTTCGCGGTCGATTTCAACCTCGCCAACGTGGGCGGACCATCGGCGGGTCTCATGTTCAGCTTGGCGGTGATCGACAAGCTCACCACCGGCAACCTCGTCGGCTCGAAGTTCGTGGCGGGCACCGGCACGATCAAGCCGGACGGCGAAGTGGGCCGGATCGGCGGCATCCTGCACAAGATGAGCGCGGCCCGCGATGCCGGCGCGACGGTGTTCCTGGTGCCGGCCGAGAACTGCTACGAGGCAAACTCCAAACAAGTGCCCGGTTTGCAACTGGTGAAGGTCGACAACCTGGGTGGGGCAGTGGACGCGCTGCACGCCGTCGCTGCCGGCGGGAAACCGCCGAGCTGTTGACGCCCGGCGACGCCGCAGAGCGGCGCGAGGAGCAGCAGGGCAATCAGACGGAGTGCGTACAGTTGAAACGCCGAGGACAAACGAGCAGGGAGCGTAGCTAGTGGGGATGCGGCCCGCCGCCAGGATGCCGAAGCTGACTCGACGCAGCCGAACGCTGATCGCGATCGCTCTGACCGTGATCGGGCTGCTGCTGGTCGGCCCGCGATTCATCGACGCCTACGTGGACTGGCTCTGGTTCGGCGAGCTGGGCTACCGGTCGGTGTTCACCACCGTGCTGGTGACCCGGCTGATCGTGTTCGTGGTGATCGGGCTGCTGGTCGGTGGCATCGTGTTCGCAAGCCTGGCCCTGGCGTATCGCACCCGGCCGGTCTTCGTGCCGAGCAACGGCAGTGATCCGGTGGCGCGCTATCGCACGGTGGTGATGGCGCGGCTTCGGGTGATCGGTATCGGCGTCCCGGTGGCGATCGGCTTGCTGGCCGGTGTTGTCGCACAGACCTATTGGGTGCGTATCCAGCTGTTCCTGCATGGCAGCGACTTCGGTGTTCGCGACCCCCAGTTCGGCAAAGACCTCGGTTTCTATGCCTTCGAGCTGCCGTTCTACCGGCTGGTGCTCAGCTTCCTCTTCGTGGCGCTGTTTCTGGCGTTCGTTTCGAACTTGTTGGCTCACTATGTCTTCGGCGGTATCCGGCTGTCCGGGCGCACCGGGGCATTGAGCCGCTCGGCGCGCATCCAGTTGATCAGCCTGGTCGGAACGCTGGTGTTACTCAAGGCGTTTGCGTACTGGTTGGATCGCTACGAGCTGCTGTCCCACACCCGTGCCGGCAAGCCGTTCACCGGAGCCGGATACACCGATATCAACGCGGTGCTGCCGGCCAAGCTGATCCTGCTGGCAATTGCGTTGATCTGTGCGGTGGCGGTGTTCTCCGCGGTTGTGCTGCGAGACTTGCGAATTCCGTCGATCGGCCTGGTGCTGCTGTTGCTTTCCTCGATGGTCGTCGGCGCCGCCTGGCCGTTGATCGTCGAGCAGATCAGCGTCAAACCCAATGCGGCGCAGAAGGAACGCGAATACATCAGCCGAAGCATCGCTGCGACCCGCCAAGCCTACGGCCTGACCGAAGACGTTGTGACCTACCGCGACTACAGCGGTGATGGGAGGACGACCGCCGAGCAGGTGGCGTCCGACCGTGCCACCACGTCCAACATCCGGCTACTGGACCCGACCATCATCAGCCCGGCGTTCACACAGTTCCAGCAGGCGAAGAACTTCTACTACTTTCCCGACCAGCTGTCCATCGACCGCTACCGCGACCGCGACGGCAATCTGCACGACTATGTGGTTGCTGCACGTGAACTCAACCCCGACCACCTGATCGACAACCAGCGGGACTGGATCAACCGGCACACCGTCTTCACCCACGGCAACGGCTTCATCGCCTCGCCGGCCAACACCGTGCGCGGTATTGCCAACGACCCCAACCAAAACGGTGGCTACCCCGAATTCTTGGCCAGCGTCGTCGGGGCCAACGGCGGCGTGACCTCCAGCGGTCCCGCTCCGCTGGATCAGCCGCGTATCTACTACGGACCGGTCATCGCCAGCTCGCCCGCCGACTACGCGATCGTCGGAAAGAACGGCGTGGACCGGGAATACGACTACGAGACCAACACCGAGACCAAGAACTACACCTACACCGGAAGCGGCGGAGTGCCGCTCGGTGGCTGGGTGTCGCGCAGCGTCTTCGCCGCGAAGTTCGCGGAGCGAAACTTCTTGTTCTCCAACGTGATCGGATCCAACAGCAAGATCCTGTTCAATCGTGACCCGGCCCAGCGGGTGGAGGCGGTGGCACCGTGGCTGACCACCGACAGCAACGTGTACCCGGCGATCGTCAACAAGCGGTTGGTGTGGATCATCGACGGCTACACCACGCTGGACAACTACCCGTACTCCGAGCTCACGTCGTTGTCCTCGGCCACCGCCGACTCCACCGAAGTGGCGTTCAACCGGTTGGCGCCCGACAAGCAGGTGTCCTACATCCGTAACTCGGTGAAGGCCACGGTCGATGCCTACGACGGAACGGTGACGCTGTACCAGCAGGACGAGCACGACCCAGTGCTCAAAGCGTGGATGAAGGTGTTCCCCGGAACGGTCAAACCCAAGAGTGACATCACCGCCGAATTGGCCGCCCATCTGCGCTATCCCGAAGACCTGTTCAAGGTGCAGCGGATGCTGCTGGCCAAGTACCACGTCAACGACCCGGTGACGTTCTTCTCCACCTCAGATTTCTGGGACGTGCCGCTGGACCCGAATCCGACCGCGAGCAGTTACCAGCCGCCGTACTACATCGTCGCGAAAAACATTGCCAAAGAAGACAACTCGGCATCGTTCCAACTGACGAGCGCGATGAACAGGTTCAAGCGCGATTACCTGGCCGCCTACATCAGCGCGAGCTCCGATCCGTCGACCTATGGCAAGATCACCGTGCTGACCATTCCCGGTCAGGTCAACGGGCCGAAGCTGGCCAATAACGCGATCACCACCGATACCGCTGTGTCGCAAGACCTTGGCGTGATCGGGCGTGACAATCAGAACCGGATCAAGTGGGGCAATCTGCTCACGCTGCCGGTGGCTCAGGGCGGATTGCTTTACGTCGAGCCGGTGTACGCCTCGCCCGGCACCAGCGATGTCGCCTCGTCGTATCCCCGGCTGATCCGGGTGGCGATGATGTACAACGACAAGATCGGTTACGGGCCCACCGTCGGCGATGCGCTGACGGGGTTGTTCGGGCCCGGCGCCGCCGCGACCGCGGCAGGTATCGCGCCCACCGAATCGGGTGCGCCGGCCAGTGC
>NZ_JBAPRN010000719.1:0-8115 GCF_049281135.1 Mycobacterium sp. | reverse complement strand
GCGTGAGTCCCTGAACACCGGAAAACTCGACAGTGTGGGGAGTGTTGCGCACGACAGTCACGGGCACCTCCTCGGCCGGATGCGTGGCATCGTTGCCAGGCATTACCCGCCTGACGTTACAGCGGTGAATTTTCGGCGCCGCGAGGGTCTATCCAGGTGAACACTCCTGACCACAACCAACGACCAAGGAGGCGACCATGCCCTCGATCACCCCCGCACTGTGGTTCGACCACAACCTGGAGGAGGCGGCGGCGTTCTACACCTCGATATTCCCGAACTCGTACATCGAGGACTTCAACCGAAGCACCGACGCCGGCCCCGGCGAACCCGGGTCGGTGCTGTCCGGCACCTTCGTGCTGGACGGGAACCGATTCATCGGGATCAACGGTGGTCCGCATTTCTCGTTCAGCGAGGCGGTGTCCTTCACGATCGACTGCAAGGACCAGGACGAGGTCGACTACTACTGGAGTCGGCTGACCGATGGCGGCGAGGAATCGCAGTGCGGCTGGTGCAAGGACCGCTTCGGTCTGAGCTGGCAGGTGATTCCAGGGCGGCTCTACGATCTGGTCAGCCATCCGGATCCGGCATGCGCCACCGCCGCCACCCAGGCGATGTACGGCATGAGCAAAATCGTCATCGCCGACCTCGAGAAAGCGGTGGCTTCGGTCTGAGCGGTTGGCATGACGACGTAGTTTGGAATCATGCCCGACCGTGCGCCGATGCCGAAACCCCGCTGGATCGATGTTCAAGCTCCGAACGTGGAGTTGAAGGCGTTGACGTGGGGGCCCTCCGATGGGCCAATTGCGCTGTGCCTGCACGGATTTCCCGACACCGCTTACGGCTGGCGCAATTTCGCGCCGCGACTGGCCGAGTCCGGCTGGCGCGTGGTGGCGCCGTTCATGCGCGGCTATGCGCCGTCGTCGATCCCGGCGGACGGCAGCTACCACATCGGCGCGTTGATGCACGACGCCCTGGAGGTGCGTGCGGCAGCCGGCGGCACCGACCGCGACGTGGTGATCGGCCACGACTGGGGTGCGATCGCGGCCACCGGCCTCGCCGCGATCCCGGACAGCCCATTCGCCAAAGCCGTGATCATGTCGCTGCCACCTGCTGCGGCGTTTCGGGGACGGATTCGCGATACCGGCCGGCTGCTGGCGCAGATCCCGCCTCAGTTGCTGCGCAGCTGGTACATCATGTACTTCCAACTGCCTTGGCTGCCAGAGCGTTCGGCGTCCTGGGTATTGCCGCGGCTTTGGAAGCGATGGTCACCGGGTTACGACGCGAAGACGGACCTGCGTCACGTCGACGCCGCGATCGGCACACCGGAGAGCTGGCGCGCCGCGCTTGGGCCCTACCGGGCCGCGATCCGCAACACCCGCCCGCCGACGCCGTACCGCGACCTGCACCAGCACTGGATGTCGAGGCCGAAGTTGCCGAGCTTGTATCTTCACGGACGCGACGACGGTTGCATGACATCGGCTTTCACCCGTTGGATACCCGACGCCCTTCCCGACGACAGCGATGTGAGTGTCGTCGACAGTGCCGGACACTTCCTGCAGCTCGACCAGCCGGACAGAGTCGCCGAGTTGGTGCTCGATTTCATCGGCTCGGCCCGCTGAGGGAATCGACCGAATCCTGCCTTAGAGGTCGTCGCGCTTGACAAAATGCGACGGAGTGCGGCAACGGAGCGAAGGGGTCGGCGCATGCTCGAAGTGATCGACAAAGGGTCTGCCACCGAATCGCATCCCGTTCCGCTGCTTTTTGTGCACGGTGCTTTCCATGCAGCATGGTGCTGGGATGAGCATTTCCTGGATTTCTTCGCGGCTCAGGGATACCACGCCATCGCGGTGAGCCTGCGAGGCCACGGGCAGAGTTCCGGCGGGGAGCGTCTGCGCTGGACACGAATTCAGGAATACGCGGACGACGTCGCCGAGACGGCGGCGCAACTATCGACTCCGCCGGTTCTGGTCGCGCATTCGATGGGTGGCTTCGTGGTCCAGCAATACCTGGAACACCACTGCGCCGCCGGGGCTGTCCTCGTCGCACCTATTCCGCCCAACGGCATACTTCGGCTGACCTTGAACATCGCGCTGCACCACCCGGTGACGTTCCTCAAGATCAACGTGCTGATGAGACTCGGCCCGCTACTCGCCACCCCGGATCTGGTGCGAGCCCTGTTGTTTTCCGCGTCCATGCCTGATCCGCAGGTCAACTCGTATCAGCGGCGTGTTCAGGACGAGTCGTACCGAGCGTTTCTCGACATGCTTGCCCTCGATCCGGTCAGGACCAAGCGCGTCAACCGCATCCCGATGCTGGTGCTGGGGGCCGAGCACGACGCGATGGTCACGCAGCGCGAAATTCATCGCACCGCTGCGGTCTACGGCGCTGAGGCGCAGATCTTCCCAGACATGGCCCACGACATGATGTTGGAGTCTGGATGGCAGTCAGTCGCTGAAAGAATCGGCAATTGGCTCACGGCCCGTGGGCTATGACGGATAGCCGGCCGACTGCGACCCGGATGACGGCGGTCGACGCGCAGTTTTATTGGATGTCGGCCAAGGTCCCCAGCGACGAGTTCTTGCTCTACGCATTCGACGGTGAGCCAACGGATTTCGGGCGCGCCATCGACGACGTACGCAGCAGGGCGCAGGCCTGTCCCGCATTGTCGGTGCGTGTCGAGGACGGATCACCGCTGACCTACCCGCGCTGGGTGTCGACGGTGATCAAGCCCGACCAGGTGCTGCGTCACCACCTGGATGACGCCAGCTGGGGTGGCTGCCTGGACGCGGTGACCAGGCTGGCTGACGACCAGTTGGACATCCGCCGGGCGTCCTGGCGCATGCACCTCTTCGCGCCGGTGCACGGCATTCCGGGCAGCACCGGCCCGGCCACGGTCGCGGTCATGCAGTTCGCGCACGCGCTGTCCGACGGTCCGCGGGCATTGGCCATGGCTGCCTGGCTGTTCGGCCGCACAACTCCGGTGCCTGAATTCGCACCGTCGTCGGGCTTCCTACCGTGGCGCGGCCTCGTTGCGGCACAAGCTCATCGCAGGCAGGTGCGCGATACCCGCGCCGGACTGTTACCTCCGGCGATCGGAGCGCGGCCGGCGCTGGCCACCAACGACCGCCCAACGGGCACGCGGTCCGTGCGCACGTTGCTGCGGCACCGCTCGCTGCTGCATGGCCCCAGCGCCACCGTCGCGGTGCTCGCCGCGGTGTCGGGTGCGCTCTCCGGCCACCTGGGCGAGGAGGTCGCGTCGATGGTGGCCGAGGTGACGATGGTCAAACCTGGTGTGCCTCATGGTCACAATCACTTCGCCCCGGTCACCGTCGGGTTGTATCCGGAGCTGGGTCGACAGGCTCGGTTGGAACGGATCGGCGCAGATTTGGCCAATGCCCGCCGCCGCTACGAGCACCCGGCGGTCCGGGCGGCGGACCGGGCATTTGCGGCCGTTCCTGCTCCGTTGCTGCGCTGGGGTGTCAGCCTTTTCGATCCCGAGGTGCGGCCATCGCGGGTATCTGGAAATACCGTGGTGTCAAGCATTTACCGGGTACCCACCGACCTGCGCCTTGGCGACGCACCGGTGCTGCTGACTGCCGTCTATCCGGGATTGTCACCGGTGATGGGTCTCACCCACGGCGTGTGGGGCGTCGGTGACACCGTGACCGTCAGTGTGCATGCGGCCGAGTCCGCTGTCGGTGACATCGACGACTATGTCGCCCGATTGGACGCCGAGCTGTAGCGAAAATGCTTAAGCATCATCGGTTTCGCGGGTCCGACCGGTGGCCAGGATCAGCTCTCGTGCAGCTCGAACCGGGTGATGCGCTGGTAGGGCTCGCTGAATCGCCGCCGCGAGTCGCGGGCGAACTCGGCCGAGCCCTCTGCGGCCAAGGCTTTTTCGACGTCGTCGCTGAACCGGAGGTCTAGCAGGGTGTCCCTTGTGAACCAGAACCTCCGGCGGAGACGACGCGTCGCCATCCAGCAGTATCACGGGTCGTGTGGGCATCCTGATGATCAGGCTCGGCCGCCCAGGATGCCGAATCCGACCTCGGCGTCTGACCCCGCGGCTTCGTTGGCCCAGACCGTACCGTGGCGGCGGTTGTGCCACGCGGTGCCTAATCAGCGCCCGATGTTGCCGGCGCCAATGATCGCGACCTTTATTGCCGCTCCTTTGCGATGTGTGCGGCCGGCAGGTTACCTCTAGCTATCCCGTGCCTAGCTGATGATCTAGGTTGACGTCTATGAATGATGCCTATGACGTCGGGTTGCTGATCCTGCGGCTAGTGCTGGGTTTGACGCTGGCCGCACACGGTTTCAACAAATTCTTCGGTGGTGGCCGGATACCGGGTACCGCGGCTTGGTTCGAAAGCATCGGTATGAAGTACGGCACGTTTCAGGCCGTCGTTGCCGCGACGACGGAGATCAGCGCGGGCCTGGGCTTGGCTGCCGGCCTGCTGACTCCCATCCCTGCCGCCGGTTTCGTGGCGCTGATGCTGGTCGCGGCGTGGACCGTGCACCGCCACAACGGCTTCTTCATCGTCAAAGAGGGCTGGGAGTACAACCTGGTTCTGGCGACCGCGGCGGTGGCCGTCGCGACCCTGGGCCCGGGGCGGTACAGCCTGGATTACCAGATCTTTGGCCGTTACCTCTTTCACCCCGGCTGGCACGGACTCTTCGGTTCTTTGCTGCTGGGCATCGGTGGGGCGCTCGGCCAGCTGGCGCTGTTCTACCGGCCGCCGGTCAAGCAGACTCAGTAGCTGGCGAATACGGCAGGCCGCTGCCGGTGTTCTCGTCGACCGCGACGCGTCGGCCGAGGTAGGGAAACGCCCGCTGCGCGCAGGCCGAGCGGTTGCAGATCTTGCAGCCGGCGCCGATCGGGACGGCGGTGCTCGGATCGTCGAGCGCGATTCCGGTCGAGTAGACCAGTTTGTCGGCGTGCATCAGGTCACAGCCCAAACCGATGGCGAAGCTCTTGTGCTGAGCGAGATAGCCCTGACCTTCGGGCGCGGTGGTCTTGGCCAGCCAGAAATACGAACGGCCGTCCGGCATCTGGGCGACCTGCGTGATGATCCGCCCCGGCTGGGCGAAAGCGTCGTGCACAACCCACAGTGGACAGCTGCCTCCGACCCGGCTGAAGTGAAATGCTGTGGCGGACTGACGTTTTGAGATGTTGCCGGCCTTGTCGGTTCTGACGAAAATGAACGGCACGCCGCGCTGCTGCGGCCGCTGCAACGTCGAGAGCCGGTGACACACCGTTTCGAATCCGACCTCGAAACGGCGGGCCAGCAGGTCGATGTCGTAACGTAATTCGGCTGCCGCGCTGTGGAATTCACGATAGGGCAGCAGAAATGCGCCGGCGAAGTAGTTGGCCAGACCGATGCGTGCGACACCGCGGGATTCCGGGGTGAGCTGGTCGTCGGTGGCCACGATCGCCGACAGCAGCTCCGGTTGACTCACCAGGGCCAGCTGGGTGGCGATCTGAAATGCGCGCTGGCCCGCCAACAACCTCTGCGCGATCCGTAGCACCTTGGTCTCCGGGTCGTACCAGCGCTTGGCGTGCGCGGGAAGATCGGCGTCGACCACCACCCGCACACCGAACCGTTCGTGCATCAGCGCCGACAGCTGGACGTCCAGGCCGCCCAACGTCATCCCGTTCTGGACGAACATCCGCTCGGCCGCGATGTCGAGTTCGCCGATGTAATTGTTGCGGTCGTAGAAGAAGTCCCGCACTTCCTCGAACGGCATCGGCCGCTCCGCGGGCTGCGGCGTCTCGGTCGTCGCGTGCGAGCGATAGGCCTCCAGTTCCTCGGTGGCGTCCCGCAGTCGCCGGTACACGGTGACCAGGTTGCGGCCCACGTCGGGCATCCGTGCCACCAGTTCCTCGATGTGCATCGAGCTGACCGAGTCGTCGGGGCTGGTGGCGGTGAAGACGTCGGACAGGTCGGCCACCAGCCGGGCGTCGGAATCGGTGGAGAAGTAATTCGACGGCAGGTCGAATCGCTCCGCGACGGCCACCAGCACCGGCACCGTGATGGGCCGCTGGTCGTTTTCCAGCTGGTTCACGTAGCTGGTGGACAGATTCAGCGTCCGCGCCAACGCCGCTTGGCTCAGGCCGCGCTCGTTTCGCAGCCGCCGCAGCCGGGCACCCGAAAAGATCTTCGCCACGCGTTGACACTTTACTCCGCGGTGGCTTACACAATATTCGCAATTTGCGGCGAGTCAGGACGCAAAAATACGCATGTACAGGTACTTTCCCTCGCCGCCGACTTTGCATAGTGTGCGAACTATGTTGAACCATGAGGTGCGGACCCACCGCAGCGCCGACGACTTCCCGATCACCGAGCACCTGGCCTACAAGATCGCGCAGGTTGCCGCCGACCCGGTTCCGGTAGCTCCGGAGACCGAGGCCATGGTGATCAACCGGATCGTCGACAACGCGGCGGTCAGCGCTGCGTCGGTGCTGCGGAGATCGGTCACCACCGCCCGGCACCAGGCTGTGTCTCATCCGGCTACGCCGGGTACCCCGGGCGCGACGGTGTTCGGCGTCGACGGCAGTTACTCGGCCGAGTGGGCGGCCTGGGCCAATGGCGTCGCAGTCCGCGAGCTGGACTACCACGACACCTTTCTGGCCGCCGAGTACTCGCACCCCGGCGACAACATCCCGCCGCTGGTCGCGGTCGCCCAGCAGCTCGGTGTGCGGGGCAACGACCTGATTCGCGGTCTGGCGACGGCGTACGAGATTCAGATCGACCTGGTCAAGGGAATCTGCCTGCACGAGCACAAAATCGACCACGTCGCGCACCTCGGCCCGTCGGCGGCGGCCGGACTGGGCGCCATGCTGCGACTCGACGTCGACACCATCTATCAAGCGATCGGCCAGGCGCTGCACCTGACCACCGCGACTCGGCAATCCCGCAAGGGATCGATCTCCAGCTGGAAGGCCTACGCGCCCGCCCTGGCCGGCAAGGTCGCCATCGAGGCCGTCGACCGCGCCATGCGCGGCGAAGGATCACCGGCGCCCATCTGGGAAGGCGAGGACGGCGTGATCGCCTGGCTGCTGTCCGGCGCCGAGCACACCTACCAGGTGCCACTGCCGGCGCCGGGGGAGGCCAAGCGGGCCATTCTGGACAGCTACACCAAAGAGCACTCCGCCGAATACCAGAGCCAGGCGCCCATCGACCTGGCCCGCCGGCTACGGACGAGCATCGGCGATCTCGACCAGATCGCAACGATCGTGCTGCACACCAGCCATCACACCCACCACGTGATCGGCACCGGTTCCGGCGACCCGCAGAAGTTCGACCCCGACGCCTCGCGGGAGACGCTGGATCACTCGTTGCCGTACATCTTCGCCGTCGCGCTGCAGGACGGCGCCTGGGACCACGAACTCTCCTATGCCCCGGAGCGTGCGCACCGGCCCGACACCGTCGAGCTGTGGCGCAAGATCTCCACTGTCGAGGATCCGGAGTGGACCCGCCGTTACCACTCGAGCGACCCGGCCGAGAAGGCCTTCGGGGCGCGCGCGGAGGTGACGCTCAAGAGCGGCGAGGTGATCACCGACGAGCTGGCCGTTGCCGACGCACATCCGCTGGGCGCGAGGCCATTCGGGCGCGAGCAGTACATCGGCAAGTTCACCCATCTCGCCGACGGTGTGGT
Organism: Mycobacterium sp.; assembly: GCF_049281135.1. Lineage (GTDB taxonomy): Bacteria > Actinomycetota > Actinomycetes > Mycobacteriales > Mycobacteriaceae > Mycobacterium. The sequence continues at coordinate 459 of NZ_JBAPRN010000719.1, read as the reverse complement.
GGATCCCGCTGAGCAGCAACGGTTCCTGGACGCCGTGCAGCGTGTTCGCGAGTTGAAGGGCGATCAGCTGGGCTCGCTGAACGTACGGGTGCTGCCCGAGGTGCTGGACAAGGCGCCGACGATTCCGTCCGGGATCTTCCGGTGACCGGGCTGCTGGCGTCCGCGTCCAGCGCCGCCGACAAGCGGGCCGCCTTTCGGGCCGTGATGAATTCGGGCCGGCTGCAACGCTTCCCGGGCGCTTTCTCCCCGTTGGTGGCCAAGCTTGTCACCGAGATCGGATTCGAGGGGGTTTATGTCTCGGGTGCGGTGTTGTCCGCCGACTTGGGCTTGCCCGACATCGGGCTGACCACGCTGACCGAGGTGACCACGCGCGGCGCGCAGATCGCGGCGGTCACCGACCTGCCCACGCTGATCGATGCGGACACCGGATTCGGCGAACCGATGAGTGCTGCGCGCACC
>NZ_JBAPRN010000718.1:0-10105 GCF_049281135.1 Mycobacterium sp. | reverse complement strand
CCCGATATCGCAACGGATTCCACCGCCGTGGTGCCCGCGCCGGATCGGGTGTTCAAGGACCAGATCTTGGATGCCGCCTACGCTGAGGCGGGTATCGGACCCCAAGACGTCAGCCTGGCCGAGGTTTACGACCTCTCTACTGCTTTGGAGCTGGACTGGTATGAGCACTTGGGACTGTGCCCCAAGGGCGAAGCCGAGGCGCTTCTGCGCAGCGGAGCCACCGCGATCGGCGGGAAGGTCCCGGTGAACGCGTCGGGCGGGCTGGCGTGCTTCGGCGAGGCGATTCCCGCCCAGGCGATCGCCCAGGTGTGTGAGTTGACCTGGCAGCTGCGCGGTCAGGCCACCGGCCGTCAGGTGGAGGGCGCCACAGTCGGCGTCACCGCAAACCAAGGCCTGTTCGGCCACGGCTCGTCGGTGATCGTCGCGCGCTAGCTCGATGGATCCTTCGTGGTGTCCAGGGTCTCCAGCACCACTTCGGCAACGTGCTTCATCGTGGTCCGACGATCCATCGCCGCGCGCTGGATCCACTTGAACGCCTCGGGCTCGGTCATGCCCTGGTTGGCCTGCAATATGCCTTTGGCCCGTTCGACCAGCTTGCGGGTCTCCAGCCGATCGGACAACGTCTCGACCTCGCGCTCCAGCGCCCTGATCTCGCTGAATCGGCTGAGCGCCAACTCAATTGCGGGAATCAAGTCCGAGATCGTGAACGGCTTCACCAGATAGGCCATCGCCCCGGCGTCGCGTGCGCGCTCGACCAAGTCGCGCTGGCTGAACGCCGTCAGCACCACGATCGGCGCGATCCGTTTGCTGGCGATCTCCGATGCGGCGTCGATGCCATCGCGGCGCGGCATCTTGACGTCCATGATCACCAGATCGGGCTTCAGCTGCTCGGCCAGTTCGACGGCTTCCTGGCCGTCGCCGGCCTCGCCGACGATCTCATAGCCCTCTTCGCGCAGCATCTCGGCCAAGTCGAGCCGGATGAGCGCCTCGTCCTCGGCGATGAGAACCCGGTGCGAGGTGCGCGCGTCGTCGTCGGTCATAACGGACATTCTCCCGTGCACCGCGCCGATCCTCGACCGCGGGGCTCTGAGTCGGCTCGCATGGACCCATCCTCTATGGTGGGAGGCCGTAGTCAGCAGGCCCTCGTATCCCAACTGGCAGAGGAAACGGATTCAAAACCCGTCCAGTGTGAGTTCGAATCTCACCGAGGGCACCCGCACTGTGGAAGCATTAGAGCAGGTAGACGGCATTTTCATGTTTGCTGGATCGCCGCATCACCCCCTCGTGCCCACAATTTGCCCACAGTTTCAGATAACTTGTCGGCAACTGCAGTGAAGTCAGAGTCGAAAAGATCGGCGTAGACGTCGAGGGTCATAGCCGCTGAGGCGTGCCCGAGCATCCGCTGAACCACCTTCGGATTCGCCCCTGAACCGATTGCCAGAGACGCCGCGGTGTGCCGCAGATCATGCGCGGTCACCCGCGGGAACGTCTTGTCCGCACGCTGGCAGCGTTCGACCGCACCGGCTAGCCACGATTTCGTTGTGGGCGGGGCGAGGTAGCCACCGTCAGCCGCCGGCCAAATTAGGTCGTTGCGATCCTTGCCCTCGCACGTCGCGGCCAGGTGGTCGACCACGAATGTGGGTAGCGCCACCGAGCGGCTACGTCCGCTCTTGAGTGTCCCGACGTGCGTGCGGCCACCGACAGCCACCGCGTTCTCATGCAACACGATTCGGCGCTTCAGGAAGTTAACATCGGAGACCCGCAGCGCCGCAGCCTCGCCCCACCGCAGGCCCACCGTCCCCAGCAGCAGGATGAGTGACCCATACCGCCCCGACTCTGCAGCGAGGCTGTACAACTGTTCGGGTGTCAGATAAACGTTGGCACGCCTGGCTTTTCGCGGCATCTTGACCCCGCGCGCGGGGTTCACGGCCAGCAGCCGGTCCCGCACGGCGTCGTCGAGGATGGCCGCCAGCACCGAGTGGACTGTGATCACCCTCGACGCACTCAGATCTTTTGACAGCTCCGCGATCCACGCCTGCACCGCGGTGTAGCGGATCTCGGCAACCCTGGCTCCGCGCCAGCGCGGCTCGACATGGACACGCCAGGCGCTCTCGTAGGAGCGGTACCCGCTGGGTTTCATGTGCCCTTCTTTGCGGACCAGCCACGCCGGACCCAGCTCGCCCACCGTCACGCGCCCGAGGGACGGCGCAACGTACTCCCCTCGCGCTTTGTTGACCTCAACCGAATTGGCGAACACCTCCGCGTCCCGCTTCGTCGTGAAGCCGCGTTTGTCGGTCTGCCCGCGGCCTGGTGTGCGGTAGCGGACGCGGTAAAGCGTTGCGCCGCTTGCGGTTTGGTATTTGCTAATCGTTGCCATCGGCGAATGCTTTCTCGAGTTCGGCGCGCAGCTCGCGGGAGATTCGACCGCGCTTCTGCTGGTTGGCGTCCGGCCCGGCGCGCCGGTCGCGTTCCTTGCTAAATGTGGTCTGCCACAACTCGGCCGAGAGGCTCGCGAGCTCCAGGGCGCTGAGTCCGAGGCGCTTGGCCAATCGGTGCTCAGTCAATCCTCCTAGAGGAATCACCGTCCCAACGTCAGCAAAAACCACCCCTTCCGCTTTCCTCGCCCGCTCAAACCACTCGCGAAACGACTGCGGGTCCTCGGACGCAAAGAACTGCCCTCGGCATGCGGCCGCCAGTAAACGAGCCGGAAGAGACATGCGGTCGGTCAGGGCAACCCACCCCTCGCCGTCCACGAGGTCAGCAAGGGTCACACCCCACGTGGGGACCTCCTTGCGTTGTTCCGCGGTGCCCTCCAAAGCGAACTGCAAGGCCATGCCAACCGCGAGCACCGTAGCGAAGCTCGGCGCCGACCGGCCAGCCTCGAAATCCCCTACCGCCGAGGCCGTCCAGCGCAGCCCGACAAGGCGCGCACTCTGGGCCAGCTCGTCTTGGGTGACGCCGATAGCGGAGCGGGTGCGCTTGCAGTTCCGGCCGACGAGTACGGCGAGCGACTCTGGCTGATCGGGCATGCCCCGTAATGTATCGGAAAGCTCCGTGGCTTGACAAGAGTTGCAGCGATGTGTTTTCGTTATCAAGTCACGGATGTTTCCGATACGAGAGGTCAAGATGACCACCATTCCCACTGACATCGACACGGCCACCCCGGCTCAGGTGGCTCCGGTACTGGACACCACTGAGGCCGGCCTTGCTCAGATGCGTTACCGCGGGACTGGCCCCCGGTTCGTCAAGCGCGGGCGCCGCGTGCTGTACCGGTGGTCCGACGTGCGGGATTACCTGAACGCCAACACAATTCAGCGCACAGATGACCCGCGGGGAGTCGGTGTTGCATGAGCCCGCCGGAACGAGAAAAGCCGGCCCCGACAGGCCGGCTCTCTCCTAAATGCATCGCGTACAACGATTCTACCGCGATCGTTCAGGGGCTGCACCGACGCCGCGCTGCGTCACAGCGATTGCCGGTATTGGACTGCCGTCGATCGGATCCGTGGTTTTACCCCGAGCCCGACGAACGCGGCTACGCCGACTACGCCGCCGCCGCCTCGCATTTGTTGGAACTGGGCTTAACGCCTGCACCGAACGTGCCTGCCATGCGATCGATGTGGAAGGCCCGCGGCGAGAGCCAGCGCGTCGCATGGGCGATCGCTGAGCGTTGGGAGGTGATCCCGTGACCGACGCGCGACACCCCGAGCGATGGCTGAACGACCGCCGCATCCAACAGTTATCGAGCGAGGCGTTTTTCGCGTTCTCCAACGCACTGCTGTGGTCGGTGTCGAACCGGACGGATGGAGTTATCAAGTTCGCCGATCTTGAGCTGATACCCCGCTGCAAATCCGGCGATGCCGACGAGCTGGTCGAGTCCAAACTGTGGAAGCAGCAGCGCGACGGGTGGCTGATCCTCGACTACAGGGCCACGCAGCGGAGCCGAAAACAGCTCGAAAGTGACGACAAATACCGCGAGCGTGAACGTGACCGTGTCGCACGTGTACGCGCGTACGAACGAGAGCAATCGCAGGTCAGCGAGTTTGACGACCTTAACGTACGTACGGATGTACGCGCGTACGAACGCACCGACCATATAGGACAGGGCTTTACGCAAGATGCCTCGAAAAAGAAACCAACCTCCTACGCAACCAACTACGTAAGTGTCGACGACGCCATCGACAACCCGTCCTCGCGCGAGTTTGGGGATTGGTTCGCTGCCGGCGCCGATTATGAGCCGCCATCCATCGACGCTGACGGCTTCCCGTTGGACGTCCGATGAGCACGGGCGCCTTCTCGGCGAATTACGTCCAGGCCGCCTGCCATTGCCGGCCGATGCGCATGTGCCCGTTCTGCAAGCGCTGGCTCAAACCTTCCAAGCCAAAAGTGAGGCAGCCATGACTGACAAGCAGGTCCTGCGAGCGAAACCTATTGCACTGCGACTGATCTTGGCGGGCAAAAACAACGATGGCGAAGGCGCGGAGCACACGCTCGCCGACGTCGAAAAAATCCTCCGCGACGACCCTGCCACCTACGTGATCCTGTGCAGCGCGATCGCCCACTACGCGGCCTCGGCGCTCAGCGCCCTAGATAAGCACTTCGGCGACGACTGGGGCGGTCGCCTGCTCGATGCCTGGTTGGTGGACGCCCTCGATAAGGAGGCGGCACTTGATGACTGACGAGGAATGGCGCGAAATCCCAGGGTTTGAGGGCTGGTATGAGGTGAGCTCATGCGGCCGTGTCCGCAGCGTGAAGCGCATCGTCGTCAGAAGCAACGGTAGGCGCTACACGGTCAAGGAACGGATACGCCGCATCTCTATCGACAAACGCAATGGGTTTCGATACGTCACGCTGGCCACCGGCAAGCGCGGCCGCTATCACACGGCGTACTTGCACCTGCTTGTCGATCCTGCCCTGGTCTGGAAGTGAGACCGTGGCAACCAGAAAAGTATCTGTAACCGCAGATCTTGAAAGTATCTGTTACCGCGAAAGTATGTGTTACCGCCATCTGGATAGGCATCGGACTTGCGGAGGCTTCGTCATGGTGACCATCGACCAGTCCCTCGCCAATCCGGCCAAACGCGGGTGCACACGTATAAAGCCGCAGGTCAGAGGCATATCTAGCCATGGTAACCATGGTGGGGGTGTCAAATCAGTCCCAGAATCAAGATCAGGCGACCCCTCCAGCCGAACGTGTGTGAACGGTGGCGTTCCCAATTGAATCTGGATATCTGTTACCGAACTCCCCTCCGAATCAAAAGTATCTGTAACCGCCAAAGTATCTGTTACCGACCAAGGAGCAACTGAATGGCCAACCGATTCCCGCCGCCCCGGCCGCTCGACCTACTTGCCCGCAAAGTGTGGGCCCGACAATCGCAGCGACTGTATCGCGACGGCCGGTGGCACAGCGTCGACCAGGATCTCGTCTGCCTGTTCTGCGAGACGACCTCGATGTACCTGCGGCTGAAGGCCGATATCGAAGATCAGGGAATGCTGGTCAAGGGCCGCGGTGACGTGGTGGTGCGCCATCCAGGATTAACCCCGCTCGCACAGGCCCGGGCCGACATGCTGCGCATCGCCAAAGCCATTCCGTTGGCGGTACCGGCCGCGCAGTCCGATGGGTTCGGCGCCGAGGTCGATCGGCTGCTCGAGGACATTCGATGAGCAGCCATTACGGGATGACGGTGGAGCAGTACGCCGCGCAGATCCGGGGCTGGGCCGAGTTCGACAAGGAGTGGCGCCGGCATAAAGAGCTGGCGCCGGTCGATCCGAACGCGGTGTTCAACTTCGCGCGCGTCGCGGCGACGTGGGAGCGGCTGCGGTACGACATGCACACCAAGGGCGCGTCGCCTGGTGACCGGAACAGGCTCGACGAGCTCACCAAGAAGCTCCAGGGATTGGCAACGCAGCTCGGGCTGAACGGCAGGGTCGACCCCGACAGGTGGCTGCCCGGTGATCCTGGCGTGCTGATAGCGCTCAGGGGCAACGCGCTCCAGCCGTGGCACGAGTTTTCTGCATACAAGCCGCGGAGGGACCAGTGACCGAGTTCGAACGCAAAGTTCTCAAACTGTTCCGCGCTGCCATCGGCTTCCTGAGAATCGACGACGAGGGCTGCGCGCCATCGGAATGGCAGGACGTCGTTAAAGCAGCGAACCTGTGCCGCGATATCCGACTTTGGAGCCTGGGCGGCTTTTTGCCCGAGCTGGCTAAGTCTGACGCGTTTTTTGAGGCTGTCGACGCCCTGGAAATGGTCCTGGCGACCTATGCGGTGGTATCCGCGGACAACCCAGAAGTGGTGGCGCGGTGGCGAAACGCGATGACAGGAATCGCCGAACTGGAGGCTGCGTAATGTCGAACACGCGTGCTATTCTGATGTTGCGTCCGACTTGTACTGGACGCAATCCGGGTTGTCGGGTTGAGCTTGAAGAGAGTTCTGCTGCAACGCCTGGGACTAGGCCGTTGGCCACGGGATGGATTTCCCGTCGCTCACCGTTTAGGCCCACGCTGTGAGGCACGAACACGATTCGCCACCGACGTCGACCCACGTTTCATTTACCAACCCTGGAAACAGGGCTATCCAATTAAGAGAAGGTTAATTGTGAACATTAATGGTGAGCTGGCCGATATCACCGGCCAGATTCAAGGGCTAGTCAACGAGCGGTTTGCGTTGTTGAAGTCCTACCAAACCGGGCAGATCTCAAAGGATCGCTATGCCGGACAGGTCGAACGGATTGAACGCCAGGCGGACGTCCTCAACGATCACAAACAGTCCATCCAGGCCACGAAGAAAGCTCTAGCCAAGTACGGCGGCGGCGCGGATATGCCCGCCGCGGGTGCCGGATATGGGGCGCCGATCGCCGAACGGAAGTCCGATAGCGGTAAGCACTGGGCGGAATTGGTGAACAACGCGCCCTACATGGCGTCGCCGACGATGGCCGATGCCGGGCAGCGCCAGCAGCTCGAGATGGCCATCGCGTCAAAGATGCCCGCGCGCATTGAGATCAAGGCCGCGGAGCGGGCTCGGGCAGGCTTCCATGCCGGTACGCAGACTAAGGCGGCGATCGCGGAGGGGTCATTCTCCCCGGCGTTGCCTGGTCTCGAAATCCCGAACAAGTACATGAGCTTTCCGTACGAACCGACAAGGCTCTCAAGCTATTTGCCGGGCGCCGCGATGGACCGCGTCAGCGCGTTCTGGATCTCCGAAACCGCGCACGCCAACGAGGCCAGCACTCCCGGTGAAGGTGGAACCAAGCCCGACCTGGGGCCGACCCTGACGAACAACGAAGTTACGGCGACCAAGATCGCAGGTTTGTTCAGCTACACCTACGAGGTCGAGCTCGACGTCCCCGGCGGCGTCAGCGGGTGGATTCTCTACAGCCTGCAGCGCTCGATCATCAATCAGGAAAACAACCTGTTGCTCAAAGCGGTCAGTGGGACCAACAACGCCACCTTCAACGGCTGGCTCAACACCAGCGGCACGTTGACAAAGGACGGGGCCGGGTTGAACGGTTTGGATGCGATCATTCAGGCCGCGGCCGCGATGCGTTCGTCGTCATCTTCGTTCGCGTCCCCCGACCTGCTGATCACGTCGCCCAATACGGTCGCGGCGATCCTGCAAGAAAAGGACAACCAGGGCCGGTACCTGAATGACATCATCTATGGCGCTGGACCCGGCGGTCTTACCTGGAATGGCGGCCCGAATGACTCCATTTCTCCGGAGATGCAGAAGTTCGGCACGACACCGCAGGGCATGGAGGGCGGCAATTTGCACCTGGCCGGCATCCCGGTCGTGCAATCGACTCAAATCGCTGACTACACCGCGGTGATGCTGTCCACCCGCAATGGCGGCGGGGTGTACTGGGTCCGTCAAAACATGTTCGTGCTGTACGACCCCTATACATTGGCCAGCACGAACGAATACCGTTACGTGGCCGAGCAAAGATGTGCGCTGTCGGTTCCGCGTCCGGCCGCCGTTTCCCTGATTAGCGATCTGGCCGGCACGTCCTAATGATGCCGGAAGGGTTCGCGACCGGCAGCGCTGAATACACCGAATACTCCCTCCAGTGCTGGTATGAGGACCGGTGGCCATTCGGGACGCTGCAGCCCCGGCGCGAACCCGACCCGGTGTTGTTTCTTTCCACAGACAACGAAGATTGAGGTAAATAATCATGGCCATTACTACTGGGCAGCACGCGGTGACGACTACCGCCGTCCAACTATTCGCCCCCTCTGGAGAGGCGCCGATCCAGCATGCGCTCGTGTATTCCAGCGCCGCGGCGTTTATCGGCGGCGCGGGTGTGACGGCATCGACAGGGCTTCCGATTCCGGCGACAACCGTTGTGCAAATTCCGCTGACCGGGGCTGAGACGGGTACCGCGGAGGCCGTCTACGCGGTCACCAGCTCGAGCGCGACGGTCAGCTACTTCCTGGTGACCTAACGAAGTTTCCCCGCTGCGCCTGGGTTTTACTACTGGCATTGTTTTCCTCGGGCGCGCGGGGGAATGGGCAGCGCCTCGAGACCGCTGCCCGGGTTGGCCGGCGAACTGCCTCTACTCGGTTCGTCGGCCAACCCACCCACCAAAACCCTTGGGAGAGTTGAACAATGGCTTCAGACGAAGATGCGATATTCGTTGATGTGGTCGCCCGCGCAGATGAGGCCTCATTCGACGAAGTCGAACGGTCCCTCAAGGACCGGCTCAAGGATGCAACCTCGGGAATCTCCGACGGTCTTAAAGATCTCGTCGGGGGCCATGGCGGCGTCCTCGACAACTTCAAAGACGAGTTCAGCGGCATCGGCGAAAAGCTCCACGAATCGATATCCGGCGCGTTGACCGGCAGGGAATGGGATTCCCTCGGAAAGCAGGCGGGAACCGCTCTCGGACAAGGCGTTACGGACGCACTCAAAGACGTCACCCACGGCAACCTAGGCGGCGTCCTCGACAACTTCGGTCATCTCGGCGACGTTCTCGGGGGCGCGGTCGATAAGATCACTTCCAAGCTTGACAGCCTGGACAAAGCCGGCGGCGCTATCGGAAATGTGTTGTCCGGCAAGGGCAGCGGTAACGACCTCAGTGACATCATCGGCGGCGCGAAAGACTTGGGACTCAAGATTCCCGGTCCGATCAACGACCTCGAGGCCGTCAGCAAGGTCGTCGACAAACTTAACGAGCACCCCGGCCAGTTCGAAGACTGGATGTCGACCAACATTCCCGGCATGTCGTCGGCGGAAAGCCTGATTCAGAACGGCCCCGACCAGCTCGGCACCTGGCTGCATAACCAGGTCACCGGAATGCCTGCGACCCCGGAGGCGCACGACGCGGCCAGCGATAAGTGGTCGTCGTCGGTGGCGAACGAGGTGGACGTCACCTCCGAAAACGCGACGATCTCGGCGTCCGAAGTCTCTCTCGGCGGCAACATTTCGCTACCGCCCGGTCTCACGTCGGGCAACGAACACATCGGGGGCAGTTCAGCGGCATCGGGTTATGTGGCCTCGCTCGGCGGCGGGGGCAGCGGTGGCGGCTCCATCGGTGCCGCGTCCTCAGGGGACGGCTATGCCCAGCTCGGCAGCTTCGCCCAAGGCGGCGATATCACCGGTCCGGGTCCGACCGGCGTGGATTCAGTGCTGGCGATGCTGGCTCCCGGCGAACGGGTTCTGACTCCATCGCAAAACGAAGCTTGGAAATCAATGCTGCATTTCGCCGGCGGTGGCGAGACTGTAGACGTTGGCGGCGGCAGCACTGGCGGCGGCGAGGACTCTGGCGGTGACGGCGAGAGTGTGGACTCTAGCGGCGATGGCGGTAACAGCGACCAGGGCGGCGATGGTGGCGCGCCCGGAACTGTTGGCGGCACTGAAGCTCCGGGGTCTGTCCAAGACGCTGCTGATCAAGCACAGGGCGAGACTGTCGACATGGACGCGGTCGACCCCGCTCAAGAGGGAATCGCTGGCGGCACAAAGACATCCAAGGGCATTCAGGACCAAAGCTACGGCTACGGCAAAGGCTTTCAGGTCAGCGGTCAGGGTCTGATCGGCTTCGCCGAGAGCCTGCCGGGGGCAATCGGTTCCGCGGCTGCATCGGGTGCCACGTCCGCTGCATCTCCCGGCTCGGGG
>NZ_JBAPRN010000717.1:0-3187 GCF_049281135.1 Mycobacterium sp. | reverse complement strand
GCGCACACCGTTCTCAATGTCGGAGAGGGTGCGCACGGTGAACTGGAGGCTGTTGGCCAGGTCGGTGCGGTTGCGGTAGCCCAGCGCCACGCGCCGGCTCACGATGTGGTGGCCGAGCCGTTCCAGGGCATGTCGGTCCATGGAGGGATCATGACGCGCCGCGGGCGGCAATGTCGAGACGCCATGCCCATTTATTTCCGGCTCGTGCAAGAATAAATGGAAACTATTTCCGTGGCACGCCCGCCAAATCGGCCCTGACCTGGGTAATCGTGTCCCAGAACACTTCCTCCACCTTTTCCCGCGACAGGCCCACCACCTCCACCTTCGGCACGCCTGCCAGTTCCCGGCGCACCACCTTGGCCTCCGGCAGGGTCTCGCCGGTCCACCATTCCTGGCGGATGTCGAAGTCGTCGAAGCGCTCTCCCTCGCGGGTGTGACGCAGCTGACCTCGGCGCTTGCTGACTGGTACGCGCGCCCACCACTCAGCTCGCCAATACGGACCGTCGTAGGCCCCCGGCGGGGCACCGGTCTGCCATTCCTCCACGTGAACGGGTTCGTTGGGTGCCGTGCCGTTGTAGTCGTCGGCAAATCCATATGCTTCGTCGCGGTCGAGATAGACCCGTTCGATGCGGTAGGTGTCGGCGCTGCCCACCGTCGCCACGTACACCGTCGCCATCGTTGCCTCCCGTATCCGGCAGTGGTTGAACGTTAAGTTTCCCACCGCGCGTGTGGCGACGTCCGACAAACCACTGGTCGCGGCGGACAACGCTGGTACCCGCACCACAGGGTCCACCGTGTGAGCGGAATAGCACGGAGATTGCTTCCGTAATTTTGACAATATTTCCGTTTGTTTCCTACCCTCGCTAACAGCCGCACCGCGCCTGGGCGTCGACAACGTCCGCCGAGGGGTCCAGGCGCGGTCGGCCCCACCAGGGCGCGAAAGGAAGACCCACCACGAGGAAGATGGTCATTGGCAGCCGAGTGGCACAGACCTCGTAAGCGCGGCGACAAAGTTGGCCTCGCGCGCAATGATGGCGTCGTGTGGGAAATCCTCTCGGTGCTGTTGCTCATCGCGCTGGGGGCCGGCCTGCTGGCTCCGCGGCTATTGCGGCAGCGAGCCAGCGGTGACTCGTTGAGCGGCACGCTGCTGATCACCGGTGTCAGCCCACGGCCGGACGCACTCGGCGAGCAATACGTCACGATCACCGGCGTCATCGACGGCCCAACCGTCAGCGACTACACCGTCTATCTGCGCATGACCGCCGACGTCGAGCATTGGCCGACGGTGGGGGAGTTGAAGCCGGTGGTGTATTCCCAGCGCAATCCCGACAGGTGGATCTTCGCGCCGCCCGACCTTCCCGCCGGCTGAGGCCCGTCAGCCGTGGCCGATATGCAGCAACTTGGTCACGTTCGCCAGCTTGACGCGCGGCCTGCCGTGCGGCTCGCCGGCTGAGCGTTCGTGCTCGTCGATCAGCTTCCAGTGCGCGTCGGTGACCAGCTTGGGCTGCCGCGAGTGAAGCCAGTCGGTGAGTTTGTCGGCGTGATCGGCGCCGAAATCGGCCAACTCGGCGTCGCCGGTGAGGTCGGCGATCAGGCCGTCGATGGTGTCCTGCGAGTCCTTCTTGTTGGTGCCGATCACCCCGGACGGACCGCGCTTGATCCAGCCGACGACGTACTCGTTGCGACTGCCGTGGATCCGTCCGCCGCTGTTGGGAATGGTCCCGCTCTTCTCGTCGAACGGCAGCCCGGGCGTGGGAACCCCGCGGTAGCCGACCGAGCGGACCACCAATTGCACGGGGACCTCCTCGCGCTCCCCGGTGTCCTTGGCGGTCACCCGTCCACCGTCATCGGTGACCAGCTCGTTGTGTCCGAACACGATCTTCTCGACCCGCTCCTCGCCGGCGATCTCGATGGGTGAGGTCTGGAAGCGGAACACGATCCGGCGGTGCCCCGGCCTGGGCTCGCGGCCGACGTAGCCCTTCAAGACCTTGATGTTCTGCTTGCAGACCTTGCCCACCGCTGCGGCGTCGTCCTCGCTGATGTTCTCGAAGTCCGCCGGGTCGACGATCACGTCGACATTCTCGAGATCTGCGAGCTCACGCAGCTCCAGCGTGGTGAACGCGGTCTGTAGCGGGCCACGGCGACCGATCACGATCACTTCCTCGACGCCACGGGGCCGCAGCGACTCCAGCGCATGGTCGGCGATGTCGGTGCGGGCGAGCTCGTCGGGTTCGGTCACCAGGATGCGCGCGACGTCCAGCGCGACGTTGCCGTTCCCGACGACCACCGCCCGCGCGCCGGACAGATCGGGCGACATCTCCTCGAAGTGCGGGTGGGCGTTGTACCAGCCGACGAAATCGACCGCGGCCACGCTGCCGGCCAGCTCTTCGCCGGGAATGTTCAGCGGCCGATCCGCTTGCGCGCCAATCGCGTAGACGACCGCGTCGTACTGCTCGGCCAGTTCAGTCGCGCTGATGTGCTCGCCCACCACGACGTTGCCGAAGAACCGGAAGCGCTCGTCCTCGGCGATCTTCTCGAATTGTTTGCTGATCGACTTGATCTTGGGGTGGTCGGGAGCGACCCCGGAGCGCACCAAACCCCACGGCGTCGGGAGCATCTCGAGCATGTCGACGGCGACGCCGAGTTGGTCGTCGGAGTCGGCGGCTTTGAGCAGCGAGGCCGCGGCGAAGAATCCCGATGGACCTGAGCCGACGATCGCTACGTGGTAGGGACGCATAATCTCCGATGCTAAACGCCCCCTGTTCGCCCGTGGCTAGTCGCACCGCTTGTATCGGTTGCCCGGCCGGTAACGTGATCAGGCGTGCACCCCGACCGTCAGGCTGACATCGCAGCACTCGACTCCACGCTGACCACGGTGGAGCGAGTTCTCGACGTCGACGGTCTGCGCAGCCGAATCGAGAAGCTCGAGCACGAGGCGGCCGATCCCAATCTGTGGGACGACCAGGCCCGCGCGCAACGTGTCACCAGCGAGCTTTCCCACACCCAGGGCGAGTTGCGGCGCGTGGAAGGGCTGCGGCAACGACTCGACGACCTGCCGGTGCTCTATGAACTGGCCGCCGAAGAGAACGCCGCAGACGCCGAGGCCGAGGCCGACGCGGAACTCAAGGTGCTGCACGCCGACATCGAGGCGATGGAAGTGCGAACGCTGCTCTCCGGGGAGTACGAC
>NZ_JBAPRN010000716.1:0-2162 GCF_049281135.1 Mycobacterium sp. | reverse complement strand
GCCCAACAGCGTGCACTGGCGCTGTTCGAGCTCGCTGAGCCCGCTGAGCGGCTCGGTGTTGACGGCCAGGTCGGGCGGGACAAGCTCGGGAGCGCCGCGGCCGCAGCGTCCGGATTCTGGAAGAGCTACGCCGGGGGGGCCGGTTCGCTGCTGGCGCGCCAGGTCGCTGAAACCGCCGCGCGGTCCGCTTATCTCCTCGCCGCCACTTTGGAGTCCCAATGATTAGTGTCCTGAGCGGATTTCATTTCGATGCGCCGTATGTCGGCCACCCTCATCCCGGCCTTGCCGCAGAGGGCTTCGCCCCGCAGATCGACTGGATTCCCACGCTGGGGCTGCTGGCGTTATTGGCGGCTGTCGTGTTCGTTGCGGGCGCCGCGTTGGGTATGACGATCCGTCGCCCCCGCACCCACGTTGTGGCAGAACCCAGCGCCAGCGGCGGTGCTCGACCGACTGATCAGGCGCAGTTGCGGGTCCTCGCCGCGCAGCGCGGCGCGTTGGTCAACGGCTGCGTGAAGGTGCGCGGCCTGCTCGATGATCAGCTCCTTACCGGCGAGCTCGATAGCGCCCTGCGCGACGGTGGAGTCACCGTTTTCGACGATGTCGGACAGCTGATGGATCCAGTCCGCCACCGAGTCAACGGCACCGTTGGGGCACCGGATGCCAGCGCCGAAGGCGTGGTGGCTCAAACGGTGGCCCCGGGCTACCTCGACCACGGCCGCGTCCTTCGACCGGCCGATGTCCTCGTTTACAAGTGGAGCCGCTGATGACCAGTGCCCAACCGGACGACTTCACTTCCCGCATCGCCGGTATCGGCGACGAGCTGGCCGCGATGTTCGTCGCCCACAACCTCGGCGCCGCGCTCGCACAGCTGCCGCCGGCGCTGAGCGCATCCAGCGACCGCGCCAAAATCGTGGTCGTCGGCGAGGTGGGCTCCGGCAAGACGGAGTTGATCAACGCCCTGCTCGACAGGCCGGGCCTGCTACCGACGGGGCCGACCAAGGTCTATTACGCCGTCGGAGCCGGGCGGCCCGAGGCGGTGCGGGTACATCTGGCCAGCGGCGGGGTCGTCGCCGACGAGCCGCAGAATCTGCGCGACCTGTTGCACCGCTGCTCCCAGGACGCGGTGGTCGACAACGTGGAGGTCGTACTGGACGAACCGGGTCTAGAGGCCATGACGGTGTTCGATACCCCCGGTGTCGGGGGGCTCGACGACGCCGCCGCGCAGATAACCCTGGCCGCGCTCGAACAGGCCACCGCGCTGGTGTTCGTCTGTTCGGTCGAGTCGATAATCTCCATCGCCGAACGCGATTTCATCGCCGAAGCCGCCCGCCGCATCGACCACATCGTGTTTGTGGGCTCCAAGGTCGACCTGACGCGCGATCGCGGTGCTGCGAACCTTCGGGAAAACCAGGAAGCCCTGAACAGGCCGGGCCTTCTCCCGATCGGACGTTTTCCCGACCTGACCTTTCTGCCGTTTAGCGCCCACACCGCAGCGACCGCACGCGGCAACCCCCGCAAGCTGGCACGGTCTGGCGTCCCAGCGCTGCGTGATCAGCTCAACCACATCGCGACCGGCCACACCGTCTATTACCAGCTCAATACGATGCGCGCGATGAAGGAAGCGCTCACGCTGGCCCACCAGGAGCTGAACCGGCGTAGGAAGGCAGTCGAGGACCCCAATGTCGGCGACGAACTTGCGCGCCTCACCGACCAACTCAAGCGGTTGGACGGAAGCAACACCGCGTGGCGGAGGACGCTGATGCGAGAGCTCCAAGACGCGAACTATGTCGTCCGCAAGGAGAACAAGCGACGCATCGCTGAGTTACGGGCCGAGTACCAGCGGCGGTTGTTATCCCTTCCCAAAGATCAAATCCGCAACGTGGAAACAGATCTGGTCAACGACTTGTGCCAGCTGCAAGCCAAGGCCGACGCCCACCTGCGTCGCGAGGTCGCCACAATCGCGCGGCTGTTATGGCAGGACGTCCTGACCGGTGAGGACGGAGTCTTCGATGGCGACTCCGCGATCGCTGAGCTCGCCGACCGGCTGCCCGCTCCCGACGAATCTCCCGCCGACTACATCGCCCAGCGAGCCGGCAGATTTACCGACGTCTCCGAGACCTTGACGGGATTACAGGGGGGCTATCTGGGCACCATGATGTTTC
>NZ_JBAPRN010000715.1:0-4341 GCF_049281135.1 Mycobacterium sp. | reverse complement strand
GCCCTACTACGCGACGTAGTTTTCGTTGCCCTACGATCGGGCGATGGCTGTCGGGCAACTCTTGCGGCGGTTGGTGGACTTGTTGCCCGAGCCCAGTCTGCGGCTGCAGCGGGTCGTCGCGGCGGCGGTGATCCTGACCCAGGGTGGGATTGCCGTCACCGGTGCGATCGTCCGCGTCACCGCCTCAGGACTGGGCTGCCCGACCTGGCCGCAATGCTTTCCGGGCAGCTTCACCCCGGTCGCGGTCTCCGAGGTGCCCCGCATCCACCAGGCCGTCGAATTCGGCAACCGGATGATCACCTTCGCCGTAGTGCTCACCGCGGCGCTGGCCGTGTTGGTGGTTTACCGGGCCCACCGCCGAGCCGAGGTGCTGCTCTACGCCTGGTTGATGCCGGCCTCGACAGTCGTGCAGGCAGTGATCGGTGGGGTCACCGTCCGCACCGGGCTGTTGTGGTGGACGGTGGCCATTCACCTGCTCACTTCGATGACGATGGTGTGGCTCTCGGTGCTGCTGTTCGTCAAGGTCGGCGAGCCTGACGACGGGGTGACCAGTCACCAAGTGGTCAAGCCGCTACGCGCGCTCACTCTGCTCAGCGCGCTGACGCTGGCCGCGGTGCTGGTAGCCGGCACGCTGGTCACGGCCGCGGGCCCGCATGCCGGGGATACCAGCCCGCATCGGACCGTGCCGCGGCTGCGGATCGAGATCACCACGTTGGTGCACGCGCACTCATCGCTGCTGGTCGCCTATCTCGCCCTGCTGGTCGGGCTTGGCTTCGGGCTGCTCGCGGTGCACGCGCCGCGGCCGGTCCTGTTGCGGCTGGGCGTTCTGTTGGTGGCGGTTTTCGGCCAGGCCGCGGTCGGGACCGTGCAGTTCTTCACCGGAGTTCCCGCGGCGCTGGTCGCGGTCCACGTCGCCGGCGCCGCGATATGCACCGCAGCGACCGCGGCCTTATGGGCCTCGATGCGAGAGCGGGCCGAGCCCCAACCGGTCCAGGGCTGACTCGACGCACAAGGCGAACTGACGCTGCGCGTCGTCGCGGGCGTCGTCGTCGAGTAGTCGCCAACCCAGTGTCGGGGCAACCAGATTCAGCTCCGACAGCTCGGCATCACCGGATTCTTCGATGACGTCTGCGCGGGCGTACAGCAGTTCCTCGACACCGACGTCGAGGTGGTCGACGGCGGCCTGCAGGGCGGCCTGGCCGAGGTCCCACAATTCGAAATCGGCCTCGATCGGCGAACTCTCGACGAATGCGTGGGACTGGACGCCGCCGATGAAAACCAGCGCGGTGCGAACCGCGGAGCCTGACGGACGACGGCCCCGCAGCACGGGCACTCCCGCGCGGCCAAGGTCGCGCAGGTAACGCCGACCCGTGTTCCAGGCGACGACGTCAGGAGCGTTCAACAGGTTGGGCACCCGCTTCGTCCACGCCAAAAACTTGGTGTGATCGCTGCTGTCCCGCAGGATCACCAGATCGGCGTCGAGCGTGCGCGGGTCGTCCCAGGACAACCAGTGCGCATGCAGGCCGCGCGTGCGCAGTGCAGCCACCAGGTCGGCATCGTCGCCGTCCGCCGAACCGGCCAGCACAATCCGGGGATGGCGAATGTCGGGCCGGGCCAACTTCATGCGGACTCCATGCATCCGGATGATAGTCACCATGCACGCAATCGAAATCGCAGAAATCGGCGGTCCGGAAGTCCTGAGCTATGTCGAGCGTCCGCAACCGTCGCCGGGACCGGGTGAGGTCCTGATCAAGGCCGAAGCGGTCGGCGTGAATTTCATCGAAACCTATTTCCGCTCCGGGGCTTACCCTGGCGATCTGCCGTTCGTGCTGGGCACCGAAGTGGCCGGAACCGTGGCCGCCGTCGGCGACGGCGTGACGGGGCTGAGCGACGGCGACCGGGTGGTGACCGCAGCAGCGTCGGGTTCCTACGCCGAATTTAGCACCGCGCCAGCGCAATTGGTCGCGCATGTGCCATCGGAAGTCGGCCTGGACGTGGCCGCCTCAGCTTTGCTGAAGGGCATGACTGCGCATTATCTGATCACCTCGGTGTATCCCGTGCAGTCCGGCGACACGGTGCTGGTCCATGCCGGAGCGGGTGGAGTGGGGCTGATTTTGACGCAGTGGGCGACGAATCTGGGCGTCCGAGTGATCACCACGGTGTCGACCCCGGCGAAGGCCGAGCTTTCGCGGCAGGCCGGCGCCACCGACGTGCTGGACTACCCCGGCGACGATGCGGCCGAGTTCGCCGGGCGGATCCGCGAACTGACCGGCGGGGCCGGCGTGGCGGCGGTGTTCGACGGCGTCGGGGCAAGCACGTTCGACGCCAGCCTGGCCAGCCTCGCCCTGCGGGGAACCCTGGCGCTGTTCGGTGCATCCAGCGGACCGGTGCCGCCCGTCGACCCTCAGCGACTCAACGCGGCCGGCTCGGTCTACCTGACCCGGCCGACGTTGGTTCACTTCACCCGCACCGGCGAGGAATTCGCTTGGCGCTCAGGCGAACTGTTCGCCGCAATCGCCGACGGATCGCTGACCGTCACAGTGAGCCGCAGCTACCCGTTAGCCGAGGCGGCGCAGGCGCACCGCGACCTGGAGGGCCGTCAAACGGTCGGCTCGATCGTCCTTACGCCGTAGGGGTTAGCCGCCCCACTTGGCGCCTTCGGCTGAGTCGCGGGCCAGCATCGAGGTGGTGTTGTTCTCATGCGTGCCCGCCATCGCGCGGTAGGACAGCACCAACTGCTCCATCGCCTGGTTCCACTGCGCCTGCCACGCCTGATAACTCATCCCGGTGTCACCCTGCCACCCCGCCTGCAACGCGGCCTGCTCAGCAGAAATATCGGCACCCAAACTCTGCAACGTGCCCGCATACCCCGCCATGTCGGCACTGTGCGCCAGCATCGCCGGGTAGTTGTACATGATCTGCGACATCACAAAACCTTTCGTTCGTCGACTCAGAAGGCCGGGTAGCTGCTCGCCGCAGCGCTATCGGCTGCCACATAGGTACCCGCCGCATCGCCCAGATTGGCCTGCGCGATATCCAGCAACGAATTCACCTTGGCCGCCGCCGCCACAAACCGGGCATGGGCCGCCTGAAACGCCGCCGCCCCTTCACCGACGAAATACGCCTGCGACGACATCGCCTCCTGCTCAGCCTGACCAATCGTCGAGCGCATCAACCCCGCCTTAGCCCCAAACGCCGACTGCGACGCCACCAACTGCGGAATATGAGCATCCAAAAGACTCATGGATTGACCTTTCTTTCGATTTTGGTTGATGTGCACAAGCTTTCACTGCGACGCGCCGTCAGCCGACCGACGGACCGCCCGCGGCCGTTTGGGCTGTCAATAGCAACTATCAAGATCACTCGCCTAACGCCCAGAATTCGTAACCTGCATGGTAGTCGATCTGACCGCTCAACTAAGGCGTAACCACTCCGGTACCAACGCATTCCACGTTGTCGGGTGCCATCGCTTCCGCCCGGACGACCCATG
The DNA here is from genome assembly GCF_049281135.1 of Mycobacterium sp. GTDB lineage: Bacteria > Actinomycetota > Actinomycetes > Mycobacteriales > Mycobacteriaceae > Mycobacterium. Next base: position 851 of record NZ_JBAPRN010000715.1, on the reverse strand, counting down.
CAGCTTGCAGTTGAAAAAGATTATCATTTTCATGGCAAGCTGTCCATCGAGGCACTTCACCGCGTCAAGATAGGTCGATGTCAAGGTGACACCAAAACGGAAGGTTCCACGTCTTTGGCGCCTGCGATCAGCCGCCAGCTTTTTTGTCGGTGTTGCATCGGTGCTCGCCGGGTGCACGCACGGCGGTTCTTCCACTGCCACCCGGGTAGCCGCCGCGGGCCCGTGTCCCGTCGCGCCGGTTAACGTAGTTGTCAGCGTGGATCAGTGGGGCGACATCGTCGGGACACTCGGCGGAAACTGCGCGAAGGTGAAAACCATTCTGGTGAGTTCGTCGATTGACCCGCACGACTACCAACCCTCGCCAGCGGATGCCTCCTACTTCTCCGGCTCACAACTCGTCGTAGTTAATGGGGCAGATTACGATCCGTGGGCCTCGAAACTGGCGACGACCACGGTGCCCAAAGTTCCATTGATTAGCGCCGCCGCTGTCACCGAAACCCCGGACGGCGCCAACCCACACTTGTGGTACAGCCCGTCGGCGGTTACCGCCGTCGCCGACGCGGTTACAGCCGAGCTGACTCGGTTATCTCCTTCGGCCGCCGGCTATTTCGCCACCCAGCGAACGACATTCACCGCCGACCTCAAGCCCTATCACGCTCTCATCACCAAGATCAAAGCCGCTGCGTCGGGCAAGTCGTATGCCGCCACCGAAGGCATCTTCAACTACATGGCTAACGCCCTGGGTCTTGTCGACAAGACACCTGAAGGCTACCGGCGGGCCGTGGCGAATCAGACGGATCCGTCTCCAGGTGATCTCAACGCCTTCCGCGCCGCCCTGAGCAGCCATGAGA
>NZ_JBAPRN010000714.1:0-1866 GCF_049281135.1 Mycobacterium sp. | reverse complement strand
GCACTAGCGCGGACGGTTACCCAAGACACGGAACTCGCCGGTTGCCCCCTGCACGCGGGCGAGAAAGTTCTTCTGTTGTGGGGGTCGGGAAATCGCGACGAATCGGTCTTCGACGATGCGGAAAGCGTTGTCATTGACCGCTTTCCGAACAAGCACCTGAGCTTCGGCATGGGGCCGCACCGCTGTATCGGATCACACCTGGCCAAACTCATGATCAAGGTCGCGATCGAGCGATCGATCCACTCGCTTGGCGACTTCTCGCTCGCCGATCCCGAAGGGGTGCGGTGGGCGATGGGAGAAGCCCGCGGACTGGAGAAGCTTCCTTTGCGTATTGGCCGGTCCTACAAGGGAACCGAGACATGACGCTGCTGCGACACGAGCTGCTCGCCGACGGCGTATTGGTCCTCGAGATCAACCGGCCCGAAGTCCTCAACGCCGTGTCCGTGGAAGTGCAGACCGCTATCGAGCGCCGGTTGACCGAGGCGGAGAATGATGCGGCCGTCCGATGCCTCGTATTGTGCGGCGCCGGCGACCGCGCGTTTTCCGCGGGCTGGGACATTCACCAGCTCGCACGGATGAGCGAGGAACAACACACTCTTGTCCAGTTGGAACGAGAGGAATGGCTGTGGCACTGGGCGTCGACACCTATCCCCACTGTTGTTGCCTTGCAAGGAATTACCTACGGCGTCGGCGCGCTATTGGCTGTGACGGCAGACCTTCGCGTCGGCTGCGCTGAGACACGATTCAAAATCACGGCTTCCCAGTATGGAGGAGCCAACCTCACCTGGGTGTTAGACGAGCTGATCGGCTGGTCCAGGACCAAGGACCTGCTCATGACGTCTCGTGTGGTCGAGGGGACAGAAGCAGAGCGGATCGGCTTGCTCAATCGTCTGGTCGAATTCTCCGACGTACGGCACGCCGCAATCGCTCTCGCGAGCCAGGTAGCTGCGCTGCCGCCGGAAGGGGTCCGTGCTGTCAAGCAGTTACTTCAGGCGGGCCCAGGCCGAGACCTTCGCGCGAGATTCGATGCGGAAAACACCGCGATGATGACCACGGTGCGCCCCGGCCCGATGACCGATGTGTTCTCGAGATTCCTGGCGACGCACCCCGCAGATCATGAATGAGATCGCCAGGAATCGGATCCTCGCCGGCACCTCACACGTTCTGGAAGACCCACACATCGAGTTCCTGCTAGAACGGATGTATTACGACGCGCAAGTGCGTGCCGACATCGCCAAACAGCAGTGGGATCCTCACGATCCGTACTCGCCAGAGTTCTTTGGGGATTTCGGATACTCACTTCGACCCGCGCAAGGCGAATTCATCTACATAATGGCCAGGGCAATGAACGCACGTCTCGCCGTGTGCGTGCCCGTGTCAGCAGGTGCGGCGGTGCTCTATCTTGGTGCTGCTCTTCGCGACAACTGCGGCGGACGGGTCGTCGGGGTGGAGCCGCGCGATGAGTACAGGCGGCTTGCGCACGAGGCGGTAGCCGAGGCAGGGCTCATCGATTTCGTGCAGATACACGGCGGTGACCCGGCAACCGAACTGGCCGGCGTCCCAGGTTTGGTCGATGTCGATATTGCCCTCATCGATGGCTGGCCTGATCTGTCGGCGCCGTCGCGCGCTCGCTCGGTGCTCGATGTCCTCGCGCCCCGGATTCGAACGCATGGAGTGCTGGTGAATGACAACCGAGAACCCGACTACGTCGCGAGGCTCATCGAACTCGGATACGACACTGTGCCAACCGATCTCGGATTGATATCGGTTCGTCGGTAACGGTTAGCGGCTAGCCCCGACCGGCGGCACGTCTGCCGACAGCTGCCGATGAAAGTGCTGGTTCGCTGCCTCGTTGCGGCCGTAGAC
>NZ_JBAPRN010000713.1:0-4705 GCF_049281135.1 Mycobacterium sp. | reverse complement strand
CATCCAAGACACCCTCAACCAACGCCCCCGACCAACCCTGAACCTCGACACACCGGCTCAACGGCTCGCCCAACTCCTAGCCGAAGCCGCCTAACCCGTGTTGCATTCACCGATTGACAATGCCCCGAAGTGTCACGCAATGGTTTAAGTCTCGGTGTCGCGTGGTTGTCGGCCGTTGGACCGCGACGTCTGAACCTCAGCGACGACACGCCGACGTATGCCGCAACCCGCGGTTGCTGGTACCGGGTCAAGGTTCGCCTATTGCACCGGGTCGCGTGTCAGGATGTGGCGGGCGATGGTGTCGATGATTCTGCGGCGGTCTTCGCGCCCATTGGCGGCGATCTGGAACAATACGGATTCTGCCCCCGCATCAGCGAATTCGTTGATTCGCGCGGCGACGGATTCCGGTTGTCCGAGGAACAGGTAGCGATCGGCGAGCGGGGCGAAGTCCTGGTTGTAGACCGCGCTGACTGTTCTAATGCCCGTCTCGCGGGCCCATAGCGGATCATCATCAACATTCGCCCACACGAACAATGCCGCGGCGACGGCTGCGGGGTTGCGACCGCTGTCGTTGGCTGCGTCGCGAACTTGTTGGAGTCCGCTGCGGACTTGGACGGGGTCGACCATGTAGGGCATCCAGACATCAGCGTGACGGCCGGCACGTCGAAGGGCTGCCGGTTTGCGTCCGCCTAGCCATATGGGTGGGCCACCGCGCTGGAGGGGCGGCGGGTTGAGGGCCAGTCCTGGCACGGCGGTGAATTCGCCTTCGAAGGTGACGACCTCTCCACTGAACAGCCGGCGGATGATGTAGAGGCCTTCGTCTGTCCGGCGGAATCGGGTGGCCGGATCGACGCCGGCGGCAATGAATTCGGGCGGGTACTCTCCGCCTGAGCCGATCCCGAGTTCGAAGCGCCCCTGGGAGATGACGTCGATGGTGGCGGCGAGCTTGGCGACGATCGTGGCCGGGTAGAGCGGCAGCAAGACGATGGAACTGACGAGCCTGATCCGGCTGGTCGCCCCGGCTGCCGCGGCGAGCATGGCGAATGCGTTGGGTGTAGGTCCGTGAAAGAACAGGTGTTCGCCGCAGCCCAGGAAATCAAACCCGAGCTCCTCCGCATGTCGTGCGTCGTCGACCAGTGTGGCGGGGTTGTCGACGGTGATTCCAAATCTCATTGTGCCGCTGCCTACTTGACGCTGGAATGGGCTACTGGTGGTGGTTCCGTTGTGCCAGAACCGAGTTGCAGATGAAACAGGGTGTTCAGTTCGCGGTTGAGGTCGTGTCGAAGCGAAGTAATCCCTGTTTGACGGAGGCGCCTGACAACAGACCTTGAAGAGATGGGTATTGCCCGAACAGCTTGGCGTGAGCGAGTTGGTAGTCCTCCACAAGGCCCCAGTTGTGCGGGAACTGTTCGGAGTAGTTCCAGCTTCGCACCACCGTCTTGTCGCGCGAGATGTGGCGGACCGTTCCGTATGTGTGGATCGGCCAGTCGAGCGAGCCGTGCTGGTCGAACTCGACGACCAACTCGTCTCCAAGCTGAAGGGTCAACGTGTCGATGGACCCGCGTTCGGTGTGTGTCATCGTAATTCGAGCGTCGCTGCGGGCGTGGCTCACCCCGTCGACCACATGGTGCGCGGCGGCGAAACCCGTTCCGGGCCGGCCACGCCAGGCATGCCCACCCTCGAAGGTGCCGTCGTCGTATTCGACCAGCCAGTTCATCCAATAGTTGTGCAGGACGCGCGTGAAATGGGTTTCGCCGAAGGTAAGACCAGGCCGACTGAAAATGAAGTCGTGCGTCCAGATACCTCGTACCGGGTCATCGTCGATAGTCCCTGTGACGTAGCCGAAATGACTTCGGGACAGGATCGGGTGCGGGAATCCCGTCTGTTCTGGCACGAAGAAGGTGCACGGCTGACCCATCAGTTCGGCGCGCAGATCAATGCGCCCGCCCGCATCGACCCACTCGAAATGCCCGAGACCCAAGCGTAATCGGTGACTCGGTGAAGCGTAGGTAACAGCCGTTGCGTCTTCGGTGACGGTGTACGCCTCGACGGCTGGATGTTCGGAGTAGGAGATGAGCAGTGGCGCTTGTTTGTCGAGTTCTCCTATGCCTCGATAGGCGCCGAAGTTGATGACCGTGTGCATTTCGGGCAGGGCATATCCACGCATGAACTGGTAGTTCGCGCCGGACTCGCCGCGCAGGATCACCCAAGGGCAGATGAGTACGACACCAAGGCCGTCGCGCGGACTATGCGAGAGTCGAAAGGATTCGACGGTCGGGTGCGGGTCGAGGTAATTCACATAGCGCATGAGGGGATCCTTTACATCGGCCCGGCTGATGCCGAAGCACAGGGCAAGCGAACGCCTCTCATGGCGCCCCCAGAGCCACGAAAGCGACGTCGACGACGTCGCGCAGGCGCCGGCGCATGATGCGGTCCGATATCAGACCAGCCCCCCACTGATGCAAGCAGCCGATAAGACCTGCGGCGACAACTTCGCCCAATCGACGTGGAACGAGACCACCCGCGCCGGCGCTGCCGTCGTAGGCAGCGACGAAACACGCGATCAATTCCTGTGTGGGGTCAAGCGACATCGCGCCGACACCGTGGGACCAGTCCCGGATCAGAGCGCGTGTGATGACCTTGTCCGAGGTCATCGCATCGGCCATGGCCGCCACGATGGCCTGCGCCCGGTCCCGTGCATCACGGTGCGACAGCGCCGCATAGTCGACAGCGCCCACCGCATCGTCAGCCAGTGCGGCCCAAATCGCGTCACGGTTGCCGATCAGGTTCGAAATCGTGGGGATGGACACCTCGGCACGTGCCGCGAGCTCCTGGATGGTGAAGGAGTGGGCGGGACCCTCGCGCAGCAGCTCACGTGCACATTCAAGAATTCGCTCCCGACGGCGTCGTTTGCCTCGATCCCTCAACCCCTCGACCGGCGCCACACCGTTCCCGCTGGCCGTATCTAGCGCTGAAGCAACGGCGGATGCGTCAGAACTCATGCCGCGAGCATACGACGAACGTGACCAAAGTTGTAGACCCAAAAATATTTGGCCCTATAGAAAGTTTTTCTTGACATCAAGCGTGAGGCGGGTCAATGTCATAGGACAACGTGTGCACGATCGTTCACATGCTCCGTGCTCATCGTCCGTGACCGTTGGGCGCTACGGTCGGACTGGAAAGGATCGTCTCTAGTGCGTGACAACAACACCAACCTCGATGTGGTGGCAGAGTTCTGGGAGGGCATCCGGGTCCGGAACTGGGCCCAATCCATGTCGGTGATCGGCGACAAGTTCGAGCGGGTGGGTATGCGCCATGGAGGCCCTGACACGATTGTCGGCCGCGCGAATTACCAGGCCTTTCTTGAGCACATCGTGCCTACATTCACGAAATGGCATATGGAAGCGACCCGGATCACGTGGTCTGCGGACGGGAACTCAGCAGTAGCTGAGTGCGTGGAGACGATCCAGCCGACCCCTGATGAAGACGTCCTGATTATGCACGAGCTCGTCGACGCCACAATCGGCGAGGACGGGCGCATCAGCAAGCTCGACCTGTACTTCAAGATTCCCGACCCGCTTCCACAGTGGGTTATCGCCGCCAACTCCCGAAAAGACTGAATCGCTGAAACCGACTGCGAGAGAACATGACACTGAACGCTGAATTCGTCACCCCCTTCGTGCCCACCGACGAGGAGAGGGCCTTCCGGGCGGCGATCTATTCCATCGCAGCCTCGTTCGGGCCGGCCTACTACAAGCGGTGCAACGCCGAGGGCCGCACTCCGAGCGAGCTGTGGCATCGACTCGGCGGCGGCGGCTTTCTCGGCGTCCACCTTCCAGAGCAATACGGCGGCGGCGGCGCGGGTATCCGCGAACTTGCCATGATGCTCGAGGAAACGGCCGCCGCCGGCTGCCCCTTGCTGGCGCTACTGGTGACCCCTGGGATCGTCGCGCCAATCCTGGTCCGGCACGGCTCGGCAGAGCAGAAGCAGCGGTGGCTCCCGGGTATCGCGGAAGGAAAAATTCGCTTCGCGCTTGGTCTGACCGAGCCCGGCGCCGGATCCAACACACACAACCTGACCACGTCGGCGACTCGCGATGGTGAGCACTACGTTGTCAACGGCCAGAAGTACTACATCTCGGGAGCTGACACCGCCGACCAGATTCTGTTGGTGACCAGAACCGGCGCTGAAAACGACGGCAAGGGCAAACTGTCCCTGCTCATCGTGGACCCCGACAGCCCCGGGCTGGTCCGCCAACCGCTCGAAACGGCGCTGGAGGAGCCCGAAAAGCAGTTCACCCTGTTTTTCGACGATGTCCGAGTGCCCGTCGACCGCGTCGTGGGAGGTGAAGGCAACGGGCTGAAGGCTCTATTCGACGGCCTCAACCCCGAGCGAATCCTGGTGTCGGCGGTATCGATTGGGATCGCCCGCTACGCCTTGGACAAAGCATGTAAGTACGCGCGCACGCGGCAAGTCTGGTCGTCGCCTATCGGCGCTCACCAAGGCGTCGCGCACCCGCTGGCGGAAGGCAAGATCAAGCTCGAACTCGCCTCGCTCATGATGCACAAGGCGGCATTTCTCTACGATGCCGGCCTCCCGGCGGCCGAGGCCAGCAACATGTCGAAACTGGCTGCCGCCGAAGCGGGCATCTTCTGCCTCGACCAGGCCATCCAAACCCATGGCGGCAATGGGATGGCCCTTGAA
>NZ_JBAPRN010000712.1:0-20828 GCF_049281135.1 Mycobacterium sp. | reverse complement strand
GTGCCGGGCAGTGATTGGGTGTTCTTGCAGTCGTAGACCGTGACCGCCGGGACCCGTGCGAGCACACCCGCCAACCGGAGGCTCGCGATCCCTCTGGTGAGCAGAGTGGATTGCGTCGCTTCGCTGTGGGCGTGGCGTAGCTCTCGCCACACAGACTCCATGGCGGCGCTGTCGAGCAGTGCTTGTCGGGCCTGCGCCGGGATCGAGTCGTCGTCGGCGAGCCTGCGCAGTACAGCTGCGGGAACAATGAAGCGACCGTGACAACCCCACATCGGACATCTCCTTAGCGCCGTACGTGTGCTCGACACGATAGCCAGCTCTAAATCTGCCACGGGATATCTGAGTTATCGACTCAGATCTCGAAGCCGCTGTCGCCGATGCCGGCAGCTGCGCTGGAGAGGTCGCCCGCAACCGAGGTGTCAGCCCCAACCAACGCCCCCGCCCGCCCGCGAATATCCGCAGCGAAAACCTGAGCCTGCGCTTGGCGAGCAGCCAACTCTGCCGCGGTGCGGCTGGTCCGGTTGTCAGTCACCGAAAAATCTTGTCCGACGATGAATCCGGCGTCATGGGCGTCCTCGACCGCGTAGAGAACGCTATTACGGAGCTGGTCCAATACGCCTGCCTGTTGACGGGCGATGCGCGCGGTGCTGCGAAGCTGATCCGCCAGGCCGCTGGCGACGGTGTAGTCCGACACGGTTCGCGCTCGAAGCGCATCCGCGGCTGCACCTTGCCAGTCCAGTACGTGAGCTTGGTTGCGGACCTGCCAGTGCGCATCCTCCCACCGGTCCGCCAACCTGTCCCAATGATCGGCGGCGTCGACCAAATGGTCGGTGCTGTACGCCTCGATCTGGCTGAGCGTCGGGACCATTCGATCTCCCTGGGCTACGTTTCCCTGAGCGTCGGGTCAATTGATCCCGGCGCCAATGGATTCCGCTGATCATCGAGCTGCGGGGGCGTTGACGGCGGCTCCGACTGAGTACCCACGATGTGACCGAACGCATGGTCGCTGGGCACCGGCAAGCTTTGCGGCGCGCCACCAACATGACTGAGTGCACTGGTCAAGGTGCTAGTGAGATTGGTCGTTATCGAAACTGCCTGGCCCCCAAGCTGCCCGAGCGTTCCACCTATCGAACTGCTGACGCTCCCTACCGAGCCAGCCATGCTGATCACGTCGTGCATCGGGCCAGTGACAAGACTCATCACGTCTTTGATGTCGCCGGCCTTCAACGTCTCGTGTTGCTGATACGCGTTGGCGGCGTTAGTGGGTACTGTGGCGGTCTCATCGATCCGCGCCTGAAACGCCGCGGTGGCGGCCGCCGCTTGGCCATGGATGCCGCTGGTCGCTGCGGCGCTGGGCCAGGTCCTCGCGAGGTTGGCCGGGGGCAGGCCACCGCTCGCACCGAGCTCGGTGCCGATCATCTGCCAACGACTGGCCGCAGCGCGCAACTCATCTGTGTCAGCGTTTAGGACTGCCGCCATCGCTCCTCGCTTCCCAAGCGCTTGACCTGAAAGGTCGCGCATGCTGACGAAGCGTAATGGGGATGCCGCAGCGCGCAAGTCACCCTGAAATCGGCAGTCGACCGGCGATTTTCGTCTAGATCGCCAGGACGGCCGCGGCACCGGACTTCCAGTGTTCGCAAGCCAACGGTTGCCGACTCAAACGTGAACGACCAACGGCCAGCGGATGACGCGAGCGTCCATGATGCGTTGTGGTCGTGAGCGATTCGAGAAATGACCTTTGCCACCGATTCATCGGGAGCGGCGATCGGCGGACATCGCGGCCAAGCGTCGGCCAGAGGGGGCAGACCCCTTCAACTTCGCCGGTCCCAATGGAAGACTGCCGCTGGTGGCTCACGAAATTCACATCAAAACCGTTGACGGCGGAGTCGTCTACACCAACGCGTTCAGCTACGGCCGCAACGAGGGGGATCTCTGGGTCCAGGCTGGTGACGATCTGGACCACTCGCACACGATCTACTTCGCATGCGGCTACTGGCAGCAGTACGTGGTCGACCCGCATGGCGAAGATCCACTCGACCTCGACCTGCTTTTCGAAGGCGAGGAAGAGGAATACGAGGAAGACGAAGACGAGGAGGATACCGCGGAGTAGGCCCTTTCGGTTGATGTTGACTCAACCCGCGACGACTGATGCCGCCCCTTCAAGGCCTGCCGCCGACCCAGCAGTTGTCACATAACTATAACAACTGAAATCTCTGAGCGGAGGGCCGCGCGTGACCGTGGCGTCACAACAGACCGCCGTGCGCTGCGTGATCATGCGGGGCGGCACGAGCAAGGGCCTGTACTTCCACGCCGACGACTGCCGGCGTTGGGCCGGGGTGAGTTGCAGCTCATTCAATGGACACATCATCGGGCGGTTCTTACCGTTGAATGTGTGACGCGTGAGCAGTCCGTCGAGGGCGAGTGGACTGGGCATACCCGTGGGTCTGCGGCCTACGGCCGGCTACTCGCGGCACTGTTCTGCGCGGGGGTTGCCACATTTGCGCAGCTGTATTCGCCACAAGCCGTATTGCCGTTGATCTCAAAGGATTTAGGTGTCGGAGCGGCCAGCGCCGCGCTCCTTGTCTCTGCGTCGACGGTAGGTCTGGCCATCGGCGTCATCCCATGGTCAGCGTTGGCCGACCGCATCGGCAGGGTGAAAGCGATCTCGATCTCGGTCACCGTCGCCACCCTGGTTGGGATGCTGGTGCCCTTTGCTCCGACGTTCGCACTGCTGCTCGCCGGCCGTTTTATCGAAGGCTTGATGGTCGGCGGCGTGCCCGCCATCGCGGTGGCTTACCTGACAGAAGAGGTAGATCCCGTGCACGCCGCGAGAGCGGCCGGCATATTCGTCGGTGGCACGACGATCGGGGGACTGCTCGGACGGCTGGTCTCCAGCCCTGTTGGCGAGGTTGCCGGGTGGCGCGTCGGCATCTTTACCGTCGCGGTGCTCTGCGGTTTGGCGGCCATGGGGTTCGTCAAACTCGCACCCGATCCGCGCGGATTCACCCCGGTGTTGCCCAACGACGCCAATCCCGAAGGCAGCCTTGGTCATCGGCTCGCCGCCAACTTACGGACACCACGCCAGTTGGTGCTCTTTGCGCAGGGGTTTCTGTTGATGGGCGGATTTGTGGCCCTCTACAACTTCCTCGGCTTTCAGTTGACTCGCGCACCTTTCCACTTAGCCCCCTCGGTGGTGAGCCTGATGTTCCTGGCCTACCTGGCCGGCACCTTGGCGTCGTCACGGGCGGGTGCCGAAGCTGCCCGCTTCGGTCGCAAACGGGTCCTGGTCGTGGCTGTCTCGATCATGATGGCAGGTGTCGCAATGACTCTCAGCGACAACGTGTTCGCGGTCCTGATCGGGTTGGTGGTCGCCACAGCCGGATTCTTCGGCGCCCACTCCACTGCGGCCGGATGGACCGGACAGGCTGCACCCGTGGGTAAAGCTCAAGCATCGTCGCTGTACAACCTGTTCTATTACGCCGGCTCGAGCGCCATCGGATGGCTGGGAGGCGTGGCCTTCGATGCTCGCGACTGGACCGCTGTTGCCATAACGATCCTGGTATTCGCCGGTATCGCGATATTGCTTGCGGCGCGCTTTCTGCACGACGACTAGAGATCTGACTCATGCCGCGGCGTCGCACGATACTGTCGACGCGACAAGAACACTCACCTTCGAGCGCAAAGGCTAGAGGTGCTCCAGCGATCGATCGACGACGTCGTCACTACCACCGGCGACATTGACTGGTCGATGTGCATTCGAGATGTCGCAGGTCGCGTATTGGCCGGCCGCAACGCGGATCGGTCGATGAAGACGGCAAGCATCGGGAAGCTTCTGTTGCTCGTCGAGGTCGCACGACAATGCGCCGAGGGGGATCTCAGTGGCACCACCTTGCTCGGGCAGGATCCAGAACTTCGCGTCGCCGACTCGGGAATCTGGCAGCAGCTGCACGTCGAAGAACTGGCTGTGCACGATCTCTGCGTGTTGATCGCGAGCGTCAGCGACAACTTAGCGACAAACGCGCTCCTCAAACACGTTGGCTTGCAACGGCTCCACGACCTCGCCGAATCCCTCGGTTTAGAACACACAGCGCTGCTCGATTACGTCCGAGACCACCGCGGCCCAGACGACCCGGAGACGCTGTCGACCGGATCGGCCTCGGAGTTGTCGCTGGTGATGAGTCAGCTGGCGCGCAACGAGCTGGTATCCGCAACGGTGTCAGAACAGGTGAATGCCTGGCTGGCAACGAACGTGGATCTCTCGATGGTCGCGTCTGTATTCGGCCTCGATCCGCTGGCACATGCGCCGTCGGATCGAAACTTCGTTATGCGTAACAAAACTGGAGCTGATCCAGGGATCCGGGCAGAAGTCGGCATGATCGGCCGAAACGCCGTGTGGTTTAACTACGCCGTGATCGCCAATTGGAATGCCTCGGATGCTGACCGCCGAGACGATGCCCTGTCGGGAATGCGCGCCGTCGGCAGGATCCTGAGAACCACCATCGAAACTCATGCGTGACGACTAGTCCCGATCGCCCGACCGCGTAGTACTCTCTAACTGATTTATCAGCGTCGTGTCATCCTAATCAAAGGAAACCAATCAAATGAGCTCACCTCGCTGGCTAGTCCGACTCACCATCCCCGTAATGGCCGGCGCCGCCTTGGCTCTAGGCGCCGGAATTGCAAACGCCACTCCGCAAGACGACGCATATCTTGCGAAGCTACGTGCCGTCGGCCTGTCATGGCCGCCCAGCACCGAAGAGGCGCTTATCGGTGAGGCACACCTCATCTGCTACGACCTCACGTGGGGTTGGCAGCCACAAGTGATTGCCGACGACATTCACGACCACCTGAACAAGAGGGGCGTCACATTGCTGGATGTCGGGACGATGGTCGACGCGGCGCACAAGACCTATTGCCCCGGAAACGTCTGCGACGCACCGACCCTCTGCACTTAACAGCGATTGCGGCGACGCCACCGCTGCGGTAACCAGTTGCAGACCGTAACGGAAACTGTCGCCAAATCGCCGGTTACAGATGCATAACAATCACCGGTGACTCAGCAAAACGAATCGGGTTTGGCCACAACGCATTAGCGGGGTGGCCTACCCGGTCAGCAAAGGATTCTGCCGACCGCACGGCGCGTCCTCGGAGGTCCGTCGGCCTCATCTGAGGCATGATGGCGGCCTGAGGGGGGCGTACCTCGGGTCTCGCGCTGGCGACTGCGCCGGCGAGCGCAACCGCTCGCCTCAGGAAGGCTGAGTATGTCTACGTCAACGCTGAGTCGGTCAAGCTCGACATCGAGTCGGCCGACGCCACCCGGTTCACCGCGCCTGCCCAGCGTGGCACGGCTGAGTTTGCTATCGCTCCTTGTCATTACGCTCACAGTCTTGAGTGTTTCCCTGTACTGGCTGGAGCATCACAAGACCCGCCACCCAACTATTCTGGGCGACACTGCCAACTCGGACCACATGACCGTCACCGTCCTCATCCAGAAAGTCGACCCGTCGACAGCGCGGGTGAGCGCTCAGTTGGAACTGAAGGGCTCGGGTTCCTTGCTGGACGAGCGCACTCATGAACTGAAAGAGGATGCGACGCTGACCAGCAATGCGGTCACCAACGCCACCGTCGTTGCCAAGGCGAACGAACGTCCAGAATTCGTGTCGACCGAATTCGCGCTTCGGGACGGGGTCATCACCGACTACCCCCTCGACAGTTACACGACGAACTTCTTTTTCAGGGTGAAAGTCGGCGACGGCACGAATCAGCACGCGGTCCCGGTGCGGGTCGTCTTCGACAACATCGACTCGTTCTTCAAGCTGACACCGCAGCAGGAACAATCCATCGAGATACACCGCGGTGGTCCGGACGCCAAAAACATCACCACACCCCAATCGCTCTTCGCCGCAACGGCAACCGTTAAGCGCTCGACGAGCACCGTGATGTTTGCGGTGTTCATCATGGTGTTCATGTGGTGCCTTACCGTCGCCGCGCTCATTGCGGCGTGGTACACCGCCAGCGGCAGGCTCGGGTTGTTCTGGTCGGCGCTCGGTTTCCTCGGCACGCTGCTGTTCGCGCTCATCCCGTTGCGCAATGCCGTGCCCGGCGACCCGCCGATCGGCTCGCTCATCGACTTCGCGGCGTTCTTCATCGCGGAAGGCGTCGTCTCAATCTCGATGATCGTCACGGTGCTGCACGGTTACCACATCGAAATGTCCCACAGGAAGCGAAAAGCCGCGTCAGACGACTGACAGGTCGAGCGAAGCGTCACTGAAGGCGCAGCGTTACTCCAGCTTCTTTGAAGACGTCATGTATCGCGTCGAACAATGTCCGCTGCCCGTAGCGAATCTCGTCGAGGTAGCGCCGTGATAGCGCGCTGTGTTGCCATTCGAATTCGTACGGCCGGTGTTCGGGGGTGCCGAATCCGCCCCTCAGGCAATCAGTTAGCGCGTCGAGGTTACGGCCGAAGTAGCCGCCCGGTCCGTTGACGGCGGAACCGATCTCGCGGTAGAAGTCGCCGGCGGATCTGATCTTCCGGCCGTCGAGGCGGTAGATCACCGGCAGGTTTTCGGTCGGCTCTCGCGTCATCGTTGCGTCCCCGCGTCAGTGACCAGACAGAACGAGTCGTAGTGGTCGCCGGTGTAGAAGTATTGGGTTGGATTGGCCAATGGCGTTCCGCCAGTGACGATGCGCCTCATCGACCGGTCCTGGGCTCGTGGGGTGATCACGGTGTACTCGTGGTAATACCCCCTTCGTTGCTTGGGCAAATGACCCTCGCGGTTAGTGAACACCGCGCCGTCGCTGCGCGGAAACGGAAAAGGGCCGCCGGTGTGGATGCGCTTCACAGTGTCGACCACTTCGTGCGGCAGGGTGGCTATCGGGCACGCCGGCTCACCGACTTGACCGGCTGTCGTTGGCGCCGGTTCGGCAGGGTGGGTGCGCGACAGCATCCACCCGCCCACGATGAGGACGAGTGCGCATAGTGCGACAAGCGCCACCCTGCGTCGACTCACCTGCGCTCCTCGCTTCCCGGGTTGTTCTGGATCGCGATACGACACGCGAAATAAGAACCTACAGTGAGGTCGTGGATCAACGGCTCGGAAGCGGGGGAGCTCACACCAACCAAGAGTGGACGCCGCCGACCGACCATGCCAGCGGGGAGGACGTCCTCCGTGACGTTGTTCGGGTTGCCTCTGACTCGCTGGGCGAACGGCTGATTGCCTCGTACGCGATGGGCAGCCTGGCTCATGGTGGCTTCAGCCCATTGGTGAGCGACGTTGATGTCGGTTTGATCCTCACGGACCCGATTCAGCAATCTGACCCTGACTCGATAGTTGGGGTTGCCGAAAACGTGCGCTCCATCGGATCGCGATTACACGGGCGTGTATCCGTATTCTGGGGCACAGCAGAATCTTTCGCTGGTCGCGCTACGGGTGGCCGGTTTCCCCCGGTTGATCGCCTGTGCCTGCTCGAGCACGGGCGGCTACTCAAGGGAAATGACGTCCGCAATGGCCTGACGCTGCCCAACCACACCGAGCTTCTCGTCACGGGCGCACGATTTGCGCTCGAACTGCTCGCCGACGACGTGGTGGCCTGCGCACGTCAACCTGATCGATTCGTCGAGGTCGGCATCCGCTGGACCACCAAACTCGCTTTGTTCCCGGCCCGTTTCCTCCTTACCGCCGAAACAGCCCGGGAGGGCACCAACGAGGCTGCAGTTCAGTACTATTCGGAGCGAAGCGGAGCACCCGGCATGGCGCTTGTCCGCGCCGCATTCGACTGGCGCGCAAACCCGCCATCTGCCGAACGCGCGCTCGCAATGCTAACCGATGACTTCGTCCCGGTGTACGTGTACTACCTAACCGACTACATCCGCCGCCTGAAGTCCATTGGTGAGTCGGAGCTGGTGGGCGCTTTGAGCGAATGGCGATCGCGCCTTCTCGACGGGAAGAGCGACGCGCCGACCAAGTGATGCCGGGTTGTCGGTACGTCCCGGATTCGCCGCTGACGTCCGCTCACAATGGTTCGGGCGGGGCGATCCAGATAAATTCGGTGACGTCGGTGACGGCGATCAGCAGAATCTGGTCAGAGGCGCGAAAGAACAGCGTCTCCGATATCAGGCTGCGTACCGGGAAGCCTTCGGCGTGGCGCCAGTCGACGATTGCGTTGCCGGCGGCACGCAGTGCGCTGACGCAACCACGTGGCGGGGTCGCTGAATGTCCGATCAGCAGCGCGGGAAGCAGTTGTCCGGTCAACATGACGGTGTCGGGATGGTGGCCGAGCATGGTCGCGAAAGCGGGGTTGGTGTACACGACGACGCCCTCGAGTCCAGTGGCGAGCATGGGCACAGGTAAGCGATCCAGCAGTAACAGCCCGGGCAGCGCGCGAAGGCATTCTTCGGCACTGCTCGGCGACGGCCGACGGCGCCTGTCGCGGCCGCGCCGCTGCGAGTCCATGAATTCGTCGTGGCCGTTGGCGGGCACGGACGGGTTCGCTCGGTAGACGTACGAATCGGGTGAAGTACTCAATGGTGATCCCGGCGTGCAGATACTCAGCGTGAATGCCGAGTCGCGGCGCGGGACGCCTGGAGTTCGCGGCTATACCGCAGCGGCGGAACTCGTACCCGACCAGCATGGTTTGCCAGCTGTTCTGAAAATACGCCACGCGACGCGATCGGGGGAGCGGTCGTGGTTAATTTTCCGGGCGACTGAGTTAACACTTATGCAGATGACGAGGGGTGGACCCTGCGCCAGAGGGTGCGGGCGGCACGGCCCGGCACTGTCTACGCACAGATCACGACCCCGATGTCTGCAGATGGGCGGCCAGATGCTTGCAGACGGGTGGAGTAAGCCTGCACACCCCACGCCATCGCCTCGCCGTCAAGCTCGTTGGGCAGTGACCCGCCTCGGATATCAGCCCAATTGTTGGCAATGTCTTCGACTTTGGGATGCGGGCCGAACGTCGCGCCTTCGGAGTGCGAGATGGCCTCCGCCGCTTCCAGGGCGTCGTCGAGTTTCGCCAATTCCATTTCGGCCACCGCGATGATGATCTCGTCCTTGGTCTTGAACTGGTGATAGATGGCGCCCTTCGTGACGCCACTCGCGTCGGCGATCATCTGGTAGGACGTTGCCCCGACGCCGTGCTCGGCGAACAGGGCCAAAGCGGCGTTCAGCGTGCGCATCTGGGCGCCACTGCGACTCGAAAAACCCAGACGGATGGTCTGCGCTCCGCGGGCGGTCATCGGCCAAGGGTATAACGCACGTGCTGGGCAAGCGGCGCATCGCCGATGCGGCCTATTACATGGCGTTGACGCCGAGCCGTTCGCAGATCGCGAAGACCTCTTCGAAGATGGAGCCGGGAACCGTGTAGGGATCGGTGGCGGCGACCTCTGACAGGTGGGCGACGATGTCGTCGGCGGTCGGTTGGCTGTCGGGTTCGGCGAGCCAACCCTCGCCGAGTCCGACGAAGACGCGGGCGAATCTCCCGCCGCAGGCCGAATAGTTCTGGTGGGTCAACTCGCAGGCGCGACTGGCCAGAAACACTACGATCGGCACGACGAGTTCGGGTTTAATGACCTTGGTGAAGCCGATCTCCTCGAGGGCTTTCGGATCGCCGATGGTTTCGGTAACCATCCGTGAAAAGCCAAAGGGTAGAACGGTGTTGGATTTGATGCCGTGTTCGGCGCCTTCGATCGAGATCACATTGGAAAGGCCGACCAGCCCGGCTTTGGCGGCGGCGTAATGCGCCTCGGACGGCTGACCGAACATGCCGCCCGACGACGAGATGAACACGAATCGCCCATAGCCCTGCTGTTTCATCACCCGGTAGGCCGGCTGGCTGAGATGGAAGCCACCGTCGAGGTGGACCCGCAGCATGCGCGTCCAATCGTCATGAGTGAGTTGGTCGAACGGGACGCTGTTGAAAATGCCGGCATTGCTGACAACTGCGTCAAGGCGACCGAACGCTTCTAACGCGGTGTTGACGATGGCTTCGCCACCTTCGGGGGTGTCGACGGAATGATGCGAAGCTATCGCCTTGCCGCCGGCGGCTTCGATTTCCGTCACGACGGCGTCGGCGACCCGGGCGTCTTGACCATCTCCGTGCATGCTGCCGCCCAGGTCGTTGACGACCACCGACGCGCCCCGGTTCGCCAACTCCAAGGCATACAGCCGGCCCAGGCCCCGGCCGCCTCCGGTGACGACCGCGGCCTGCTCTTTGAAGTCGATCATGACGGAAATCCCCTCGTCGACGCGCTCGGATAACTGCGGCCGCATATGAAACGAAAATTTGGTTATGCGGAACCCTGCTGAACTGCCTGGTCGCCGTCGTCGCCGTCCTTAACGCACAGCGCCGAGCCAGCTCTGTATAAGATCAAACCAAATTTTTGTTCCTTTTCGCAAGCCGCCACAGGATTGTTTCGAGAGAGGACGTGAGCGAGTTCGAAGCCATCTGACGGCCGGTAGTCAGCGGAAGCGGACGCCCAACGTGGCCATGCCAAAGATCTTCTTGCCGCTGGATTTCGCGGCGACGATGACTACACCTGAGCGGGTCTCCGGGTCCAATGACTTGATTTTGCCGGTGAACTCGATATCGCAGCCCTCTCGGGCCGACACGATCGCGGGCGCCGACAGCCGCACCGCGTAGCGGGTGACCGCACCGGGGTCGCCGGTCCATGTGGAGGCAAATCCGGCACCCAAGCCCATGGTGAGCATGCCGTGAGCAATCACGTCGGGCAGGCTGGCCAGCTTGGCGATGTCCTCGTCCCAATGAATCGGGTTGGCGTCGCCGGCCACGCCGGCATAATTCACCAGGTCGCCGCGAGTCAGCCGGGCGTGGTGCACCGGTAGCTCGTCGCCGACCTTCACATCATCGAACGATGCCGTCCCCGGTGTGCGGGTGAGGCCTTGGTCGGCGATCCGAATCTCGCCCTCGGGGCGCACAGTCTTGTGGTAGTCGTCTTCGCCGATTCCGAAGATGTCCACGTCGTGCATCATTGCGTTCTGCACGGCAGTTTTGATCGCCGGATCGACATCCTCAGCGGTGACCCCGACGACGGTGGTGTGCAGGGTGTGCACCCGCTCGCCGGCCGCGTCGGTAAAGGTGTTCGTCACGGTGATCAGATCCCGGCCGGCCATCCTGCGCACCGACGTCAATTCCACGTCGACCGTCAGCTCGTCGCCGGCCACGATCGGCCGGTGCTGCTCGAACAACTCTTCGGTCTGCATGTAGGTGTCGTAGCCGACGACTATCTGTTCGAACATGCGGCGATTGCAGGTCATGCCCGGGGTCGAGGTAAATGTCAGCGGCGCAATCAGGTCCGAATAACCCAGTTCAGCGGCGGCGGCGACGTCCCAATGGGCGGGGTGATAGTCCTGCACCGCGCGGGCGTACTCGCGGAGTTTTTCGCGGCCGACGAGGTACGTGCCGTCCATCTGATAGTGATGGCCGACCCGCGCCTCGAGCGCCGACGATTCTGTTGCTGCAGTCATGAATGGCTCAACTTTTCTATCGGCTTGTTCGCTGAAGCCAACGAAAAGACACTAACGCGCGGCAACAGCTGCAATGAACGCCGATACCCTTCGCGGGCGACCTTCCGAACCGCATCTCCCGCCCAAGGTGTCTGGATCAATGCCCACCGCGAGCTCGGTTCCGTAGGTTGCGGAATAACTCCGTGTTGCGCATCAGGAATCCGCGGATGGGCGTGGTCAGGATCTGACAGCATGGAAGGTTCCGTCGGGTCGGAGCTAATTCCGTCATGCGGTTATGGATCGCAAAGCGGGGGTGCGCATGTGAACGCTGTCTTGCGATGGTGGCGTGAGCCAGACCATTTTGACTGGCTGACTCTATATTTGAATACCCGGGGTATTCGGCTGGTATGGCGGGGAGTGATCGCCGCCGTGATCGCCTCGATCGCAGTGGTCCCAGCGGTCGTGTTGGCCAGGCCGGCCCTTCCGCACTACCCAGCCGCGCAAGTCGTGGCACCGCTTGCCAGCGGCTTCGGCGTGGCAGTGGCGCTGTTGTGGTTTATCCGCTGGCCAACCCGCGGCCAATCCGTCGTCTATGCCCTCACCGGCAGCGTCTGGATCGCGGCGGCGTGCCTCGCGCAAGGCGATCCGCTCGCCGGGTTGCTGGGTGGTGGCGCGTTTGCGGTGCTCGGTGGCTACATCGCCATCTTTCACGCAGCACCGCACATGACGATCAACTTCGCGATCGCGATGACCACCGCGGCTTTGCTCGTGGCGCGTTTGATCCGGAATTACGACACTGTTGTGGCGGGCTGTGCGTTTCTGCTCGTCCTGGTGGTCAATGTGGCGTTTCCGTTTACGGTGCAATGGCTGGTCCATGCGCTCGCCGGCGAGTTGCGACAATCGAGCCGGGACGCACTCACGGGTTTGTTGATCCGCCGGGCCTTTTATCAGTCGACGTACGGGTTGCTCCTGCGCCGCCGAGAAGGGCAGAGTTATCTGGGCGTTGCGATGATCGATTTGGATAACTTCAAGCACCTCAACGACACCCATGGACATTCCACTGGAGACAAGGCACTCATCGCGGTGGCAGGCGCGCTTCGCCTCGCATGCCCGCCCACATCGATGATCGCCCGCTTCGGAGGCGAAGAATTTGTCGTCGCCGACATCTATCGCACCGGTGACCTAGACGACATCGCCGAACAGTTGCGCAATGCGATCGCGGCCATTCGCTACCCCATCACGGCCAGCATCGGCATCGCCAGCACCCCACTCGGCCCGAGCTTCAACCCCACCGAACGTGAATTCATCGACGATTTGGTCAACGTCGCCGATACGGCCATGTACGCCGCGAAACGCGCCGGCGGAAACCAGAGCCGCTGCACCCACATCCCGCACGCTGACCTGAAAACAGCGTCGCTTAACGCCGCCAGTCAAACTGGTCGCTAGTGGTGCGCGGCGCGGGCCAGGTCGACGGCGTACTGGTTGACGAAGTGGCCCGGCCCCGGATCGCCGCGTCCGCAAGCGCCGTCGGAATCACCGGGACGTTTGATCCATAGGTAGGCGTCGGCATGCGCACCCGAGGTAGCTGCCGTGGGCGGGACGCCGAGTGCCCGGCCGCTGGGATTGCACCAATTGAGCGGGCCGTCTGGCGCCGGTCCGGCGCCGTTGCGCGAGGTGTCGATCACGTAGTGCGCGCCTTTTGTGAGCGCCGAAACCGCTTCGCCGTAACCGATTTCCTCATCGGTGGTGAAGAAGTTGGAGGTGTTGAGGCTGAAGCCCCGGGCGTGATCTACGCCGACTTGGTTGAGCCGGTTGGCGATTTCCTCGGCCTTCAACCACCGTGAGTGCCCGCCGTCGATGTACACAGCGGCGGCCGGATCGCGGGTCAGGGTGTCAACGGCGTAGCGGATCAAACCGAATCGTTCGTCACGCTGGCCGGGCGAGAGACAGTCGGCCATGTCGAGTGCATCGGGTTCGACGATGACAGCCACTGGCGAGGCCCCCAGAGCGCCTGCGATGCCTTCGATCCACTGGCGATAGGCGTCGGCCGATCCGAATCCACCCGCTGCGAAGCTGCCGCAGTCGCGATGTGGAATTGCGTACAGCGCCAGCACCGGCATGCTGCCGGCGGCCTGGGCCGCCCCGACGTACCCGGCGACCGCAGCGGACGACACCCCCGGGTCGACCCAGTGCGCCTGCGGCGTGCTAGCGATCGCGTCGAGTTCGGGACTCGGCGGATTGGCCTTATGCGCGGCCGCCATGGCCGGCGACGTGGGATCGACGAAGAAGGGCTGTCCGGCCAACGGGTTGGCAGCATCGACGAGGCGCACCGCCGGGTCGGGACCGGTGTGCGGGGGAGCGGCGGCAAATGTCATGCCGACGACAGTCAGGACGGGAACGGCCAACCGCGCGACTGCGCCAACAGCTAAGAGCTTCACCTGAGAGAAATTAGTGTGGCGGCTCGGGGAGCGCCAATCCGGGTCCGATTGTCGCGGCGGCCTGGCAGAGAATCAAGACGTGACCAATCGCATCCAATCGCTCCTCGGCGTCGAGTACCCCGTCGTCCAGGCACCGATGACATACATCGCCAGGGCCGAGTTGGCCGCCGCCGTCTCCGAGGGTGGCGGCATGGGCATGATCGAGACGTTGACCCCCGAAGGTCGCGCTGACCTGCGCAGGGTGCGCGAACTCACCGACCGCCCGGTCGCGGCCAACCTGATGATCCAGGGTTGGAAGCGGGATCCGTCGATCGTCGACGAGCTCGTCGCTGCCGAGGTCCGCCACGTCTTCACCTCCGCCGGTGATCCGGCCTTGTTCACGGCGCGTCTGCACGACGCCGGCATGACCGTCGTGCACGTCATCGGATCGCTGAAGGGCGCGATGAAGGCCGTGGACGTGGGCGTCGACGCGCTTGTGGTCGAAGGTGTCGAGGGCGGCGGATTCAAGTCGGCCCTCGGAGCGTCGACGTTGGTCTTGCTTCCGCTCGTCGCCGACCGCGTCGACATTCCGATCATCGCGGCGGGAGGGATCTGCGACGCCCGGTCCGCCGCGGCCGCGGTCGTTCTGGGCGCCGAGGGTGTTCAGATGGGCACCCGGATGCTGGCCAGCCACGAAGCCGCTGTGCACGCCAACTTCAAGAACAAGATCATCTCGGCCGGGGATGACGGCACCGTGATGCTGGACCTTCCCGGCAACCCGACGATGCGCGTGCTGCGAACCGGGCTCGCGGCCCGCGTGGCGGCCGGCGAGCCCGAGGTGGAGCTGCTCGGTCGGATCACCGATCTGTACTTTGAAGGTGACTTCGAGGCCAGCGTCGCCAACACCGGTCAGGTGTCCTCACGGATCTTCGATCTGCAACCGGCCGCGCAGATCGTCAAACAAACGTGGTCGGAGATCGAAACTGCGTTGAGCGAGAGTCGATCTCGGCTCGGCGACGGCGGTGCTGACCGCTGACCGTTGCGTTAGTGAAGCGGGTGAGCGCCGAACCAGTCGAGCAGCAGGTCGGCCAGCCTGTCCGGCTGCTCGTCCGGAATCCAGTGCGAGACACCAGGCATGATCTCGAACCGGTATTCCCCGGTGACGTATCGGGCGGTGTTGTAGGCCGCTTTCGGCATGAGGGCGACGTCCTGGTCGCTCCACACGTACAGCGTTGGCACCGAGACCTTTTGGTTGATCGCCCGCGGATTGGACAGCGGCATGGCGCGATACCAGTTGAGCGCCGCGGTCAGGGCGCCCGGTTCGCTCATGCCCTGTGCATCTCGCTCAGCGGTGGCCCGCGTTTGGCCGGCCTGTCGCAGCGACCTGGACAACATGGCGCCGTTGCGACGCAACATCGACCACTCAGGGATGCGGGGCAGCTGAAACGCGTACATGTACCAAGACGCCAGGCCCTGTCGACTGTTCAGGAACGATTTGAGGAACGCCGCGGGATGCGGCACCGACACCGGCGACACGGTTGCCAGCCGCTCGGGCATTTCGGCGGCGGCGGCCCAAGCGACCGCGGCGCCCCAGTCGTGTCCGACCAGGTGCACCTGCCGCGCACCGCTGGCGTCGATCAATGCGCCGAGGTCGTCGACTAGTTCGGGTATGCGGTAGTCGCGGCGACGGGATGGCCGCGCACCCGCCGAGTATCCGCGCTGGTTGGGCGCCAGGCAGCGGTAACCCTCTGCGGTAAGCCGGTCGATGACGGCGTTCCAACTGTCGTTGTGTTGCGGGAAGCCGTGCAACAGCACCACGACAGGTCCGTCAGCTGGTCCGGCGTCGCGGACATCGAAGGTCAGGTCATTGCGGCGGTATTGCTCCATCCGTCAAGCATGTCCCATCCGTAGGCCAAGGCGCCGCTCCGCCCCCATGCCGAGGCACACGAGCAGTGGCCTTGGCTTGGCTACGCGGATCCACCGATGAGCCGTCTGTGCAATTCCTCTGTGAGGACGTGGATTTGGCGGGTCAGGTCAGTGTTGGTTTTGAGCTCGAGTTCCTGAGCTTCAAAGTCGTGGTCGGCTTTGGCTTGCTGGAACGCGGCTTGCCGGTTCTGGCCGATCATGACGAACGTCGACAGAAAGATCGCTTCCAGTGACACCACCAGAGTCAGAGTCGGCCACGGGGTTTTCTCAAGAACGACCATCCAGACCGCGAAAAGCACCGCGTGAATCCAGACGAAGTTCATCGAGCCGGCGAATGCGCTGATGCCATCGGCCAGCCGCAGCTGGAATTTGGCGCCTCGTCTCTTGGCCTCCTCGACCACGGCGGGATGGTGGCGTTGATCGTTACGTAGCAACCGATGCGGAATCAGTTGAGGAATTCGCCGACCGCTACTGGAGCCTGGGCTTGTCATGGGGAGTCCTTCCGGGGCCAGTTGTCTGGCTCAGCATGACCCAGCTCGTTGACGTGAGCGCCACCAACCGCGATAAACGTTGGGGATATATCGAATTCAAGCGGTGGCGCCTTGTATTCGCGCTCGAAGGAGTTGTACGCCGGGACCGCTGAGCTCGTCGAGGTAGGGCGGGCGGCCCGCCATGCACATCACCAGTGCGACTGTCGATCCGGTGACCAGGGGGCCACGTCCGGCGACAAATGGCCCGTCGTCTGCCCGCAACTCGAGGTCGGCAATGTGGCTGCGACTCGGGACGGTGAAGTTGCGGTGGGCGAAGAATTCAGCGACCGGTGTGAGGGCGTCGAGGCTCGGTGTCCGTGTCAGCCCCAGGGGCTGACGAATGTCTTGGGCGTGCACCACGACCTCGCCGAGGTAGGCCGGGATATGAGCCGAGGGCGCGGTGGTGCTTTCGACGATGGCGCGGAACCGATCGAGTGTCTCGGCGGGTGTGCGTCCACGGTGCTCGGCCAGCCGACGTCGGTTGTGCACGGCAGGGCGAAAACGCGCGACGGCCATGCTGCGCAACCACTTCCACCGACCCAGGCTCGCCGCGGCGGTCAGGTGCGCGACGACCTCCTCAACGTCCCACTTCCCGCACAAGCTGCGGTGCCGCCACTGCTCGTGGCTGAGCCCGGATAGGTCCTCCGCAAGCGCCGCCCGCTCGGCGTGCGCCAGCGCCCACAACTCGTCGTGCTGGGGTTTCGCCATATCGTCCTCTCCGTCGAGTGCTGTTGTCATTCGACATAGACCTCGGCCGACCGCAAACCTCATCGAGTTTCGCTGGAGCTCAGCCGGCTGGTTGGCCCGGGTCGGCCGACCGACGAACGGCTCGCACAGCTGAGACATTCGGCGGCAAGTCGAGGTCTTCAAGTACGGGAGCGACGCCGTGCTCCATTGCTCGCTTCAGTAGGTGCGCATCGCGTTGTTGACGACGGTAGCCCGCCGCGTAGGTGCGCCCGGTGATGCGTTCGAGCCGATCGATGTCTTCGCCGCTCTGCCTGCGAGCGCGAAGCTGCTCCGCCCTCGCCTGAATGTCGGCGTGAAACTCGTCGGGATTGTCGAATGCCGCCACCACAACGTGTCGACGCTCACGGCGATCCGCGTCGTAGCGGTAGTGCGCAACGACCCAGCGGGCAATGGTGTCATCGTCTGGATCGACCAGGGCCACGCAGGCAGCATACGTGCGCCTCACGGCAGGGCGTTGAATACCAGGGCAGACGGCGTAAGCCGACCGGGCGCTTTGTCTTTACCGTAGGGCGTTATCGACATCAGCACCGGCGCCACGGCATCCGGGCGAAAGACGTTGACACGCAGCGTGATGCCGTCAGGCATCTGAACCGGAACGTCGCGTTCGACAATCATGGTTGCAGCAGGCTCTTTCCAGCGGTTACGGAGATCTGCCGGACCATTAACCACGTTATACGCGCGATATATGATTGTCACTATTAGTGATGATAATTGTGGAATACAATCTCGGAGTGGCCAAAGACGATGCGCCCCCCGTGTTGAGCACACGCGGGGCATTTCTGTTGTCCCAGCTCGGCTTTCACGTCGCGGTCCGGTGTGCTGAGATCCTCGAGCCGATAGGTCTACAACCCGCGCATTACGGCGTGCTGGTGCAACTCACCGGCCAGGAGGGACTCAGTCAGCAACAGCTCGCCGACGCAATGGGCGTGCACCGCAACGTCATGGTCGGTTTGATCGACGAACTCGAAGAGCGCGACCTGGTGCGACGCGAGCGCCACCCCCGGGACCGCCGAGCCCACCAACTACAGCTCACCGATCGTGCACACGCCGTTCTGGCTCAGGCCAACGCAGCTGTCGATGGGCTCGAAGACGAGATCTTCGCAGGCTTCGACACCCGCGAGCATTCCCGGTTGATCACCCTGTTGCAGCGAGTCGCGAAACAGGCGGACTTACCCGACAGCATTCATCCCGACCTGCGTCGCCGTCGACGCGCCAACGCACTGTCGACGGGCGATCGGCGTGCGTAGTGCGCCGCGCTTTTGGTTCTGGTCGCATGACATCCAGCTGGATCAGGTTGCCCGACCTGACATGCCGGGGATGCGGCGGCGCTTGGCCAACTACCGGCGCGGACCCGAAGCGACATGTCGGGCACGGTATGAGCGTGCGGTTCTCCTCGGTCGCAGCGAAGTAAACGTGACGCTAGGCTCGAGTTGCCGCGCGCGCCAATTCAGCTGTGACCGAGCGTAATTGGCTGGCCGAACTCAGCGGCTCCGGGAACCCGACCCGGGTGTAGGCAACCCCGCGGGGCGTGTGCACCCGTAGGTCGAGGCCATAGCGGTCTATGTCGGTGCACACCGCTTTCGTGGTATCGAGATAGCCGCCGAATGCCTTGGCCATCGCCGCCAGGGCGTCGGCGTGATCGGCGTTGAGGTGCGCGATCGCACCGGCCGCGGCGGGCGTCACCGGATCCGGTTCCGCGGCAAGGTATTGCTCACCGGTGGCCGAATCCATCCGGCCGTACCCGCCGACCCAGCGCACCCGCTCGACCTGGAGCACCCAGAGCGTGAAGTCGCTGAACTCGAGGTAGAACCGAGAAGCGGGCACCGCCTGCAGGTACACCGCCCGGGCTGCGTCCTCGTCGGCGGCAGGAGGCGTGACACGACCGGCCAACGTGATCCGGCCAGTGGCCAACGGGTCCGCATCGCTGCTCGCGGTCACGATCGACAAGCTGGCGCGCGGGTTGGCGGCCAGGTTGCGGCCGTGCTCGGCCAGGTTCGACACGCACAGTACCGGCGCGCCGTTCAGCAGACCGTACGCGACCAGCGATGCCCACGGATCGCCGTCGGAGGTCAACGTGGCAAGCGTGGCCGCATTGTTGGCGGCAGCGATGGTACGGGCCTGCTCGGCCGCCGACGGCCGGGCCGAGTTGGTCGGCGGCTGTAACGGCGGCGGCGTCGACGGCGCGTCGCCAACATCGCCATGATCACGAGTCACCACAACCGTGAGGCTACTGCCACCATCGGAACACCTCCGGAATAACCCGGACGGTCGAGACAGTTGGACTGCTCCGGTCGATTCGGTGGTGGCGGAAGGAAGCGCAAATGCGTCTAGGAGTATTCACGTTCCTCAACGACACGGGTATCGGACCGGTCGACGTGGCTGTCGCGCTTGAGACGCGCGGTTTCGGGTCACTGTTCGTAACGGAGCATTCCCACATACCCGTGAACACCAAAACTCCGTACCCGATGGGTGGTCCGATCCCGCCGCAGTACTACCGGACGCTCGATCCGTTCGTCGCGCTGACGGCTGCCGCGGTCGCCACCGAAACCCTGCTGTTGGGTACCGGCATCTCACTGGTTACCCAACGCGACCCGATCCAGACCGCCAAAGAAGTCGCCTCGCTGGACCTGGTGTCGCAGGGGCGCTTTCAATTCGGCGTCGGCGTGGGCTGGTTACGTGAGGAGATCGCCAACCACGGTGTCGATCCACGCGTGCGTGGCCGGGTCATGGACGAGCGACTCCGCGCGATGATCGAGATATGGACGAAAGACGAAGCCGCGTTTCACGGCAAGTATGTCGACTTCGACCCGATCTACAGTTGGCCCAAGCCGGTGTCCAAGCCGCACACGCCCGTGTACATCGGGGGCGGACCGGCGAACTTCAGCCGCATCACCGAACTGGGAGCCGGCTGGCTCTCGCTGAGCGGTTCGGCCGATGCGCTTGCTGGTGACTTGAGGAAGCTGCGCGATCTCGCCGGACCTGACGTGCCGGTGATCGCCTCGCACGCCGGGAAGGTGACAGCCGAGGTCTTGGCGGGCTACCGCGACCTCGGGATCGACCACGTCACCGTCGAATTGCCGACCCAGCCCCGCGACGAGACGTTGCGCAGCCTCGATGCGCTCCACGCGGAATACGCCAAGCTGAGCTAGCTTTCTCGAGGTCTGCTCCGACTGCGTGATATAGTTAATTAGGCTAAGTAAAGTTACACGCAGAAAGGGCTCTCGACATGGCTCGTACTGACAACGACACCTGGGATCTGGCATCCAGCGTAGGAGCGACCGCGACCGCAGTCGCCGCATCACGCGCTATGGCCTCCCAAAATCCCGACGCGCTGTTGAACGACCCGTGGGCCGATCCACTGGTCCGCGCGGTAGGCATCGACACCTTTGTGAAGCTGATCGACGGCGAGCTCGGACATGCAGACGACCCGCTGCTGAATCGTCGGGCGATGAGCGAACAGATCGCCGTGCGCACCCGATTTTTCGACGACTTCTTCGTGCAGGCGGGCGAGGCGGGTATCCGGCAGGCCGTGATCCTCGCATCAGGCTTGGACACCCGCGCTTACCGCTTGCCGTGGCCGGCTGACACGACGGTCTTCGAGATCGACCAGCCTCAGGTCATTGCGTTCAAGACGCGGACTCTCGCCGACCTCGGTGCCGAACCCACTGCCGAACGGGCCACAGTCGCAATCGATTTGCGCGAGGACTGGCCGGCGGCACTGGTCGAAGCCGGCGTCGACCCGA
>NZ_JBAPRN010000711.1:0-13280 GCF_049281135.1 Mycobacterium sp. | reverse complement strand
GCCGATATCTGTGAGCCCGGCGCTGCACGCGATGCCGTCAAAAGGGCCGCCACCGAGATGGACGGGCTCGACATCCTCGTCAACATCGTCGGCAAAGGCTACCGGGTCTGGGGCGCCGAGCTCACCGCGCAGACGCAACGGGAAGCGCTCGAGATCAACTACCTGCATCACGTGGAGTTTTGCGCCGCGTTTGGTGAGCACCGCATAGAAGCCGGCAAGCCAGGTGCCATCACGATGGTGTCCTCGTTGGCGGGGTTGCGGCCGTTTCCGGGTCAAATCGCCTACGGTGCAGCCAAAGCGGCGCTCAATTCGCTGACCGCCAGCCTGGCTGTCGAATGGGGGCCCCACCAGATCAGGGTCAACGCCGTGGCGCCCGGCGTCGTGCGCACCGATCGCAACACCTGGGAGGGGCAGACGGGCGATGCACTATCCGGATCGATCCCGCTGGGCAGACTCGGCGACCAGGAGGACATCGCGGCCGCAATCGCGTTCTTGTCCTCCGACGCCGCCTCCTACATCACCGGACAGACATTGCTGGTGGACGGAGGGGCCGCCAGCTTCATTCAGTTCTGGCGGCACTAGTGACGTTTACGCTGCATCAATGCGGCGCGCCGTCCGTGCGTATGCACCAGCCATCGGACCAAAGGACTACGCACAGAAGGAGATTGGCATGACGCTTGATCTCAGTCCCGACGAACTCCTGACGACCACGCGCACCGTGCGCAAACGGCTCGACTTTTCGCGGCCGGTGCCGCGGGAGATGATCCAAGACTGCATTGATGTCGCCGTGCAGGCCCCGACCGGCGGGAACAAGCAGACCTGGCATTGGGTGGTCGTCGGCGACCAAAAGGTCAAGAGCGCCGTCGCCGACGTCTACCGGCGGTGCTGGGACAGCACCAGCCACCAAGGAGCCTTACCGAGTTATAACGGCGCCGATCCACGCGCCGGTCGCATGGCCAAGATCCTTGAGTCGGGGCAATACCTCGCCGACAACATCGACCGGTCGCCCTGGCTGGTCATCCCGTGCGGCACTGGCCGCGTGCTCGATCAGCCGACGGTGCCCGAGCAATCCAGGTTCTGGGCATCAGTACTGCCGGCAATGTGGAGCTTCATGCTTGCCGCCCGCGCACGCGGCCTCGGTTGCGCCTGGACATCGGTGCATCTGCAAAGCGAACAGGATGTGGCACAGATCCTCGGTATTCCCTACCCCGAGGTCACCCAATGCGGATTGTTCCCGGTGGCCTATAGCTTGGGGACCGAGTTCCGTCGCGCACAACGCATCCCCGGCGAGGACCTCACTCACTGGGACCACTGGTGATGCGCATATCGGGGATCGCTGCTCGCTCGGACGGATAAAGGAGCCCAGTCAAATGACCACCGATCTGAAGCAAATGTGGGCCGCCGGAAAGCCGACTTTTGGGGGCTGGTGCAGTAGCGGGTCGGCTTTCACGCCCGAGGTCATGGCGGCCGAAGGGTTCGACTTCGTCGGTCTGGACGTGCAGCACGGCTTGTACGGTTACGAGTCGGTGGTATCGGCGATCCGCGCTGTGAACACCACGCCCGCGGCCTCCATTGTTCGGGTTCCCTCACTCGATCCGGCGTTCGCGGGCAAGATATTGGACGCTGGCGCCCACGGCGTCATCTTTCCTGTGGTCGAGACCGCCGATGACGCCGCCGCCGCGGTCAGAGCGTGTCGGTACTACCCGCAAGGGGTGCGTAGTTTCGGGCCGGTACGCGCCGGAGTCCTGTTCGGCCGCGATCCGGACGTGCTCGCCGAACTCGCGGTGTGCATCGTGATGATCGAGACGGCACGCGCCGTTGACAATGTCGACCAGATCGTGGCAGTCGAAGGTGTCGATGCGGTGTTCATCGGCCCAGCGGACCTGGCGATCACCTACGGCATGGCGCCCGCCGGGGCGCCGGTGGCCGGCGTTCATGCAGACGCCATCGAGGCCGTCCACCAAGCCGCCAGCGCAGCCGGCCTGCCAGTCGGGATTTCCTGCCCGAATGCCGAATCGGCGGTGAAGCTCGCAGCCGCGGGCTACAGATTCTTGCCCATCGGCATCGACACCCACTGGGTGACTTCGACCGCGCGCGCCGAGGTCGCGGCTATCCGGCGCGCGGGTTACTGACCCGGTTTGCCCAACTCGGCGGCTGGGCCGGCTGTCGATGCTCGCTGCGCTGTTTCGCCAAGGGCGCCTGTGGATCTCGGCGTGCTCGCGCGGTGTTGGCCAAAGCCGGACGAGTTCAAAGGCTGTTCTCGCACGTGCCGAATGGCTCGCGAGGAAATATGTCGAAGGTATTTCCACATATGTGTTGAAATTTGTGGGCCTGGCGGCCTACCGTGAAGTGACCAATACGACAAGGGGTTTATCGATGGGTTTCATCAGTGCCACCGAGCAGGATCGCAACACTGAGTTGGTGCGCGGCGTGTATGAGGCGCTGTTTGCCGGCGACTTCGCGACCTTCAAGGATGCCACGCGCGACGATTTCCAAGCCGACGTGACGCCGGCGGTGCCTTGGGGTGGTGTTCATCGTGGAGCGGAGGCGATCCGCACCAGTGTGCTCCCTCCGCTGGCGGCGGTGATCGATTTCCCCACCATGCGACTGATCAGCGTTTCTAGCGACGGCGACAATGTCGCAGCGCTATTGACCGCCCGCTCGGTCGGCGGTGAGGAAATCTGGCTCGCCGAACACTGGACGCTCAGCGACGGCAGGATCTCGCACCTGCGGGCCTTTTACTTCGACGCGCGACCCCTCGTATCGCCACCAACCGCGACTGCCCCTTAGCGGGCCACTGCTCGCCGGTTTTGCGCCGACTGTGTCGGCGATTCTCTATCGAATGCCTCCAGGCACCTTTACGCGCATCCGCTATCGGCATACGTGTGCTCGAATATCCACGTGTCCAACGCCTTTCGCGTCCCGGCATTTTCCCACCAGGAACCGACGCACGACAGAAGGGACCCGGCGCCCATCACCTGGTAGCGCACCAACACGTGCAGTTGGAACGAGCGGCTGAACCGGCGCTGCGAGTCAATCAGGTCATCGATGGCACTGTGTCGCGGTTTGCGTGTCCCTCGGTAGACGTCCAGCACTTCTTCGCGCCACCAGGTCTTGGTCTCGTCGTGATTGCGCTGCACCTGTTTGGCCAGCCGCAGCATGGTGTACGGGCCCTTGGCAAGGATGATCGGAATGCGCAGTGGCGCACCGGGGGCGGGGGGAGCGTCACCCGGTGAGATCGGCGGCACCGTGATCGCATGCATCACTTTGGTCACTTGACCAATCAATCTGGACATTCGACCAAAACTTCTGGGCAGATGTGCGATGGTCGAGCCGTCGACAGTTTGAGGAGAGCAAAATGACACATGGTCAGGTTGAGACGACGGTGCTGATGGACAACAACCGGCATCTGCCCCTATCGATGCTCAAGGAGAGAGTTGCCGCCTACGACGCCTCGGGCGTGGTGGATGAGGTCATGATCACCGATCAGCTGACGAGTTGGTTCCCGTTGGATATGTGGACACCCGAGAATTCGGGATTGGCGGCGATCGTTCCGGACGTCGACTCATTCCCAGATCCGTTTGTGGCCGCGGCGCTGACGCTGTCGGCGACGCAGAACATCGGCATCTCGCTGGCCACCGATGCGGTGCGCCGGGGACCCGCTGAGCTGATGCAGTCGATGACCACCTTGGCGAATCTGGCCGGGGACCGTTCATTGACGCTGCAGCTGGGCGCGGGCGAGCGCAAGCAGACCAGGCCGTTCGGGCACAAGCGCACCGAAGGGCTCAAGCGTTTCGAGGACCAACTCCGCTTCATCGATGCGTTCTACAACTCCGATGGCCCGATCACCTTGGAGGGCAATCATTGGAACTTCCAAGATGCCTGGATCGGTGGCGCGAAGTTCAAGCGGCCGCGGGTGTTCGGACTCGGCGGTGGTCCGAAGCTGTTCGATCTGACGACCACCTACGCCGATGGGTTCGCGACGTCGATCCCCAGCACCTGGCCCACGGCGGAGCAGGCTGCGGAGAAGATCGCTGAGATACGAAAGACGGTGGAGGAGAAGGG
Source organism: Mycobacterium sp. (assembly GCF_049281135.1). Taxonomy (GTDB): domain Bacteria; phylum Actinomycetota; class Actinomycetes; order Mycobacteriales; family Mycobacteriaceae; genus Mycobacterium. Next base: position 9,215 of record NZ_JBAPRN010000711.1, on the reverse strand, counting down.
CCGCGACCCCGAGAAGTTCAAGATAGGCGTTTGGGCGGAGTACCTGCTGCACGACGAGGGCGATGAGCATCTGATCGAGGTTGCGCTGAATAACCAGCTGGTCCAGTGGATGGGCATCATCTTCGGCCGTTTCCCACTGGGGGCATGGGAGAACGAGGGGCTCCCGGTTCCCCTGGGCGATCCCGCGTGGCATTACTCGATCAAGTACGAACCGGTGCAGTGGACCGCGGCCCAGGTGAAGGAGGCGCTGGATCCGTTGCCGCGGGCGCTGTTCGAGAAATGTTTCTACATCGGCACGCCCAAACAGGTTGCCGCGCAGATGCAGCCGTATATCGATGCCGGGGTGAACTGGATCATGCCCACCGACCTGATGTCGTTCATCCTCCCGCTAGAGCAGCTCGAAGGTGCAGCGCGACGCAGCATCGAGCTGTGCGGGCTGCTCAAACAGGGCGTGTAAATGGATACCCGTATCCGCAGGGGCTACGTCGACACCACCGACGGTCAGGTGCACTACCAGAGCTGTGCCGGCAGCGCGGAGGTGCCGATCGCATTGCTGCACATGACCGCCAGCGCGGCGAACTCCTACGACTCGCTCATGACGGAGCTGGCCGGCAGCCACACCACGATCGCCTGCGACACGGTCAATTACGGGCAGAGCTTCCGCACCGACCGGGAACCGTCGGTTCCGTATGCGGCGTCGGTGTGGCTGGAGGCCCTTGACGCACTGGGCTACCAGCGCTTCGACGTCCTCGGTCACCACACCGGTGCATCAATCGCAGTCGAGATGGCCGTTCAGGCACCCGAACGGGTGCGCAGCTTGATCCTCTCCGGCTTCGTCTATACGACGCCGGAGGAGAACGTGCTCTACGCGCAGAATTTCGTGCAGGAGAACCCGATCACCGACTACGGCACCCAGTTGATTGGCGCCTGGACCCGGGTGGTGACAACCATGGACGGCGAGGAGCTGCCCGCGGAGTTTCTGCACCGTGAGACCGTCGGGACGCTCGTTGCCGGCGAGAACTGGGCCTGGGGATATAAGGCGATCTTCGTGTGGAATCCCGTCGAACAATTCAGGAAGGTGACCTGCCCCGTCTTTTTGGCCACCGGTGAACTCGACCGCCACACCATCGGATTCACCGAGCGCATCGTTGCGGACGCGCCGAAGGCAAAGATTCTTACTGCACCGGGCCGCGGTGTCGACTATCTCGACACCTATGCCGGCGAGTTCGCGCCGCATCTGATCGAATTCGTTGACGAGATCGGCGACTAGACGTGGACAACCGAGCAGCCGTGCAAACGATCTATGACGCGGCCGGGATCGGGGATCTGGCCGCCATCGAACGCGTCCTGGCCGACGATGTGGTGCTTTACGAGCCCGTCCACCATCCCGCCGTGCTCGCCCAGGCGCGGCCAAGACCGGGAGTCTGGCGCGGCCGCGACGAGGTAATCCGCGGGGTCGCTGAGGTGTTCTCGGCGCTGAGACTCACCGGGGTCGATCTGGAAACCCTTGTCGTCGATGGAGATCGAGTTGTCGGCCTCCTGGACGTCAAGGACAACGACGTCGCCGCAAAGCCCTACTCGATGCCACTGGCCGAGGTATTTCGCGTGACCGACGGCAAGGTCACCGAAATCCGCGCGTTCTACTTCGATATCAGCCAGCTCGGCCAGCTGGTAACCGAGCAGCCCGACCTATCAGGTAGCCGCAGTAGTTGATGGCCATCCGGAACAGATTGCAAGGGAAAAGGACTGAAGCGCATGGGATGGACAGTGCCGCGGTCAGTGACCATTTCCAGCCGTGGCGGGTGACCGGTCGCCATGGCAGTGGGCCTCTAGGCCATCGACGTCCTAATCCGCATCGGAACCGGACAACTGCGGCTGCAGCCTCCCGCCGATCCGTCCTTGGGCACGGAATCCGGGCACACCGAACCCGAAACCCGTCCGGCCGTCACCGCCGGTTAGTCGGCCCGAAGGCCCGACCCCGTGACCTATCCGTCTCGCACGAATGGGGGCACCGTGCTGATCCAGGATGACCTTTGGCAGGCAGCTTTGGACATTACCTTTCGTGCAATCGGGGACGACTGCGCTCGACGCGCCGGTGTGATAGCCAACGACATCGAACCCGTCGCAGCCCCGGCCGGACAGCTTTGAGCCGTACCGACGCCGTCTCTCATTCGACCGTCGAGAGCGGATATTGCCCAGGTCAACTCCAAAATAGGGCGCATGACCAACTCTCTTGGTCATGCGCCCAGATAGTATGGACCGTTACGATCTTTGCGACCCCTTAATCGTTCCTCGACATTTAACGAAGGCTCATGTCGGAATCGCCTGTAGCAGAAAGAGTGCTGACGCCGAACCAGCTCGCCAAGCGCCAGCAGCTCGTGACGGCCGCCCAGACCGTCCTCCGCCGGGATGGTGTGAACGGCTGTACATCACGGGCGATCGCGCGCGAGAGCGGTGTCAACAACGGCCTGGTGCACTATTACTTTGAGACCGTTGAGGCGATCGTGGACGCTGCGATGTGGCAGCTGGTCGACGAGATCGTTGGCCGTATTCGCATGGCGGCGGACAGATGTGACGATCCCGCCGAACGGTTCTGGTCTGTCGTGGAAGCCCATCTCGATGCGTTCGAGTCGCCCGACGGGCAGACCGTGCTGTGGATGGACTACTGGGTAGACGCGGTGCGTGCTGGTCGCACCGACATCATCGGCCACATCGACGACATGGTCATCAAGGTCCTCACTGAGGCTTTGACGGCAGCTAATGCGCCCGAGCCCAGGACGCGAGCCCGCGCGATCTGCGCCTACGTGACCGGAGCAGCGATCAGGCGCCGAATCCGCCGACAGACCCAGTCAGAGCTGCGTGCCGAGATCCTGACGATGAGCGGCGGCGTCGCTTTCACTGCACGTCGACCACGGAAACGAATGCTGTCGCCACGAGCTCAGTAGTCCGCTGACGGCGGATGCCGGTCGACACCAACGCGATAAAGATGCCCGCCGTTTGCGCGCAGCCCAGCATCAGGTCGTCGATCTCGCGGGGTCCACCTCTGACACCTTGTCGAGCACCGCTTGGACGACCTGACTTGCGAGATCGTCGGGCCGCATCGTGGCGAGCGATCCCTTGACCGCTCGGCCGATGGGCGAACGGGCGACCGAAACGACGACTGCTTCAGGCACGGTTGGACTCCGTACCTAGGTCCGCTTCGGGCGCCTCTAGGTCGGCAAGCAGGCGGAACTTCTGCACCTTGCCGCTGGGTGTGGTCGGCAGTTCCGCGACGAGGAAGATGTGGCGCGGGACTTTGAACGCGGCGAGCGCACATGCGCAATGGGCCTTGAGATCCTCCACGGCGACTTCTGCGCCGCTGCGCAATTGCACCCACGCATAGCCCACCTGGCCCAGCCGTTCGTCGGGCACCCCGGTCGCGGCGGCCCGTTGGACCGCCGGGTGAGTTTGTAACGCCGTTTCGACCTCAACGGGGTCGACGAGCTCGCCGCCTACCCGGTAGTGATCGCTGTGCCGGCCGATGAAGACGATATTCCCTCCGGCGTCGCGCCTTACTACATCACCTGTGCGAAACCAGCCTTCGCCGTTGAATGCCCGCGCGGTTGCGACCGGGTCGTTGTGGTAGCCAAGCATCATCGACGGACCGCGCAATAACAGCACACCCCGTGACCCATCGGACACGGGTCGACCGGTGACCTCATCGACAATCGCGGCGTGGATCCCATCCAAAGGGCGTCCGACCGTTCCGACGGCTACGTCCACCGTGTCGTCGAGGGTGGGCATGATGACGGTGGACGCGGTCTCGGTACTGCCGTACGTATTCAGGCAGGGCGCACGGAATTTCGCGCGCACCCGTCGGCTCAGGTCGGGTGCGAGCGGGGTGATCGCGAACCGGATCTTGGCGAAGTCGATATCATCGACGGCTGGGTCGTTCAATTGATCGATGTAGGTGGTGGGCACGCCGTACACCATCGTCGCTCCCTCAGAACGTATGAGGCGCAATGACTCCGGCGAACGGAACCGCTCCATGAGGACGAGCTTGGCGCCCACCGAGACCATCAGTAGCAGCCCGGCCATGAGGGCATGAACATGGAATAGCGGCAAATACAGTACGACGCAGTCTTTTTCGCTCAGCCGCAAGCGTTTGGCGGTGGCAGCCAGAGTCTCGGTGAACCGATGGCAATGGACAGCGCCTTTGGGCTGGCCTGTCGTTCCCGACGTGTAGAGCATGATTACCGGGTCCAGAGCGTGGTTAACGGCTGGGGCGAATCCGGGCGTGCCACTGGTGAGTTGTTGCCAGGCCACCGTTGTCGGGTCGGTGGACTCGCCGACGACTACAAGCGAAAGTGACTGCGGCACTTGATCGCGCAGCGTGAGGGAATCCGATAGATAGTCCCGGCCGCGGAAAGTGTCGCAGACAATCAGCACCGAGGCCTCAGAGTGGCCGAGCTGAAACAGCGCTTCGGCGGGGGACAGCGCCGTGTTGAGGGGGACCACCACAGCGCCCGCTGAGACCGCTCCGAAAAAGGCTGTCACCCATTCCAATCGATTGGGCATCCAGATCGCGACCCGATCGCCCTTGTTGACCCCGAGGGCGGCCAAGCCTCCGGCCACAGCGTGGCACAGCGCGGCAAGCTCGCGGTACGTGGTTCGTCGGGTTCCGTCGACCACCGCGGTGAGCTCGCCCCATTCGGCGGCTGCTCGATCGAGCAGGCCGTCAACGGTCATCGAATCAGTGCCGACGCCCACCGGTGTCATCGCCCTCTCCTCATCTCCTGCGGCGCGTCAGTGCGCGACCTCGGGAATGGCCCCGGGGTCCATCAGCACGTCGATCACCAGCGGACACGTACGCACCTGGGCGGCGGCGATCGCTGCGGGCACATCAACAACCGAGCTGACGGTGACACCGTCGGCGCCCATCGCGTGGGCAACCGAGGCGAAGGACGGCCAGTCAAACAGCGACAGGGCCGGTGACACCGACTTGTGCACGTATTGGTCGTATTCTGCGCCATAGCTGCCGTCGTTACAGATGACGACGATCAGTGGCAACGAGGCGCGCACAGCGGAGTTCAGTTCGGCGAGACCGTTCATCATGAAGCCGCCGTCGCCGGTGATGAAGACCGTCGGTTCGCCATCGGCGGCACACGCGGCCCCGATAGCGGCTCCCATCCCCAGACCGACCGCACCGAAGGCGGTGGCGAGCACCTCGCTGCGGTAGTCAGGGCCGTAGATATACTTCAACGCCTCGCCCAGGAAGCGCCCACCGTCCCAGACCACCGTCCGCTGGGTGGGTAGCGCGCGATGGAGTTCACTGAGTACCCCGGCAAGGGTGAGCGTGTCGCCCAACTCGGCATCGAAACGCAGATCGACGTCGCGAATACCCGCGCACACCCCCTGCCGGAAGCCAGTGGGCGGCACCTCGCCGGCGTCGAGCCATTTGATGAAGGTGCGAGCGGTCTGCGCCGCGTCGCCGTGGATGGCTACGTCGACGCGCGCATTCGGCCGCTCGACCCGTGTGGCGGCGGCGTCGACGTAGATGACAGCCTTGCCGTCGAACAGCGTCCTGTGGTCGGTCGTCCAGGTGTTCAAGCTGGAGCCGAAGACGATGACACAGTCACTGTCGGTGATCGCTGGGACACCAGCATCGGTCGTCAACGTGCCGCAAATGCCGACACTGCCTTCGGCAGCGGTGTAGAGGTTGCGTGCGCGAAAGGTGGTGGCGATCGGCGCGCCGATCCGTTGGGCAAAATCCAGCACAGCGTCGCGCTGTTCGGGCGGTGTGGCACCGTGGCCGGCTACTACCAGCGGTCGGCGAGCGGTGGCGATCATGCCAACGGCCTGGTCGAGCAGGTCGTCGGAAGGTGCCGGGACGGGTTCACTGGCATCGGCGGCGTGATCGTCGGCATCGACCACCTCCCACGCGAACTCGGTGGGGCAGTTGACGACGACCGGTCGACGCTGTGCGACGGCTTGGGCGATCGCGGTGCGCAGGGCTGCTACCGCTTCAACAGGCTGGCCGACGTGGACGTAGCCGGCGCCGGTCGCCTCGACAAACAGCTCCTGGTCGAGGGACTGCTGGTTGTGGGTGTTGCTGGGGGCGGTGTCACCGGTGATCAACACGAGCGGGACATTATTGCGGACCGCGTCGATCAAAGCCGTTGCGGTGTTGGTGAGTCCGGGGCCTTGGGTCACCGTTGCCACACCCAGACGCCCACTGCGGAGTGCATATCCCTGGGCCATCATGACTGCGCTGGCTTCGTGGACCGCCGAGATGTAGCGACCGCCCTCGGCTTCGACGAACGCATTGGTGAAGAAGAGATTTGCGTCGCCGATGAGCCCGAACATCGTGTCCACTCCACTTGCGGCGAGGGCGTTGGCCATAGCCTCGTGAACAAACATAACCGAGAACCCTCCGCGAATATCTGGACTTGTGCCGACGAAGCGCGGGAGCGCATCGTGTCGCTGGTAGCCCGTTTCGGGGCGGCTGACAAATCTGGCCAGCGCAACGCTACCACTTATCAACATACATGTTGAAACAGGTTCAGACCAGCGTTTGGCCACAGACATGACACCGCCGACTACCCGTTTGTCAACACAGTTGTTGACAAGCCTTCGCCTTGCGGATTACCGTCAGACGGTAAGCGGCGTGGATCGGAGCGCGCGGTTGTTTCCGATCGCCGCCGACGGGTCGGCAGCGTCGCGCCCGGCCCCCGGTAACCGATGACGAGGACGCCCATGGCCACCACAACCGACGACCCAGGCACCCCCGGGCTCAGAATATCCGTGAACGGGCGGGTCGCCGAGGTGGTCATCGACCGGCCCCCGGCCAATGCGCTCGCCCGAAGCACGTACCGCGAACTGAAGGTCGCCTTCGACGGGTTTCGCGAGCGTGACGACATTTCGGCGGTGATTCTCACCGGGTCCGGGGAGCGTGTGTTCTGCGGCGGCCGCGACATCAAGGATCTGCAAGTCGAGCGGTCGCAGCCGCCGACCGTCGATGTGGGTGATCCGCTGCGGCTTGCGCGGGAGGCGTTTTGGGCTGTGCGGCACTGCGCGGTGCCGGTCATTTGCGCCGTCAACGGCGCCGCGGTGGGAGCCGGACTGGCGCTGGTCGCCGTCAGCGATATCGCGTTGGCTTCGGAGACTGCGACATTCGCGCTCACCGAGATCGACGTAGGGGTGCTGGGCGCCGCCTCGTTTGCCCAGTGGATGGTCGGTCCGTCGAAGGCGCGGCGGATGCTGTACACCGCCGAGCGCGTGCCGGCATCCGAAATCCACCGCCGCGGAGGTCTCGAATCTGTTTGTCCCCCAGATGAACTGATGACCGAGGCGCGCAGCCTCGCCGAGACGATCGCGTCGAAGAACCCCACCGCGATACGCATGGCCAAGGCATCGGTGCTGCGGGCGGACACCCTGCCGCTGGAAGCGGCCTATCAGACCGAGCAGGATTACACGCAACATCTTTCGGCCTATGCCGACTCGGCGCAACTGATCGCAGGCTTCGGCCGGTGAGCCCGGCCGCCACTGATCAAACATCTCAGTTGCGATGAAGGGCTACCGGCGATGAAGGTGATTCCGACCGATGAGCTGCCCTGGAAGACCGTTGCCGCCAACGCACGTGTCGGCCATGTGCAGAACAAATATGTCCGGGAAGGGGAGATCCTTCCCGGGGTCGGTTATGCGGCGGACTGTTACAACTACGTCGGCGGCGAGAACGTGTTCACCGCACCTCGCCATCACCACGATTTCGAACAGATCCGCATCTCGATGACCGGGGTGCAGGACTTCGGGCAGGGCCAGGTCACCGAGGAGGGCTGGATCGCGTACTTCCCCGCCGGCGCGTTCTACGGGCCGGAGCACATCGACGGTGCGTCGATCTTCCAAATCCAATGGAGCGACTTCTGGGTGTCGCGCGCCGACCACGACCGCGCCTACGCGGAGCTGTCGAAAACAGGGGTCTTCGGCGGCGGCAAGTACACCTGGGTGGACGCTGACGGTACGGGCCACACCAAAGACGCCCTCAACGCCATCTGGGAGCACGTCTTCAAGCGCGAGTCCTCGTTTCCGCTACCGCGCTACCCGCAGCCCATCCTGATGAACCCGGACGCATTCACCTACCTCGACCGGGGCGACGGCCTGGCCACGAAGGTGTTGGGCCGATTCACCGAGCGTGACCTGACGATCATCAAGATCCGCTGGAGTGAGCGCGCCGCATTCGTGATGCCAGACAACCGCACATATTGCATGTTCACCACAACCGGCACGATCGACGTCGCCGGCCGCCATTACAAACGCCACACCGTGGTGTGGTCAGACTATGGCGAACAGGTGGCAGTGATCGGCGAGCCGGGGGCCGAGGCGCTATGCATCGGGTTTCCCCCCATCGAATTCGAACCCGACCTGGCCGGGCGCGCCAGTGGCCACTAGCCGCCACCACGGCATCAAGTTCGGCACGACGTACCCCACGATGGACCTGGGCACCGATCCCGAGGTGCTTGGTCAGTGGGCCGGCGAGGTAGAGCAAGCCGGCTATGACGAACTATTCATCCCCGAACACGTGCTGGGCGTCAACGTCGCCGAGCGTCCCGACTGGCGTCCGCTGAACCCCACGACGCTCGAAAACGATAAGCCGGTCTATGACCACACCTTCCCGTTCTACGAGCCGTTCGTTGCAATGGGCTATCTAGCGGCGGTTACCCGGCGTATCGGGCTCACCAGCGCAGTGATGATCGCGCCGCAGCGGCAGACCGCCCTGATGGCCAAGCAGGCTGCCATCGCGGATGTGTTGAGTCGCGGGCGAATCCGGTTGGGCATCGGGGTCGGGTGGAACGACGCCGAATTCGAGGCGCTGGGCATGGATTTCACCACCCGTGGTCGACGACTCGACGAGCAACTCATCGTCATGCGCCGGCTGTGGACCGAGGAATCTGTAACGTTCGAAGGTCAATTCGACACCCTGGTGTCTGTCGGCCTCGCGCCCCTGCCGGTCCAGCGACCCATTCCCATCATCGTCGGCGGGGATTCCCCCCCGGCGATGGAGCGCGCGGCGGCGATTGGCGACGGATGGTTCCTCACCCACGCCGCTGCCGAATCTATCGAACGGACACAACGCTTCTGGAATCGCGTCGATGAACTTGGGCGCCGCGACGGAATGATGTTGGTGGGTACGGTCTACCAGGGTGGCCGACAGCCTGCGGAACTGCTCGAGGACATCG
>NZ_JBAPRN010000710.1:0-5824 GCF_049281135.1 Mycobacterium sp. | reverse complement strand
CTCATCGAGGTCCTCGATGCTTAATTTCTGCGGCCGACCGGCCGCGACGGCCGCGACCGCGATCGGCACTTCACCCCACTTCTCGTGTGGACGTCCGATCACCGCGACTTCAACGATCTCTGGGTGGCCGGCGAGGACGTTTTCCACTTCCGCGCAGTAGATGTTCTCACCGCCGGAGATGATCATGTCCTTCTTTCGATCGACCACCCACACGTAGCCTTCGTCATCCATCCGGACCAGGTCACCGGAGTGGAACCAACCACCGGCGAACGCCTCCGCGGTCGCTTCCGGGTTGTTCCAGTAGCCAGCCATCAATGTGGGTGCGCGATAGACGATTTCACCGACCTCCCCGACGGGCACATCGTTCATCTCGTCGTCGACCACGCGAGCCGCCACGGTCGGAATCACCTTGCCGACCGAACCGAGCTTTCTGATGGCGTCCTCGCCGAGCAGCATGCAAGTCACCGGCGACATCTCGGTCTGACCGAAGGCGGCCAATATCTGCGACCCGGGGAAGGTTTCCGACATCTGCCGCAGCAGGGTATCGGACGCCGGGGCGGCACCCCAAGAGATCACCCGCAGCCTCACATCACGTGGATTCGCCTGCTGCGCATTACATACCGCCTGCCATTGAGCCGGAACCAGGAAGATTCCGGTGACCTTCTCGGCGGCCAGGACGTCGAGCAGTTGTCCGGGGTCAAATGCGCCCAGCGGATGGATCACCGTGGGGAGCCCCATCAAAAGTCCGGTCACCAGGTTGCCGATTCCGGCTATATGGAAGAACGGGACACCGATGAAGCCGACGTCGTCGGCGGCGACGCCGTGCGTGTAGAGGTTGGTCATCGTCTGACCGGTCAGGTTGGTGTGGGTGAGCACCGCACCCTTGGACCGGCCCGTGGTGCCTGAGGTGTACATGATCAGCGCCGGCGATTCGTTGGGCACATCGGCCGGACGGGCCGGGTCGCCCGGCTCGTTCACCAGATCTTCGTAGGCCAGCAGGCCGTCCGCACTGGAGTCACCGGCGACCACAATGCTGCTCAACGCCGACGTGAGGTTTCGGACGCCGGCGGCCACCGGAGCCAGCACTGATTCGGTGATCATCACCCGCGCTTCGCAGTCGTCGACCAGGAAGGCGATCTCGGGTGGGGTCAGCCGGAAGTTGATCGGAACCGCGATGGCCCCGATCATGTTCGCCGCCAGCACCGACTCGACGAACTCGGTTCGGTTCAGCATGAAGACCATCACCCGGTCACCCGGGCCGACCCCTCGGCGGCCCAGGGCCCCGGCCAGTGCCGCGACCCGGTCGCGAAGGTCGGCCCAGGTGACGGTGTTGCCCAGGAATCTCAGCGCCGTGGCGCCCGGCTGCATGTATGCGTGCCGTTCGAGTTGATTGACCCAGTTCTGTCGGCGCGCCAAATACGGCTGCTCCAAAGAGGCTCCGCCCGGGTCCGTCCCTCGAGCTCCGTGGCCGGTCAACTGCGCGGTCAACTGGTCGCTCCCCTTCTCGTTGCTAAGCCCTGTGCTTAAGTTGATATTTGATAAAACTTGGTGTTGTCTGGGTCACACTATGGTCTTGGCGTCACGAAGACAACCCCGGTGACCGCGCTCAGCGAACCGGCGGCACGGCGGCCTTCCGCGCAGCGGCAGGCCCGTGTTCCGCTGCGCCGCGCGCAGCTGTCCGACGAGGTCGCGGGCCACCTGCGGGCCGCAATCATGTCGGGCGCATTGCGGCCCGGGACGTTCATCCGGCTCGACGAAACCGCGGCCAAACTCGGCGTCAGCGCGACTCCGGTGCGCGAGGCGCTGCTGAAGCTGCGGGGCGAGGGGATGGTGCAACTCGAGCCGCACCGCGGCCACGTCGTGTTGCCGCTGAGCCGCCAGGACGTCGACGACATCTTCTGGGTGCAGGCGACCATCGCCAGGGAACTCGCCGCGTCTGCGGCCCAGCGCATCACCGACGACGAGATCGACGATCTCGAACACCTCACCGATGTGCTGACCACCGCCGTCGCCGCTGCTGATATCGAAGCGATCGCGACGGCGGAGTTCGCGTTTCACCGAGCCTTCAACCACGCGACTGGGCGGATCAAGCTGGCGTGGTTCCTGCTGCACGTCGCTCGATACATGCCGTTGATGGTGTACGCCGCGGATCCGGAATGGGGTGCCTCCGCCGTGCAGAACCACCGCGAGGTGGTTGCGGCGTTGCGCCGCCGGGACACCGCCGCGGTCGTCGAGCACACCGCGAGGCAATTCACCGACGGGGCGCGCCGGCTCACGGAACGGTTGCAAAGCAGCGGAATCTGGGACTAGTTAGCTCGACGCAGCCAGGTCCTCGGCGCGCTTCTTGAGGTTCTCGGCGAGGTAGTCCAACACGTTGCCGGCCAATTGCTTCACCATCGGTGCGGGTATCGGCAACGAGGGCTCGACGTCCAAGTCCACGGTCAACAATGCTGACGAGCCGGTGTCGACCACGCTGAACAACTGCTCCTGCTTTTTGAACAGGTTGCCCTGCTGCAGCACGGTCTGAATCTGAGTCGGGCTCGGGTAGTAGACCGCCTGGATCAAACTGTCCTCGATGGCCTCGTATTTGGCATCGAGACGCAGCTGGCTCGGGCGCCCGTCGTCATAGCGGGCCAGCACCCACAGGCCCTGAACTCCGTCGTTCCACTCCGGGTAAGACTCGAAATCGGCGACGATGGCCAGGATCGTATCGGCGTTGGCGGCGACCTCAACGGTCTTGCTGACAAAAGGCATTGGCCGAGCATAACGAGAACGCTGCGACCGCTAACTGACGCAGGCCGTCGACAGCAGCGCGCGGATGTCGTCGGGGATGGGGGTCGGCCGACGGGTGGCCTTGTCGATGTATACGTGCACCCAGTGGCCGACCGCGGCGATGGCCTGCGGCTGAGCATCGTCGTGAGCAGCCGGACTCTGGAGTCCCCGGAAGACGCCGAGCCGATACGTCACGCTGCTGTTGCCGAGCCGGGTCACGGCCACCCCGACGACAAGCCGTTCCGGGAAGTGCAGTTCGGAGAAGTAGCGGCAGCCCGATTCGGCGACGATGCCCTGCGCCGACGCTGTCACCGGGTCGAGAGTGACGTTGGTCTGGATCCAGCCGTTGATCGCGGTGTCGAAAAGCTGGTAGTACACCGCGTTGTTCAGGTGGCCGAACATGTCGTTGTCGGCCCATCGAGTCAGCACTGGCCAATGCACCGGGAAGTCGCGACTGGTGAGCCCGTCAGGTGCGGGCGGCACCGCAGAAAACGGAGGCATGAATGTATGACTACCAGTACCGCATGGCGCGCCGAAACAGGTCCGCCAGAACAGGTTTGCTCATCTCGCGCGGAGCGTTCTGTAGGAGACGCTGCTGGGGGTGAGCGCCCTCGGTCAGCGCGGCCACGTCTTCTTCGCTGTAGCCCACGCCCCCGAGGCCGTTCGGGATGCCCACCGCTCGCATGATGCGGATGAGTTCGTTGGCCAGCACCTCGCCCGCGTCATTCGCGCCGGCGCCTTGCGTGTCAGCGCCGAGCAGCCGTGCGCCCTCCAAGTGCAGCTCCGGACTCGCCTCCGCGGTGTAGCGGAATGACGACGGCGCATTGAGGATGACGGCCATTCCGTGCGGCACCAGCGGTTCATGGGCCGGGTAGCCCGATGGGCGGAAGTCCCGCACCAGCCCCGCTACCGCGTAGGCCATGCCATGCGGCGCATGCACGCCCGCGTTGCCGAACGCGATGCCCGCAAGCGTTGCCGCCCACATCATTTGCTCACGGGCCGCGCTATCGGAAGCGTCGTGCACCGCACGATCCAAATATCGCCCCAGCAGGCGCAACGCCTCACGGCAGCCCAAATCGCTCCACGGGTTGGCGCCTTGACTCATGGGCCGCAGGCTGGGCCGTTCGGGAGCGCGCCGCCGGACGTAGGGCCGCGCGGTGAAAGATTCCAGAGCGTGTGACAGCACATCGAGCCCTGCCGAGGCGACGACCTCGGCCGGCAGGCTCGCGGTGCAGTCCGGGTCGACGAGCGCCTCGGTGGGGCGCAGCGCGTGAGAAGCGATGCCGGTCTTCGCCTTCAGCGACAAAAGGTCGAAGATCGTGATGCCGGTTACCTCGCTGCCGGTGCCCGCCGTGGTCGGGCACGCGATATGCGGCTTGAGCGGGCCGGGTACCGGTTTGCCCTCGCCGATCGGCGCGTTGACGTAGGTCAGAAAGTCGGCGGGATAGGTGGTGTAGAGGTTGGCGGCCTTGCAGGTGTCGATGACGGAGCCGCCGCCCAGCGACACGTAGCCATCGGGGTCCACCGCTTGCGCGAAACGGGCCCCGTCCTGAAAAGACGCGTCGGTGGGTTCCACATGTACGTCGGTGTAGGCGACGACGTCGATCCCGGCCGCGATCAGCGAGTCGCGCGTCTTCGCGAAGATGGGCAGTTTGGCCACGCCGGCATCGGAGAACAACGCCACCCGCCGCAGTCCGAGTGCACCGGCTCGATCACCTACCTCGGCCAGGCAACCGCGCCCGAACGTGACCCGCGACGAGTCGACAGTGAAGGCTCCGTCGCAGTCCTCGGCAGCAATGGGGACTTCGCAGCACGCCATAGTGCTCACACTAGAGCGCGGGTCTCGCGCCGCGTTAGGCGTTGTCCCAACTGCGGCTCAGCGCCTCACCCTGCAGCTCGAACAACCGCTGCGACGCCGACCAATCGGGCAGCAGCGAATCGAAGCCGTGGCAGGTGCGCGCAAACACGTGCAGGTCGGTGGAAACTCCTGCATGAAGCAGCTTCAGCGCATAGTCGACCGCTTCGTCGCGAAGCGGATCGATCTCCGCGCACGTGATCAAAGCAGTTGGCAGACCGGCGAATCGGCCTTGCCGGGCGGGCACAGCGGCCGCTGATGCAGTGCCGGGGCCCAGGTAGTGACGCCACATCAGGTCCGCTGCCTCGCTGTCGAAAGCGGGGCTGGCGCCGAACTCGGCCTTCGACGGAGTTTCCCGATCGTCCAGCACCGGCTGGTGCAAGAGCTGGAAGGCGACCGCCGGCACTGTCCCGTCGGCGCTACCGTGCGCCAGGCACGCCGCCAGTGTTGCGCCTGCACTGCTGCCCGCGACGGCGATCCGGGCCGCGTCGACGCCGAGTTCGGTCGCGTTGGCGGCGACCCATCGCAGCGCGGTGGTCGCATCGTCGAGCGCTGCCGGATACGGGTGTTCCGGGGACAGCCGGTAGTCGACCGACACCACCGTGCAGCGGCCGCGGCGGGCCAGTTCCACGCACTGGCGGTGATCGGTGTCGAGGTTTCCCAACGCGAATCCGCCTGCGTGGCAAAACACCACCACCGGCGCGGGCTCCGTTTGGCCGTCGCGGTAGACACGCACCGGCACGCGCGCCGCCTCGGCCTGCGCCGTGTGGTCGGCGATCTGCAGGCCGGACACGTCGACGAGTGCGGCCGCTTCGCGGCGGCGGTCGTCGAACGGCTCGCGCATCAGCTTGACCGCACGCAGCGAGAAGTTCGTCCGGGTCGTCGCGACCGCACGCAGCGCGGGATCGAGACGGTCCCAACCATCCAAGCCATCCGTCATCGATGGTGCCCGTCGCGCATGGCCGGCCCGGCGCCGATTATGCCGATCTTCATTGGATTTTCAGGCACTGGCCGCCGTCGATGACGAGCTCCGAACCGGTGATGAACGACGCCTGGCCCGATACCAGGAAGGCGATGGCATCGGCCACCTCGGACGGCTGCCCGATCCGGCCGGACACCGATGTGGCCGCCAGACGCGCCTGGGTCTCCGCATCGAGCATCGGCGTCGCAATCGGACCGGGAAACACCGCGTTGACC
>NZ_JBAPRN010000709.1:0-3479 GCF_049281135.1 Mycobacterium sp. | reverse complement strand
TGGGAGCACTACCCCACGCACCTCACGAACGGCATGTGCGACAACAACATCCGCGATGGCGCGACGCCCTACCCGTGCCCAGCTTCATGACCGGCGGTCGAAAGGCTCAATGAACAGGCGCCAGGCTTCGCGACCCCGCAGCTCCTCCGCCGGTGCCACTTTGGACCGGAACGCGGATGCCGATTTCACCGTGCCACTGTGGAGCGAGACGCGATGGCATTGCTGCTGGAGCGTAGAGGCCGGAGCGGGCATCTACATTCATACTGGGCGGTTCCGTAAAGACCTCGACATGTGGTGGGCGCATATCGCCGCGTACCTTCCAGATGGCTTGTTGGCTGTTGACCGGTTCTGGTTCCGCAACGTGAGTCCAGCCGGTCTCGATTCGCAGAACCTGAGCCTCACAATCACCGAAAGTGGTTGGCGCTCCAGGTTTGACGGAGTATGCGAACTGACGAGCACGGCCGCGCTCAGCGCAGCCTCGCGTGGATGTGCAGGACCTACGGCCGGAGTACGGTGGGAGGTGACCGCTACCGCCGCGGCACCGCTCTGGGATGTGTACTCGAGCACCGATCGCGAACAGGACTTCGCGTCAATGCTGCATATCCAACAAGCCGCCACCACTGAAGGAACATTATGGGTGGACGGCGCCGAGTATCCACTTCACGGCGTCGGATTCAAGGACCACTCCAGCGGCGCCAGGACTTTCGGTGCCTGGCATGGCCACCGGTTCATGATCGCGGTGATGCCCCAGTGGGTAGTTCATGCTTTCACAGTGTTCCGTGACGACAGTCCTGCTGCTGAACCGATCGGCTTGGTCATGGAAGACGGTGTCACGACAGCAATCACCCAGTTCGAGTCGCCCAGGCTCAGCGACGCTACCGGTGCACCGGTAGACAGCGTGATGGTGGTAGACGGGCCTTCGGGCCCGATGACACTGAATGCCAGCATTATTCATGCCCTGCCCATCACCATCACCGAGGACGGTGACAACTACAACGGCGTCGACTGGCAGGTGGCGTCGGACCCGATGGTCATGGTCGAAGGGATCGTCGCCCTGACGACGGCGGACGGCGAGCGCGGCGTCGGCTTCCTTGAGCGCAGCGCACGTCAATCGACACTGCCACGGCCTAAGGGAGCGTGAGCATGAACGTTGTCCCGCCGTCAGAGTCCGACGCCCGCGCGGGATGCAGCCACCAAGGTCTGACGTGTCCCACAGCGGATGGTGTGCTGTGGACGCGCGTGAACACCGGTGAACTGATGCCTGGGATCATGAAGCCGCTTGCCTGGAGCTACTACGCGTACGGAGTGGAGTCTGGACTTCGGCGCGGCTTCCACCATCTCGGGTTGATCGACGCCGGGGAGGCGATCTTTCCACTGCCGGTGTGCGAACGAATTGTCGCCTCCTTCCATGGCCGGCTGAGCGGCAACGTCAATGTGGCACGGCGCATCTTCGGTGCCTTACCGGGAGTTTCCGGTGACGACATCGAACGCGATCTGCTGGGCTCGGTACGCGACCGGATCGTCGAGGATCCGCCTGCCGGACGCATGGGGGCGCTGATGACCCGCATCCCTGCGGTGATGTTCACCGGCGGCCGGCAAGCACGTGAGCATCACGCACGTGTCGAGGCTTGGTGGCGCGCTAGCGTCGACGGCGACTCACTGCGAGAGGGCCTGGATCCCATCGTCACTGCCCACGCGGCACTGGCAGAATTCATCACGACACTGCGACTGCAGATCTGGATGCGGGTGTTCGGTCAAGCCGTCTCCGCCCAGTTGGCTGCCGTCGCGGACTTCGTCGGGCGGCCCGAAATCGTGGGTACGCTGCTGGGCGGCGCAGCGGCGACCGAAGAGGCCCGTATTGCGGATGACTTGTTTCACGTCGCTACGGGTCGCAAGTCCCTGGACCGGTTCATCGCCGACCACGGGTATCAAGGACCGAATTCGGGGGATCCGGCTGCCCGTGTCTGGCGCGAGGACCGCCGGCCAGTCGAGCGCTTGCTCGATGCTCTCGCCACTGCGGACCCACCGGCTGAACGTCGCGCCCGGATGGTTGCCGATCGGCGTCGAACTGTCAAGGCCGTTCTCGCCCAGTTGCCTGCACATCGAAGGCCGGTGGCGCGCTTGGCGATTCACCTGGCGCCGATAGCCGCACGCAGTATCGAGGGGACCAAGACGTCGATGCTGCGGACGGTAGATGTCGGCCGGGCCGCCGCTCGCGTGGTTGGCGCTGAGATGGTGGCCGCACGGATCACCGGTGACGTCGACGATGTATTCCACCTGTATTGCGATGAAATCGCCGGGTGGAACGGCGGCCGCACAGCGGCGACGATCGCGGCACGCAAAGAATTGCACGCGGCATTCCTGACTGAAGACTTCCCGGAGACATGGGAGGGTGAGCCGGTCGTCGGTTCACGGCCGGAGTCGCACATCGCGGAGGTGACGACGGTGCGGGGTCTCGGGGTCAGTCCCGGCACTGTCCAGGGGCGTGTCCGTATCGTGCGCGACGCCGCCGACGACGTCACCATCGATAACGGTGACATCCTCGTCTGCCCGACCACCGATCCGGGCTGGGTATCCCTCATGACGCTCGCCGGCGCAGTGGTTATCGACATCGGTGCCGCAGGCTCGCACGGGGCGATTGTGGCGCGCGAACTCGGGGTGCCGTGCGTGGCGGGCACCCGATCGGGGACCCGCGATCTTCGTGACGGTGACATCGTTCATGTCGACGGCTCGTCGGGGATCGTCGAGGTGGTCCAGCGCCGACCCGTCCAGACGGCGGACTGGCCGCAGTAACACTGACACACAACGCTTCTGACCGCTAAAAGCCCTGCCGCATCGAACAAGTTGAGGTCGCGGTGGACAGGCGGTGGATGATCGATCGGCAGGTGTCGTCTTCTGCGGCTAACGAGCGGCTATCTAGCCCTATCGATGCGTTGACCGGCTGAGATCGCCGCCACTAACGGAATGCAAATCGTCTTGGGTTGACACGAGGTGCGGGTGTGCAGGCGGTGCTCGTCTTAACTACCGACTGGCGAGGCTCAGTCCATCCCCGAGCGTTTCTTTCCTGAACTGCTGAATGGTCCTGCCGGTGCGGGCTTTGAAGAAGCGCCTCAGGCTGCGTTCCTCGGAAAAGCCGACGCGATGAGCGATTTGCCTGATCTCCAGATCCGTTGTCGCGAGCAGATTTTGAATCGCTTCCAGCCGGATGGCGATGTTGACGTCGCTGAAGTTGAGTTCTTCCTTTTCGAGCTTACGGTTCAGCGTCCTGGCGGTGCAGTGCAGCCGTTCGGCGACGTCGGCAATGCTCAAGTGGCGGTGCAGGTTCTGCTGAAGGATGGCCCGGACCTTGTGCGAGACCATCGAGCCGGCCTTGACGCTGTTGAATACGTCCGTCAGGTGCCTCAGACAAAGCTGGTGCGTTTCCGGGTCATGACCGCGCAGCGGAATGCTCATGGCGTTGGTGGTGAGCAACATGGTGC
>NZ_JBAPRN010000708.1:0-11615 GCF_049281135.1 Mycobacterium sp. | reverse complement strand
GTCACCGCCGTTGCCGCCGTCGAATCCGGCACCACCCTCGCCGCCGTTGCCGAAGTAGAAGGCACTACCGCCGGCGCCGCCAGCCTCGGCGGTGCCGGTCGGATCGGTTGCGGCGGTGAAGGTATATCCCTCACCGCCGTTGCCGAACAACAACCCGCCGTCTCCACCATTGATGTCGGTCGCGGTGCCGTCAGCACCGTTGCAGATCAGCCCACAGGCGTCAGAGGTGGAAAGTGCGGGGTCGGCTTGCGCGGCCCACGCATTGAGCTGTGTATCGACTTGCTCACCAAACGAGCTGTTGATCCAGGACTGCTCAATGCCCTGCAAGAAAGTGTTCGAGGAAGAATCAGCCACCGAGGCTGCCGAGCCGGTGTCGGACAGCGCGGAGCTGCTCGCGGACACGGCATCAAAGCTGCTGGGGTTGGCGAAATCGGCGAGCAGGGTGTCCCATCCGGCGGGCGTGCTGAGATCACCCAGCAGCCCGGTCAATACAGCTGGATCCAGGAAATCCGTCGGATTGACCGCCGTGATCGCCGAGCTGGCGGCCGAGCCGATCGCCAAATCGAAGATGTCGTCGAACACATCAGCCTTCGCCGTCGGCGCGCCCACCAGCGGGCTCAGCCCAAACGCGAGAAACGCCCCAGCACTCCCGCCTAGACCGGCGGCACGCGCGCGACGGCGCGCCTTGGCCTTAGCTGCCTGACGATTTCCCTTGCTGTGTTTTCCAGACATGAAGAAGCCTTCCCACCCTGATATCCCGCTTGATTCCCACCCCAACGCACCTGAGTGCCGTTCTCAGTCGGACCTAAGGTAGCTCTTAATCACACTCGTGTGTGGGAAATCACGAGTCAATCGAAAATTATTTTGAATGTCGTTGACCCTGAGTTCGAGCAGCTAACCCGGCGATATCTGATCGTGGCAAATGGCCTGGAATGGAACGCTTTTCGCGTGCGGTCGGCAAACTATCGCGAAAGCCGGCGTATCTGAAGTATCCAAACGGCGTGCGACCCGACCCCTTATTATTAGGCATATGTATATCTCAGAAAACTCGACACATGTCTTATTGGAAAGCGCGTTCCCTGAGGACCCATCGATGTACGCTCATTCGCCGCACCGCGCCGGAATATATTGGCGACAACTGCCAAAAGGACAGGTTGAACCGAATTGAGTAAAAACGTCGAGCCCTCGGGGCTTACCGGTGAGGCACGCGAGCGCGTCGCCGCCGAGTTGGCCCGGCTGCAAGAACGCCGGGACCGGTTGGAGGCCGAAGTCCGCAACGACCGCGGTGCCGTCAGCGATCACGCCGACGCCGCCGACGCCATCCAGCGCGCCGACGAATTGGCCGGCCTCGACGAGCGGGTCGCCGAACTCGACCATTTGCTGCACGCCGGCCCGGCGCCGACCAACGAAGACGAGCTGCCGTTCGGCACCATCGTCAAACTGAAGTTCTCCGACGGCGACGTGGTGACGATGCAGGTGATCTCGGTGATCGAAGAAGCCTCCATCGACAGTGAAGCCGAGGCGTTGACGGCGAGCAGCCCGCTGGGCCAGGCGCTGGTCGGCCGGAAGGCCGGTGACAAGGTCACCTACACCACGCCGCAGGGCGAGCAACAGGTCAAGTTGTTGGACGTGAAGTATCCGTCGTAAGCGCCCGTAGACTTTTCGCCGATGGCCGAGATCGCGGCGAATACCCAGCTGCCGCTGAAAACACAGGCGTGGCGATTCATCGTCACCGGCGGACTGTCGGCGATCGTCGACTTCGGTCTCTACGTCGCGCTGCTGCACCTGGGCCTACACGTCAACCTAGCCAAATCGCTCAGCTTCATCGCGGGCACGACGACCGCCTATCTGATCAACCGGCGGTGGACCTTCCAGGCACCGCCCAGCAGGGCCCGGTTCGTCGCCGTATGCGTGCTCTACGCGCTCACCTACTGCGTGCAGGTCGGCATCAACTATGTCTTCTACCTGCAGTTCGCCAACGAGCCGTGGCGGGTGCCGGCCGCTTTCGTGATCGCGCAGGGCACCGCGACGGTGCTCAACTTCATCGTGCAGCGGTCGGTGATCTTCCGGCTGCGCTGAATAGTGACTTTGGCCTAATCGTCCGCCTCCTCACCGGGACGCGCGCGTCCCGCATCGTCACCGGACGCGGCGGGTACCCTTTTTGACGATGTTGAGCAGTGACATTCCGACCACCAGAACCCGGCTGATGGGCTTCGGCCGCACCGCGCCGTCGGTCGCGGAGGTGCTGTCCACGCCGGACCCCGAGCTGATCGCCAAGGCGGTCGGCCAGGTCGCCGACGCCGGTGGCCGGGGCGTGATCGCCCGCGGACTCGGCCGGTCCTACGGCGATAACGCGCAGAACGGTGGCGGCCTCGTCATCGACATGACACCGCTGAACAAGATCCATTCGATCGACTCCGCCAGCGCCGTGGCCGACGTGGACTCGGGTGTGAGCCTCGATCAGCTGATGAAGGCGGCGCTGCCGTTCGGGCTGTGGGTGCCGGTGCTGCCAGGCACCCGGCAGGTCACGGTCGGCGGCGCGATCGCCTGCGACATCCACGGCAAGAACCACCACAGCGCGGGCAGCTTCGGCAACCACGTCATCTCGATGGAGCTGTTGACCGCCGACGGGCAGCTCCGCCACCTCACTCCGGATGGCGACGAGTCCGAGCTGTTCTGGGCCACCGTCGGCGGCAACGGGCTGACCGGCATCGTGCTGCGAGCCACTATCGCGATGACGCCGACCGAGACGGCGTACTTCATCGCCGACGGGGTGGCCACCAAAGACCTCGACGAAACCGTCGCCGTCCATCTCGACGGCAGCGAAGACAAGTACACCTACTCCAGCGCTTGGTTCGACCTGATCAGCCCGCCACCGAAACTCGGCCGGGCCGCGGTCAGCCGCGGCAGCCTGGCCAAGCTGGATCAGCTCCCGCCCAAGCTCGCCAAGAACCCGCTGAAGTTCGATGCGCCGCAACTGCTGACGGTGCCCAACGTCTTTCCGATCAGCGCGATGAACAAGCTGTCGTTCATGGCGATCGGCGAGATCTATTACCGGCTGGGCGGAACCTACACCGAAAAGGTTCAGAACTTGTCGCAGTTCTACCATATGCTCGACCTGGTCAGCGGCTGGAACAATGCTTATGGCCCAACGGGTTTCGCGCAACACCAGTTCCTGGTACCGCCGAACGCGCTGGACGAGTTCAAGGCGATCATCCGGTGGATCCAGACCCGCGGCCACTATTCGGCGTTGAACGTCTTCAAGCTCTTCGGCCCGGGTAACCGTGCGCCACTGAGCTTTCCGATGGCCGGCTGGAATGTGGCGATGGACTTCCCCAACCGGCCGGGCGTCAACGAATTCCTCAACGAGCTCGACCACCGGGTGATGGAATTCGGCGGCCGGGTGTACACCGCCAAGGACTCGCGGGTCAGCGCCGACAATTTCCACGCCATGTATCCACGCATCGACGAGTGGATTGCGGTGCGCCGCAAGGTCGATCCGACCGGAGTCTTCGTCTCGGACATGGCCCGACGTTTGGAGCTGCTTTAGATGGTGCTTGACGCCGTAGGAAATCCACAGACGATCCTGCTGCTCGGCGGTACGTCCGAGATCGGGCTGGCGATCTGCGAGCGCTACCTGCGCAACGCGCATGCCCGCATTGTGCTGGCCGATCTGCCCGACCACCCGGGGAAAGACAAGGCCGTCGCGCAGATGAAGGCCGCGGGCGCCAAGTCGGTCGAGTGGATCGACTTCGACGGCGTCGACACGGCAAGCCATCCCAAGGTGATCGACGCCGCTATTGCCGGAGGCGATGTAGACGTAGCGATCGTGGCGTTCGGCCTGCTCGGCGACGCCGAGGAGCTGTGGCAGAACCAGCACAAGGCGGTGCAGATCGCCCAAGTCAATTACACCGCAGCGGTTTCCGTCGGCGTGCTGCTCGGCGAGAAACTCAAAGCGCAAGGCTTCGGCCAGATCATTGCAATGAGCTCGGTCGCCGGTGAGCGGGTGCGCCGGTCGAACTTCGTTTACGGCTCGACCAAGGCCGGCTTGGACGGCTTCTACCTCGGCCTCGGAGAGGCCTTGCGGCCCAGCGGAGTTCGCGTTTTGGTGATCAGGCCCGGCCAGGTGCGCACCACGACGACGATCGAGCACTGGAAAGCCACCGGCGCCAAGGAGGCGCCGTTCACCGTCGACAAAGAGGCCGTCGCCGAGCTGGCCGTCACGTCGGCGGCCAAAGGCAAGGAACTCGTCTGGGCGCCCGGACCGGTCCGCTATCTGCTGATGGTATTGCGGCACATCCCGCGGCCGATCTTCCGCAAGCTGCCCTTCTAGATGCGCAACGCACTGGCCACCGTCGGCCACATGGTGATCGCGGTTGCGATCGCGGCGGCGGTCTCCGTGGTGTCGCTGATCGCGATCGGCCGAGTTCAGTGGCCCGCGTTCCCGTCGTCGAATCAGCTGCACGCGCTCACCACGGTCGGCCAGGTTGGCTGCATCCTCGGATTGCTTTGCGCTGGTTGGGTTTTCCGACGCGGCCGTCGTGCGGTGGCTCGGTTGCTGGCGCTGGTGTTCGTGTCCGCGTTCTCGGTCGTGACGCTCGGCATGCCGCTGGGTGCGACCAAGCTCTACCTGTTCGGCATCTCCGTCGACCAGCAATTCCGCACCGAATACCTGACCCGGCTGACCGACAGCTCGTCGCTACACGACATGACCTATACGGGGCTGCCGGCGTTCTATCCGCCGGGCTGGTTCTGGGTCGGCGGGCGCATCGCGGCGCTCACCGGCACCTCGGGCTGGGAGACATTCAAACCGTGGGCGATCACCTCGATCACCATCGCGATCGCCGTCGCTCTGGTGTTGTGGTGGCGGTTGATCCGGTTCGAGTACGCGGTGATCGTCACCGCCGCGACGGCCGCGGTGACGCTGGCCTACAGCTCACCGGAGCCGTACTCGGCGATGATCACCGTGCTGCTGGCGCCGGTGTTCATCCTGACCTGGTCGGGTCTGCGCGGGGCTGCCCGCGAGTGTGCGGCAGGTCGCACAGTCGACGCCGAAAGTGCGGCTGGACGCACACTCGGCGGCGGTGGTACCAGATCGGGCGGCTGGGCCGCGGTGATCGGCGCGGGGATCTTCCTCGGCGTCGCGGCGACCTGTTACACCCTGCTGCTCGCCTACAGCGCGTTCACCGTGCTACTGATGGCGTTGGCGCTGGCGGCATCTCGCCGCCGCGATGGCCTCAAGGCCGCGCTGGATCCGCTGCGGCGACTGGCCGTCATCGGCGTGATCACCGCCGCGATCGCGTCGACGACCTGGCTGCCGTTCCTGCTGCGGGCGGCCCACGACCCGATCAGCAATACCGGCAGCGCCTACCACTACCTGCCCGCCGACGGCGCCGAGCTGACCTTCCCGATGCTGAAGTTCACCCTGCTCGGTGCGCTGTGCCTGCTCGGGACCCTGTGGCTAGTGGTCCGCGCACGATCGTCGGTACGGGCGGGCGGTCTGGCGGCCGGCGTGTTAGCCGTCTATCTGTGGTCGCTGCTGTCGATGCTCGCCACGTTGGCGCGCACCACGCTGCTGTCGTTCCGGTTGCAGCCCACCCTGACGGTGTTGCTGGCCGCCGCGGGCGTCTTCGGCTTCATCGAAGGCGCTGGGGCGTTAGCCGCGCGTGGGCGCGACCATGCCTGGGGCCGGGCCGTGCTGCCGGTGGCGGCGTCGATCGGCTTGGCCGCGGCGATCGCCTTCAGCCAGGACATCCCCGACGTGCTGCGACCCGACCTCACCATCGCCTACACCGACACCGACGGACACGGGCAACGCGGCGATCGCCGGCCGCCGAGCTCGGAGAAGTTCTATCCGGAGATCGACACCGCGATCACCCGGGCGACCGGTAAACCGCGGGACCAGACGGTGGTCATGACCGCCGACTACAGCTTCCTGTCCTACTACCCCTACTTCGGCTTCCAAGGGCTGACGTCGCATTACGCGAACCCACTCGCCCAGTTCGACAAGCGTGCGGCGGCGATCAAGAGCTGGTCCAAGCTCAAAGCCGCCGATCCGTTCATCCACGCGCTGGACACACTGCCGTGGGCGCCGCCGACGGTCTTCCTGATGCGGCACGGCGGCTCGGCCGGCCAGTCCAGCACCTACACCCTGCGGCTGGCCGAAGACGTCTACCCCAACCAGCCCAATGTGCGGCGCTACACCGTGGAACTCAACGCCTCGATGTTCGCCGACCCGCGGTTCACCGTCACCACCATCGGCCCGTTCGTGTTGGCCGTCCGCAAACCCTGATGGCTACCAAGGCGGCCGAGACCGGGCAACTAGCATCTAGCTCCGTGGGCAGCGACGGCGGGACAACCTACCGGGCTGCCCGGATCGTCGCCGTCGTCGCCGGTCTGCTCGGCGCCCTGCTAGCGATCGCCACCCCGTTGCTGCCGGTCAAACAGACCACCGCCCAACTGAACTGGCCGCAGAACGGCGTGCTCGGCAGCGTCGAAGCCCCGCTGATCGGCTACGTGGCCACCGACCTCAACATCAGCATCCCGTGCCAGGCCGCCGCCGGCCTGGCCGGATCCGACGACAGCGGCAAGACGGTGCTGTTGTCGACCGTGCCCAAGCAGGCACCCAAGGCGGTGGACCGCGGTCTGCTGATCGAGCGCGCCAACGACGACCTGGTGCTCGTGGTGCGCAACGTCCCACTGGTCGTCGCGCCGATGAGCCAGGTGCTGAGCGACGCGTGCCAGAAGCTCGTCTTCACCGCGCATGCCGACCGGGTGGTCGGGGAATTCGTCGGGCTCACGCAGGGCCCCAACGCTGAGCATCCTGGCGCCGCGTTGCGGGGTGAGCGCAGCGGCTACGACTTCCGCCCGCAGATCGTCGGCGTCTTCACCGATCTGAGCGGGCCGGCCCCGCCAGGCCTGACGTTCTCCGCCACCATCGACACCCGCTACAGCAGCTCGCCGACGCCGCTGAAGATGGCCGCGATGGTGCTCGGGGTGGCGCTGACCATCGCCGCGCTGATCGCGCTGCACATCCTGGATACCGCCGATGGCACCCGGCACCGCCGCTTCCTGCCGCCGCGCTGGTGGTCGATCAGCGGACTCGACGGCCTGGTCACGGTGGTGTTGGTGTGGTGGCAGTTCGTCGGAGCCAACACCGCCGACGACGGCTACATCCTGACCATGGCCCGGGTGTCGGAGCATGCCGGCTACATGGCCAACTACTACCGCTGGCTGGGCACTCCCGAGGCACCGTTCGGCTGGTACTACGACCTGCTGGCGCTGTGGGCTCATGTCACCACAGCGAGCATCTGGATGCGATTGCCCACCCTGCTGATGGCCCTGTCCTGCTGGTGGGTGATCAGCCGGGAAGTCATCCCGCGGCTGGGGCATGCCGTCAAGACCTCCCGCGCGGCGGCGTGGACGGCGGCGGGCACGTTCCTGGCGGTCTGGCTGCCGCTGGACAACGGTCTGCGGCCGGAGCCGATCATCGCGGTGGGCATCCTACTGACCTGGTGTTCGGTGGAGCGCGCGGTGGCCACCAGCCGGCTGCTGCCGGTCGCGGTGGCCTGCATCATCGGTGCGCTGACGCTGTTCTCCGGGCCGACCGGTATCGCGTCGATCGGCGCGCTGCTGGTGGCTATCGGCCCGCTGCGCACCATCATTCACCGCCGGTCGCGGGAGTTCGGTGTGCTGCCGCTGCTGGCGCCCATCGTCGCCGCGGTCACCGTCAACATCATCCTGATCTTCCGCGACCAGACCCTGGCCGGCGAGTTGGAGGCGACGGCGCTCAAGCGTGCCCTCGGACCGAGCCTGAGCTGGTTCGACGAGCACATCCGCTACGAGCGGTTGTTCATGGCCAGCCCCGACGGATCGATCGCCCGCCGCTTCGCCCTCCTGGCGTTGCTGGTCGCGCTCGCGGTGTCGGTGGCAATGTCGTTGCGCAAGGGGCGAATTCCGGGCACCGCGGCCGGGCCGAGCCGCCGGATCATCGGCATCACGATCATCTCGTTCATCGCGATGATGTTCACGCCGACCAAGTGGACACACCACTTCGGGGTGTTCGCGGGGCTGGCCGGTTCGCTGGGGGCGCTGGCCGCCGTCGCAGTGACGGCGCACGCGATGCGCTCGCGACGCAACCGGACGCTGTTCGCCGCGGTGGTGCTGTTCGTCGTGGCGCTGTCATTCGCCAGCGTGAACGGCTGGTGGTACGTCTCGAACTTCGGTGTGCCGTGGTCGAATGCGTTCCCGCAGTGGCACTTCGGGTTCACCACCGGGTTCCTGGCGCTGACCGTTCTGGTCGCGCTGCTGGCCGCCTGGTTCCACTTCGTCAGAATCGGCAGCGACGCCGACCCGCCCACCGAGTCGCGGTTGGGCCGAATCATCCGGTCGCCGTTGGGGATTGCCGCGTGGGCGCTGGTCTTCTTCGAGGTGCTGTCGCTGACACTGGGAATGACCGACCAATACCCGGCCTGGTCGGTGGGCCGCTCCAACCTGCAGGCGCTGACCGGCAAGACCTGTGGGCTGGCCACCGACGTTCTCGTCGAACAGGATCCGAACGTCGGCATGCTGTCGCCGGTCTCGGCGCCGGTGAACGAAGCACTGGCCGACGGCTTTTCCGCGGGCTTCGACCCCAACGGCATCCCATCCACGGTATCCGCCGACCCGGTGATGGAACGTCCTGGCGACCGCAGCTTCGTCAGCGACGACGGGACGGTCAACAGCGAAGCGGGCACCGAAGGCGGCACCACCGCCGCGCCGGGTATCAACGGCTCGCGCGCGCGGCTGCCCTTCGGGCTCGATCCGGCCAAAACTGCGGTACTGGGTAGCTGGCGATCCGGCGTCCAGATACCCGCCCGGTTGCGGTCGGCCTGGTACCGGCTGCCCGACAAAAGTCGGAACGGCGAGGCCGGACCATTGCTCGTGGTCTCGGCGGCGGGCCGGTTCAACTACGGCGAAATCCAGATCCAGTGGGCCAACGACAAACAGGCCGCCGACAACAAGCCGGGCGGCGCAATAGGACTCGCGGATGTCGGCGCGGCGCCGGCGTGGCGCAACCTTCGGGCACCGATGTCCGCGCTGCCGTCGGACGCCACTCAGGTCCGGGTGGTGGCCGACGACGAAGACCTCGCGCCGCAGCACTGGATCGCGGTCACCCAGCCTCGCATCCCGCGGCTGCGCACGCTGCAGGACGTCGTCGGCTCGACGCAACCGGTGCTGTTGGATTGGCTTGTGGGACTGGCTTTCCCGTGTCAGCGGCCGTTCGGCCACCAGAACGGTGTGGACGAGGTGCCGAAGTGGCGGATCCTGCCTGATCGGTTCGGCGCCGAGGCCAACTCGCCGGTGATGGACAAGAACGGCGGCGGGCCACTGGGCGTCACCGAGTTGCTGGTGCGCCCGAACACCGTGCCGACGTACCTGAAAGACGACTGGTCTCGCGACTGGGGTGCGCTGCAACAACTTACGCCGTACTACCCGAATGCCGGGCCCGCCCAACTAGACCTGGGTTCGGCAACCCGCAGCGGACTGTGGAGTCCGGCGCCGCTGCGGCAGTAACCGGTTTAGAAGGCAACCTGCCGGCGGCCGGCGCGATAGGCGGTGGCGCAGGCAGTCAGCGCAAGAACCGCGAAGACAGCGAACGCCCAATGCGCCGCGGACACCCCGCCGTCGTCGACGAGATTCACCACGACCCCGGCCAGCCCGGCGCCGAAGGCGCCGAAAATCAGCTGCACCGAGTTGATCGCGGTGGCGGCGGCGCCGCCCTCGGCCGGGTCGTCGACATCGCTCATCGCCCACGCCGACAGGTGCGGCGAGGCGGCCCCGACACCCACCCCGACGGCCAGTAGCGCCACCGCGCACACCACGATGACGCCGACCTTCGCGCCTTGCACATGAGTGACTCCGGCCAACGCCAGCCCGCCACCCACCACCAGCGGTGACGCGATCACCACAATCAGGATCGAGCGCGCTTTGTTCAACGAGCCACTGACGAGTCCGCTGATCGTCCAGCCCAGCGACAACGACGCGCCCAGCAGCCCGGCGACGATCGGCCCCAGGTGAGCCAGCCGCTGACCGAACAGCGGCACGTATAGATCCACCTTGGTCGCTGCCACCAGCAGCCCCAAGGTCAAATAGACCCACTTCAGCGGGCCGAAGCCGTAAACGCTGGCGGGCAGAACGGCGGTGTCCATCCGGCGGTCGACCACCAAGAAGGCGCCAACCAGCAACCCGCCGAGGATCAGCAGGCTGACGGTTGCGGCGATATTGTGCGGCAGCGAGGCCACGCTGACCGTCAGCGCCGCGGCGCCCAACAGGACGACCGAGGGCACCGGGATCCGGGCCGCGGCGCCGTCGGTGGGTGGCTCGCCACCGTCCATGCTCAGCAGGCCCGGCGCCAACCCGGCCATCGCCACGCTCAGCATCGCCAGCAGGCCGAACGCCCACCGCCACGCGCCGAACTGCGCGAACAGGCCGCCCATCGCGGGGCCGATCAACGCACCGATACCCCACGTCGACGCCGCCATGGCAGAGCCCCGGCTCCAGAGCGAACGCGGCAGCACGGCGTTGATCACAGCAAAGCTCAGGCCGCACAGCAGACCGCCGGCGAGCCCCTGCAGGAAGCGGCCGACCAGCAGAATCTCCATGGTGGGTGCGGCCGCACAGACCAGGCTGCCGACACCCAGGACGGCGAAGCCCATGAGGTACGACACGCACGCGCCGATGCGGTGCAGCAGCGTATTAACCGTCGCTGCGGCGACCACCGACCCGACGAGGTAGAGGGTTGTCACCCACGCGTAGATGCGCTCCCCGCCGATCTCATTGATCGTGCTGGGCAGCATGCTGATCGTGAGGAACTCGTTCGTGGAGTACAACACCACGCCCCCAGCGATCACAGCCGAGGTCCGCACGTACGGGGGACTCCACAACTCACGCCATTGGCCGGCGGCGATTTGTTTCTGCTCCGTTAAATTCACCACCGCTGACCTACTAAACCATGTTCGCTCGGAGGAGTCGAACGGCCCCAAAAGATGCGTCGGGCCATGTGGCGGGGCCAGTGTGGGGTCGTTCGGCGCACTGACCTGCGCCGTAGTGGGCTGAGTTTCTATGAATGCGGTTTGGATCTTTACGGACTAATTACTGATTGCCCGCCTCTTCCCGAGTCAGTGGAGATAAGTCGCCTACCATCGTCCCTCGTGCCCCACGACGACAGTGAGCGATCGACGCATCGGCTCGCACGGCTGGTCGCTATCGTCGCAGGGATCGTCGGTGCGCTGCTGTGCGCGCTGGTTCCGCTGCTCCCGGTCGCACAGACGACGGCCACCATTCTGTGGCCGCAGGGCCTCAACGCCGACGGGCACATCACCGACATCACCGCGCCGCTGGTCTCTGGGGCGCCGCGGGCGCTGGACATCTCCATCCCCTGCGGCGCGATCGCCACGCTGCCGGCCGACGGTGGCCTGGTGGTGTCGACGCTGCCGGTGAACGGCTTTGAAACCGGCAAAAGCGGGCTGTTCGTGCGGGCTAACAAGGACACCGTCGTCGTCGCGTTCCGGGATTCGGTTGCCGCGGCGGCGCCCCGCTCCGCCGTCGCCGCCGGCGCCTGCAGCACCCTGCAC
>NZ_JBAPRN010000707.1:0-6382 GCF_049281135.1 Mycobacterium sp. | reverse complement strand
GGGTCATGCCGGCGTCGGGCCAGCTGTTCATGTGGGGACCGTTGTCGGTGGAGTACATGACGATCGTGTTCTCCGCGATCCCCAGCTCGTCGAGCAGATCCAGGATGCTGCCGACGGTGTCGTCGTGATCCAGCATCGTGTCGTGGTAGCGGGACTGCCAGCGCCCGGCGCGGCCCACGCTCTCGGGCTGGGTATGGGTGCGGAAATGCATGTGCGTGGTGTTGAACCACACAAAGAACGGAGCTTCGGCTTCGTGTTGGCGCCTGATGAAATCGACTGCGGCGTCGCGAAATTCGCCGTCGCAGGTTTCCATTCGCTTCTTGGTGAGCGGGCCGGTGTCTTCGATACGCTGGGTGCCGTCGCCGTTGGCCCAGGTGTGCAGCACGCCGCGGGGCCCGAACTTCTTGCGGAACTCCGGATCCTTCGGATAGTCCGGCAGCTCGGGTTCCTCTTCGGCGTTGAGGTGATACAGGTTGCCGAAGAACTCGTCGAAGCCGTGCATCGTGGGCAGGTGCTCGTCGCGGTCGCCGAGGTGGTTCTTGCCGAACTGGCCCGTGGCGTAGCCCTGCGCCTTCAGCGCCGTCGCGATCGTCGGGTCCTGTGCCTGCAGGCCCAGCGGCGCCCCGGGCAGGCCAACCTTGGTCAGGCCGGTGCGATACGGGTTCTGGCCGGTGATGAACGCTGCCCGTCCGGCGGTGCAACTCTGCTCCGCGTAATAGTCGGTGAACAGCACCCCTTCGGCGGCGACGCGGTCGATGTTGGGGGTCCGGTATCCCATCAGCCCGTCGCTGTAGCAGCTGAGGTTGCTCTGCCCGATGTCGTCGCCCCAGATGATCAGGACATTCGGCTTATCGCTCACTGGTTGGCCTTTCGCCGTGGAACCCCGAAGCCCTAACACCCGGCCAGCTGACACTGACGCATACCTGGCGCCCCACAGCGATCCTAGACCCCGTTTCCGCCACCGCCACGGGCTTTCGGCTCGCAGCTAGTTGGACAAGCGTTTGTGCCGCTGTTGCACTTCGCTTCGTGTTGTATTGAGCACCAACGCCTTTCGGCAAGGGCTTCTCTGCAGGCTCATGGCTCGCCGTGATCGGGGTGGGGGACGGTTCGTAGGTCCAGGCGTGGGATCGCGTCAAAGTCTGACGGATTGCAGCTGTATAGCGGCAGGTCATAGGCAATGGCGCTGGCGGCGATCAGTGCATCATAAGCGCGTGCCGCCGGCTTTCGGCCGGACGCTCGCAACGATGCGGCAACTGCTCCAAATGCGCGCGCAGACTCGGCATCGAACACCAGCACGTCGAAGTCCGACTCCGCCTGCTGCAGATGCGCCTGGCGTGCCGCGCGCTCTTCGTCGGTATGGGCGACATGCGGCCCCACCGACAGCTCGGCCAACGTGATCGCGCTGATCGCGGCTTGGTCGGGCAGATCTGCAGGGTCTTCGATGCGCCCAAGCAGGATCACCGTTGATGTGTCGAGCATCCCTCTCGACGCCGGCTCAGGGGTCACAGCGTTGGATCAATGACGGTGTCGATGTCACGTCGCAGCACGTCGGGGTCAACGCGAGGCAACCCTTTCCTGCGCTCAATGAGTTCGACAGGTCTGGCGCTGCGCCGTGGCAGCGGGCGCAACTCGGCGACCGCGCGCCCGTCCCGGGTGACGATCACACGTTCACCGCGCTCCACACGGTCCAGCACCTCTCCTCCTCTATTACGGAGGTCGCGCACGGTTACTGACTCCACAGCCGTAGTGTATCACCGGTGAGACAGACACCTCCAGTGCACACCGCACCGGTGGTTGAGGGTGTCGGCCGGATTGCGTCCGCGTTTCCACCGAAACATCCACCGCGACGTGCGCGTGCTGGGAGGATAGCGGGCACCGTTGGTGCATTTTGCGCCCTCATTTCAGGAGCGTCCGAGAACCGCGGGGAGGCAACATTGGCCGCACCTGAAAAGCGCAGAGCCACCCGCCGCGGGGCTGTATCAGCCGCTGTGCACGATCGGATCGCTGCTCGTCGGACTATCGCCGACCAGACGATCTCGTTGGCCAGACTGGAGCACGCCTGCGATCCGAGCAGCAGACGGTGTCGCGACCGGTTCGGGGTGAGAGCGAAGTCGCGCTGGCCCGTGACGTCATCGCGGCTCCCGCGATCTCAACAACGAACCTCATCACGAGGCCTGCAACAAGGATGGTGCCCTAGTGACCGACTCTAAGGATCGACCGACGACCTCGAAGTCGGGAATGCCGAGTTGGCTCAAGCGAGTGATCATGTTCGCGATCCTCGGCGCTGTCCTCGTCATCGTGTATTTCATTCTGGCGGCGTTCCTCCCGCGTTGGTGGGCGGAGCGGATAGGCGAGCTGTCCGATAGAGGTTTCGCCCGGGGTATTACGTGGGGTCTGCTCTTCGGCGGACTGTGCACGCTGGTGCCGTTGCTGCTGGTCCTACTTGCCGTCCTGTTTCGGCGCAAGCGCGGCGGGCGGGTCGTCGCCGGCATCGCGGCCCTTCTGGCGCTCCTGTCCGCGTTGCCGAATCTGATGACGCTCAGCGTCGTGCTCGGGGGCAACAGCGCCGCGCACGCGGGTGAAAGGATCATGGACGTGGAGGCACCCGGATTCCGCGGCGCCTCCCTGGTCGGGGCGATCATCGCGGCGCTGGTATTCGTTGGGGTGGTCGTGTTGACGATTCAGTACCGACGTCGCGGACGTCAGCTTGCGGAGGCACGCGCACCGTAGACGCCCGCTGCAGCGGGGCGACCGCACCAATGTCGCACCATCCACGCAGCAGCCCTGTGCGTTTCGTCATCCCTTGGCCCCGACGGTCGTCATGCTTCTACGACAACGGACTTGGCTCACCGAGTGAACCGACTAGACCTCACCGATTCCGGTCGATTCTCGATCATCATCGATGAATTAACGATGACCGTAGAGCCGGCTCAACCACCATGCTCCGAAACGCATACCTGGTCGCGTGCTTCCACTGGTTCACCTCCTTGTTGTCCCCGACGTGCCCAACTGTCGCGAGCGGAATTGAATGCGATCGGAATTAAAAGCGAACGGCGGGTTGAACTTTGGGTTTCGACGGCCGAGCTACGGGGGCTGTTGACCACCGACCCGCTCGCGCCAACCCCTCGTCGTTGACGCCCGCCGCGAGCTCTTAGCTTTATACGGTTTACCGCACGCCCACCGGTGGTCATGAAGTTCGCCAGCGATTCAACCGCGAGGCGGACATCGCTGCTGCCTCGCGACTAGGTCGACGGAAGGTTCAAACGGTGGGCGAGATCGGGCCCGCCGACTTCGCGGATGAAGTCCGGGTCGCCACACACGACGAGTTGATCGCGGGCGCGGGACAGGCCGACGTAGAGGCGTTCGCGGGAGCGTTCGAACGCGGACTGCTCGTTGACGACGAGCACGACGGCGCGGCGTTCGAGACCCTTGAAGCCGAGGACATGGCCGTAGAAAACCTGGTCGGCATCCCAGAAGCTGTCCCAGTAGGCGGCGTTGCCGGCGGCCTGGCGTTCCTTTTGTTCGGGGTGGCGGGTGCCGGTGGTCAGTAGCGCGACGTCTTCTGGGCGCCATCCCTGCTCCAGGAGCAGTTCGACCTCGTCGTCGCCGGCGTTCATCGCGTCGTGTTGCGAACAGGCGACGAACTTCACCGCGGGCCCCTCGCCGCCGAGGAAGCGCATCGGGTGATCGACCAGCGGCTGGAACGCGTTGGCGATCTGGCGGGTGTTGCGCAGGTTGTGGTCGAGGACCAGCGGTACGAGCGGCACCGGCGGAGAGCCGTGCCGGTGGAAGACACGCTGACCTTCGTCGGTGAAGACGTACAGGCCACCGGTTTCGTCGTCCTCCAGGGCCGCGAGCAGCGGGTCCCACCATGCGTCGGCGAAGTCCTGGGCCTCGTCGACGACGATCGAGTCGAACCGGTGGCCGGGCTCGAGTTGTGCTGCCAGATCAGCCATGTGAAGCGGCAGGTCGTGTTCCCAGAACCGCACGGTCTGCTCGGTGCGCAAGGATTCGTCGGGACCTTCGGGTGCTCCCCACCGCACGCCGAGGGCGTGGAACTCGCCGACGTAGGCCAGTTGATGGCGGCGCCGCCAATTGGCGGTGATGCGCTCCAGGTAGGAGGCCAGGCCGTGGGAGTAGCAGAGCAGGGCCACCCGCTGGCCCGTCGCGGAAAGCCTGCGGGCCTGTTCCACCGCGAGAAAGGTTTTGCCGCTGCCCGCCCCGCCGCGGATCTCAACGCGGTTCAGCAGTCGGATGGCGTCGAGGATGACGGCCTGATGTTCGGTCAGCGCGTCGGCGGCGTCCTGACTGGCCAGCGCGCGAGCGACCACACTTCGTTGCGGTAATCCCCTGCCGCTCAAGGCCGTTGAGAGCTGCTCGATGCCCTGCCGAGTGAGCAACGGGCGGTCGAGCTCCTGTTGGACGAGGACGTGATTGAGCCTGTCGACGAGCGTCGGGAGGTTGTTGCGGTCGATGACCTTCCACCGCGGGCACTCCGGCAACGCGAAATCGTCGGCGATCTCGGCGTTCGGCAGGACTATTACGTGGTCCCAGCGCAGCCGGCCCTGAGTCCAGCGATCGTCCTTCTCGATGAATTCGCGCAGCGAATAGCAGGCTTCGCGGGCCTGGCGGACCGGATCGATCCTGTGCTCATGGCCGCCGCGTCGCCGCTGCCACCACGTGTCACCGTCGTGCCAGACGTCGCCGCCCTTGACCTCCAGACAGACAATGCCGGCGCCCTCGATCGCGACGACGAAGTCCACCTCATGGTCCTTGAGGTGGTCGGTGACACGCTGGCCGGGAACCACCCGGTCGTTTGGTTGAAGCTGTTCCAGCAGGGTTTGGTAGACATTGCGCTCGGCGGCGTTGGCAAGGCGGGGGGTTTCGTCGGGAGTGATGGTCACGGAAGCAGCCCTGCCACAACGCCGCACAGCTGCTCGACTTGCGGTGCCTGGTTGGCACTGGCCGCTGTCGGCTCCTCGGTTATCCCCATCGCACGATTGAACTACGTCGGGCGGACAGCGCTGCGGCCTACCGGCGCTATCGCGATTTCTTGTCGGTGGCCGGTCGTACAGTGTGCTGCTCAGCGCGATATATGAGGTGGCGTATCTGTTCGGCGTCGGGTATCCGGCCGATCGCCCGCTTAAGCCGATCCGCAAACCGAACCGACGACCGTTCGACGAGGTCGTGCATCACGGGCATTGGTGATCTGTGTGGCACATGCTGCTGCGCGTAATATCAACAGCCACTTCGGTTCTCAGCGGCCTGGAGCCGCGGTAGGTAGCCCGGCGGCTCCTGCTGCGGTGAGCAGGCGTTCGTCGTAGCTGACGAATGCGGTTAACAGAGTGCCGAATACGGCATCCCCGGTCGCGAGGTGGATGGCATCCAGTGACCGCAGTGCGGCGTCCGGATACGCCGCGGCGGCGGCTCGAACCACCTCGTCGATTTCGTAGAGTGCGACTCGCGCCACGATCTTGGGGACGTGGGCGAGCAGCGAAGGCTCGACTCGACGCAGAGCGCGAGGGAGTTCTACCTCGATCAACGTCGACGACACCCACGGTGCCGTCGCTTGGGCGTCAAGCCAGTCAGCGAGGGCATCGCTTTCAGGTTCCCGCCGCATCAGTTTGATCAGGGCCGAGGTGTCGAGGTACAGCATCAGTACCGCTCGGCGTCCCGCAGTTCACGCAGCAGTTCGCCAGCCTCATTGTCGGTCTTGACCGGCCCTGACGGGCGCGGTGCTGGCCCGCTGACTGTCGCTGGACGAAGCCTTCCGGCACTGATCATTTCGGTTAACGGATTGCCCTGAGCTGGTACTAACCGGGCCACGACGACGCCGCGTTCGGTGATCTCAATCTGCTCACCGCGCTTGACTCGTGCGAGCACGCCAGAAGTATTTTGGTTCAGCTCACGGACCGGCACCTCAGACATGCCCGCAATTGTAGTACGAATTGGTAGTACACCGCGACTAGCGTCTCGCAGGCCAGACTCGCCTAGGTTTTACAGCCTGACCGAAGCGCACCGGGGGTCCACGCCGGCCAGGCCAGCGCGCCGATGAGGAAGCCGTCGTTCAGCTGCGCGACGATACGGGGGCCTTTCAGTCCGTTGAGTGGTCGGTCGATGACTTCGCTATCTCTCAATTCGCTGCCGCGCTTGAGGATTCCAAGACTGCGGGTGAATTCCAGGATCGGGCGCAGTATTGGCAGAACCTGTTCAGTCCCACCACGCATTCGATTCAGCCGCGTAATGCGCTGGGCTTCTTTCCTGCCGGTCCGGCGGTGGTGCCGCCCGGGGACGGTTGTTTCAGCCAGGTCGGGTTCGACGAGGGCAACGCCGAGCAGTACGTGTGGTACGTGCCGCAGAACGTCGCCGGTTTGGTGACCGC
>NZ_JBAPRN010000706.1:0-3580 GCF_049281135.1 Mycobacterium sp. | reverse complement strand
GTGGAGGCCCTGACGACCGACGCCGGACGCCGCGCGTTGGTCGCGGCGCGCGAGACCGACACCACCAGCACCCGGGTATACGACATCGTCCGTCATCTGCCGTGGGCGGAGCGGTTCCCGTCGCGCGTGCTGCGCAACGACTTCGTCGCCCGCTGGACCGGACATGAGGACGCGTTGGCCGAAGACGCCGATGCTGAAGCCGAACTCGCCACCGCGATCGCGGCCGATGATCGCCGAATCGCGGCGGTCGATGCCGGCCAGGGCGTCGGGATGGTCACCGACGTCGCCCCGGTGGGCGAGGTCATCGAACGCCTCTGCACGGGCGCCCACGCATTACTCGCGGGCTGGGGCCATCGCGTCAGCGGCGACACTTAAACGATTGCGACTTGCAGCGGTGTTTCGTCGCAACCAGCTAAGTGTCGAGGCATCCTCTCCCGTGCAGCGCCGCTCGGACGCGCTGCACGGTGTCTCCCGGTCCATCCTCGGCAATTACTCGGATGACGATCCATCCCATCGCCTCCAGCTTGCGCAGTCGCCGATGATCCTTCGCGTATTGCCTACGGTTGGTTCGGTGCTGGTCGCCGTCGTATTCGACTGCCACTTTGTATGTCTCCCAGCCCATGTCGAGCACAGCAACCAGTCGCCACAGCTCATATACGGGTATCTGCGTGGCTGGAACGGGAAGTCCAGCGTCGATCAAGAGCAGCCGGAGCCAAGTCTCTTTTGGTGGGGGTCCCCGCCGTCGACAAGCGGCAAGGCGGCCCGCAGCTGTCGCAAGCCGCGAGCGCCCGGATGGCGCTTGCTCAGCCGTCGGACCTCCTCGATCGGAAACGGGCTGGCCCGCACGAGCGCGTCCATTCGCGCTATTGCTCCGCTGCGTGGCAAAAGCCGACCGAGATCATATGCAGTCCGCTCGGGCGTGGTGATCGGGAGTCCGGCGACGCGAGTGACCTCGTCACCGCGAATTCGTTGGTTACGGGTAACGATGCCTACCGGTGGATGTGGGTTGCGCCAGATCAACTCGATGGGAACGTCGTCGTCGATCCAGTCAGAGCCATGCCATGCCGCAGCAGCGAGACCGGCTAGGACGCCGCGACGACCCGACCACAGCCATGCCGCCTCCGAACGTTGCCGTAGCGATGGAGTTGAGTACTCGGCCAGATACACGTCGGGATAGATCGACCGGAATCGCGATCGGAGCTGATACGGACTCAGCTTGCCCTCTCGTACGGCCTCGCTGCCACGGAATACATCACGCATACAGGATCGGAGTTTCGACCAACTCTGACGGTTCCCGACACGTAAGCCAGCGCGACTCGCATCGGCGTTTCGTCGCAACTAGTTACGTGTCGGCAAGCAGCAGACCGGTCACACCGCCCGTACGTAGCGCTTGTTCATCACGCGCTGCAGCAGCGAGGTAAACGGTCCACCGGCTTTGCTCCACCACGTCGCCGGCCGGGAGAAGGCGGAGACCTCGGCGAACACCGCGGAGGTGACGGGGTCATGGCGCACCACGAACCGCTCCTCGCCGGACTCTGGATGCCCGGGCAACGTGCCGTAGGCGAATCCCTTCACGTGCGGCTCGTCGACGACGTACACGACCCGGCAAGGTGCCTTCAGGAAACCGATTTTCACCACGACCACCGTGCCGACGGTGATCAATTCGCTGCTGGGCTGCACGCGCAGGCCGGAGCCGCGCTGCATGCCCCAGTGCATCACCGCGTCAGCGGCCTGCTCGAAGCGCAGCTGACCCATCCCGATGTGGGCCGAGTAGCCAATGTGCTTGTACCCCGGGGGCGGCGGGCCGGCAGTCGCGCCCACCTCCGGATAGGTGAAGGGCAGTTGAGCAATCGTGTGCAAGTCCACCGGGCCAGCTTGCCACGCGGACGTGGCCGGTTTTTGCGGGCTCGCGTACGGTCGGCGATGTGACTACGCAAGCTCCCGCCCAGGCATCCGGAACCTTCACTCTTGGCGGTGATCTCACCATCAACCGCCTCGGCTACGGCGCAATGCGTCTGACCGGCAAGGGGGTTTGGGGCCCACCCGCCGACCGAGACGAAGCGGTTCGCGTGCTGCGGCGCGCTGCCGAACTCGGCGTCAACTTCATCGACACCGCGAATTCATACGGCCCCTACTTCGCCGAGGAGATCATCCGGGAGGCGTTGCATCCCTACGACGGGCTGGTGATCGCGACCAAGGCCGGATTGCTGCGCACCGGACCCGACGCATGGGTTCCGCTGGGCTTCCCCGCCTACCTGCGTCAAGAGGCCGAGCTCAGCCTGCGCCGGCTCGGCGTGGAGACCATCGACCTGTTTCAGCTGCACCGCATCGACGACAAATTCCCGCTGGAAGACCAGATCGGCGAGCTGGTCAAGTTGCAGCAGGAAGGCAAGATCCGCCACATCGGTCTGTCAGAGATCAACGTCGACCAGCTGCACGCCGTCCAAAAGATCACGCAGATTGTCTCGGTGCAGAACCTCTACAACCTGACCAACCGTTCGGCCGAAGCGCTCCTGGACGAGGTCACCAAACAGGGGATCGGTTTCATTCCGTGGTTCCCGCTGGCCGCGGGTCCCCTCGCGGCGCCGGACGGTCCACTCGCCAAGCTCGGCGCCGAGCACGGCCACGCGACGCCCTCGCAGCTGGCGCTGGCCTGGTTGCTGAAACGCTCACCGGTGGTCCTCCCGATTCCGGGCACCTCGAGCGTCGCGCACCTGGAGCAGAACGTCGCCGCCGCCGAGATCGAGCTCAGCGACGACGAGTTCGCGAAGCTGAGCGAGCTCGGCAAGCAGAACGCCTAGCCCGGCGCCGACGCGCGCCGCCGGGCAATACGGTGTTCTGGTGGCCGGCGAACATGCGCGACATCCGGGTGGTGGATTCAACCCGCCCGAACCTACGACCAAGGGCGGCCCGGACTACGGCCGGTTCATCGAGGCGGTACGCACGCTGCAGGACCACGCCCGAGCGGTCGACGCGCCCGACGACGTGATCAGCGAGGCGGCCAACCTGGTCGAAAAGGTCTCGGACTTACTCGGCCCGTTCGACACCGATGAGTGGGCGACCCCGTCCGGGCGCCGCATCGACTTGCCGAACCGCGGCAACATCCTGCCGGTGCCGATGAAGGTGCGCAGAACTGACGACGGGCGCATCGAGGGCTGGGCCCGCTTCCGACGATTCCATCTGGGCCGCAACGGCGCCGTTCACGGCGGTGCGCTCGGGCTGCTGTTCGATTCCGTCTTGGGCATGACGTCCGGGGTTATCACCGGCGGTCCGCGCCAGCGCACGGCGTACCTTCACGTCAACTACCGCCAGATCGTGCCGATCAATCAGGAGCTGCAGGTCGACGCGCGCGTCGACCGGGTGGAAGGCCGAAAGATCTTCGTATCCGGCCGGCTCAGCGACGGCGACACCGTGCTCACGGACGCCGAGGCCCTGTTCGTCCTCCTCAAACCGGGCCAGCCGTAAGGCTGCAACCCCTCGGCAATAACCATCCCGATAGCATGGTCGGGTCCCTTTGAACACCCGAAAGCCATGGAGACCGCGTCGATGACCGCCCTCGCACACCCCGCCCCAGCAGCAC